>JAGCWE010000126.1 GCA_017962005.1 Paludibacteraceae bacterium | reverse complement strand
CGGACTTACATCGGGGAGCGACACGATGTCCTGACGGCTGAGTATGAGCGCCGTAGGCGTCTGCGTGTTCTCCAGCGCGGCGCGCCATGCGAGCGTGGTCTCGTCGGCATCGGCGGGACGCAGCACAAGCACTGACGGACGTCCGCTGTGGTTATGCAGTTTCTCCATAAGTCGTATCTGCGCCTCCTGCTCGACAGGCTCGTGCGTGGGTCCGTCCTCGCCCACGCGGAACGAGTCGTGGCTCCAGATGAAGATGACGGGCAATTGCATCAGCGCCGCCATGCGCACGGCAGGTTTCATATAGTCGGAGAAGACAAAGAAGGTGCCGCATGCCGGTATGACGCCTCCATGCAACGCCATACCGATGCACACGCACGCCATCGTCAGTTCGCTCACGCCCGCCTGCAGGAACTGACCCGAGAAGTCGTCCTTCTTCAGCGCGTGCGTCTTCTTGAGGAAGCCGTCCGTCTTGTCGGAGCCGCAGAGGTCGGCGGAAGAAACTATCATATTGCCCACGTTCTCGGCGAGGAAGCCGAGTACCGCCGCACTCGCCGTGCGGGTCGCCTTGTCCCTGCCCTGGCGGAACAGACTCCAGTCGATGCAGGGCGTCTCGCCGGAGAAATACGCCTCGTACTGCTTGGACAGGGTAGGGTTCTCCTGCTGCCAGCGGTAGAACTGCTCGTAGCGGCGGTTGCACAGTTCGCGCAACTCCGCCTTGCGGTTGTCGTAGAGTTCGCGGACTTCGGGGAAGATGACGAACGGGTCGTCGGGGTTGCCGCCGAGGTTGCTGATGGTGCGGGCGAACGATGCTCCCGCCTTGGTGATGGGCTGTCCGTGGGTGGCGCAGAGGTTCTCCTTGCTCGTGCCGTCCTCCGCCATGCAGCCCTTGCCCATCACTGTATGCCCGATGATGAGGCTCGGGCGGTGTTTCTCCTCCTTGGCTCGCACGAGCGCCTCACGGATGGCGTCCGCGTCGTTGCCGGGAATCTCCTGCACGTACCAGTTCCACGCCTCGTATTTCTTCACCATATCCTCCGTGTCCACGTCCTTGCAGGGTGTGGAGAGCTGGATGTCGTTCGCGTCGTAGAACATGATGAGGTTGTCCAGCCCGAGGTGCCCCGCCATGCGTCCCGCGCCCTGGCTGATTTCCTCCTGAATGCCGCCGTCGGATATGTAAGCGTAGATGGTCGGGTTGTGGACGCTTCCGAAGCGCTGGTTCATCCACTTGGCCGCGATAGCCGCGCCGACAGCGAAGGTGTGCCCCTGTCCCAGCGGGCCTGACGCGTTCTCAATGCCGCGCTCGACGCTGCGTTCGGGGTGTCCGGGCGTGACGCTGCCCCACTGGCGCAGGTTACGCAGGTCGTCCATCGTGTATTTGCCGGTCAGGGCAAGGGCGGCATAGAGCATAGGCGCCATGTGCCCCGGGTCGAGGAAAAGACGGTCACGCCCCTCCCATCCGGGGTTCTCGGGGTCGTACTCCATAAACTCGGAATAAAGCACGTTGATGAAGTCGGCTCCCCCCATCGCACCTCCCGGGTGCCCGCTCTTCGCTTTCTCCACCATACTCGCGGCAAGGATACGGATGTTGTCCGCCGCACGGTTCATCAGTCTTGTTGTGTTCATACGTATAATGTTTAATTAGTAACGGCGCAAATGTACGGAGTTTTGCCGACGTGGCAAAACAGCAGTCGCTCTTTACCCAAAATCGGTGAAAATAATCCAGTCGGGGGCATGGTATGTCAGCACGCCGATGAGCCCCATCCCAAGCACGGCAGCAGCCACCCACAGCCACCGCCCACGCCGGACAAAAGGCGACATGAGCCAGCGTCCGGCAAGCCACACGGCACCCGCCATGGCTAAGATGTAAATGGCGATATCCACCGCCATCAACTCCCTACGCACAAAGACCCAATAGGCAAAGAAAGCGGCAACAATAAGCGGCATCACCGCCAACCCGCCCAAGAGCGCAGCGCCAACAGCACTTACATCGCGGCGGGTGACAGCAAGGTACAAACCAAGCAGGAACATCGGGTAAAAAACCATCTTCATGTGCGCCATCACACTCTCCTTCACAGGGAAGATGCAGCCCCAGAAACGGTTGAAGAACGGCAGATGATGTACAAAGTGCATACCTGTTCCGAACAGAACCAGCAGACAGGTAGCCACAATGATTTCCTTGCGTGTCATATTGTCGTTGTTGAGAATATGATTAGCCCTCATCTGTACGGCAGTGGAGATAGCGGGAGTCGAACCCGCGTCCAAACAAGGAACCAATACGCTTTCTACATGCTTATTCCGGCTTCGATTTTCGTGCGGCAACGTTGGCCCGGACTGCCGGCTACCGCCTTATCCGCTAAAATCTCACCAACGCATCGCGGCCTGCGCCAGCCAGTCCTGATATTGCTGCGCCTCTGAATCCTTCAGCCTCAAGACAAGGGCTTGGAGAGACGTCCCGACGGGATACCTTGTACCCCGATAAAGCGATCTACTATACTTCGATCAAGCTGCGAGAGCTACTTCGTAGTTGCCAGTTAATTTTGGATTGAACCCTGTTAGCGGACGGTGTTCGTGTCCGACATGCTTACGTACCTGTTCGACCTGCTGTCAAAACCGGAATATCCCCAAAATCGGACGGCAAAAGTACGGCGAAACTGCGACTATAACAAGAAATTCAGTGATTTTTTTTGGTCTTTCTAAATAATCCCCGTATTTTTGTCCGCTTATCGCGCTACAAAACAATGAATATTCCGGACAAGACACACAAAGTCACGCTGAGCGTCGTGTTCGCGATTGCAGTATGGCTGGTTCCGGGCGCCTTCCCTCTCGCCGCCCAGACCGCCCTGAGCATTGCCGACAAACAGAACTGGACCACCACGCAACTCAGCGCGTATGTGGGACAAGAGGTAAGGCTGACGGACGAATGGTACATCACCAACAACTACAACGGCTACCGCATCAGTCCGCGCCGCATCTATTCGCCTACCAACCAAGTTCTTCCCGGCTCGGCGGATTACACGTCCCTGCTGTCGCTCAACAACAGCGGCTCGGTCAGCCTGTCGGGCGTCAGCGGCTACCACCGCATGGGCGAACGGCTGCGCGACGCGGTAGTACGGATCAACTCGACCGGCTCCATGACACTGGTCAGCGGTGCGTGGACGGGCAATTCGCGCGAAGACATCCTGCAAGGGTATGACAAGACGGCTATTGACAAGCACGGCACACATACGCTGCTGGTCTGCGCCGCCAACCTGGAATACTACCTCGTAGAGAACCTCGGCACAGGTCTGGGACCGGACAACTACAACGAACATCAGGCGCAGCGCAAGAAAGTGAGCCAGGCACTGGCAAAGATAAACGCGGACATATACGGGCTGGTGGAAGTGGAAATGGGCCAGACGGCACTGCAGGAGATAGCCGCCGACCTGACGAAAAACACGGGCAGGGTGTACACCTATATAGATGACGGCACAAGCACGAACGGCAGTTACACCAAGTCGGGCTACGTGTACTGCGCACAGACCGTCGCTCCGTACGGCGAGATACGGAGCAACAACGCGGGCGTGAAAAACAGAAAGCAGATGCAGTGCTTCGAGGAGAAAGCGACGGGCGAACGGTTCATATTCAGCATCAACCACTTCAAAGCCAAATCAGGCAGCGGTGCGGGCGACAACGCCGACAAAGGGGACGGACAGAGCTCCTACAACGGCGACCGTGTGCGCGAGGCGCAGTCGGTTCTGGACGAGTACGAGAGTTTCCTCTACTTCGTCGGTGACGAGGACATGCTGGTGATGGGCGACCTGAACGCCTACGGCAAGGAAGACCCTATCCGCGTGCTGACGGACTACGGAATGACCGACCTGCACCGGTACTGCCACAAGGACACAAGTTACAGTTACACATACCGCGGCGAGGCCGGCTATCTGGACCACGCCCTGGCTTCCGTCACGATGATGCCGCAGGTGACCGGTATGACCGCCTACCATATAAATTCCGACGAGAGCGACAGTTACACCTACGACAAATCGGACGACGGAACCATGTTCCGCTACTCGGACCACGACCCCGTCCTGGTAGGGCTGAACCTCGTACAGTCAGCCGTCTCCATAGGCGCGGAGGTCATCAGCAACCCCGACGTGCTGTTCGAGGACGGATACCTGAGCGTGGACAACGCCGCAGGAGGACACATACGCGTATATGACATGCAGGGCGGACTGGTCCTCGACAAGGCCATCGCAAGCGAGACATACACGCTACCCACCAGTGGCTGGAAACCGGGAATCTATGTCATTCATCTATTTGCCAATAACCAAGTCAAACACCGCAAGGTGATAGTGCCTTAACCATGGACGATTTATTTCAGACTGAAACTGCCGAACGCGAGGAAGTTATCCGCCTTCGCGCCGAACTGGAGGATGCCAACTACCGGTACTATGTCCTCAACCAGCCGACGTTGAGCGACAGGGACTTCGACTTCAAGATGAAACGCCTGCAGGCGCTGGAGGAGAGATACCCCGACCTGCGGACACCGGATTCGCCGACGCAGCATGTGGGGAGCGACCTGGGCAAGAAAGCCAACGGATTCGAACAGGTCGCACACCGTTATCCGATGCTCTCGTTAGCCAACAGTTACAGCCGCGAAGAGATAGAGGACTGGGTGCGGCATCTTCCCGCTTCCGTGGAGATTGTGGCGGAACTCAAGTACGACGGTCTGAGCATATCCCTGCATTATGAGAAGGGTCGTCTGGTGCGCGCTCTGACGCGCGGGGACGGCGTACGGGGCGATGACGTCCTGCGCAACATACGCACCATAGGAAGCATACCCGCATACGTGCCTGAACTACCTGACTACTATGAGATACGCGGCGAAGTACTGCTGCCGTGGGAGGCATTTGAAAGGCTGAACAAGGAGCGCGAGGAACAGGAAGAACCTCTCTTCGCCAATCCGCGCAACGCCGCCTCGGGTACGCTCAAACTGCTCAATCCCGCCGAAGTGGCGCGCCGCGGACTCACCTGCCGGCTCTATCACGTGCTGGGGGAGAACCTAAGCGGCAAGACACATACCGAACGCCTCGAACAGGCAAGACAATGGGGGTTCCCTGTCAGTGAGAACATGCAGGTGTGCCGGTCGGTGGACGAAGTGATGGCTTTCATCGAAAGATGGGACACCGAAAGGAAGAGCCTGCCGGTGGCAACAGACGGCATTGTCCTGAAAGTGAACGATATCGCCGCACAGCAGGAACTCGGATTCACCGCCAAGACCCCCCGCTGGGCCATCGCATACAAGTTCCCCGCCGAAAAACAACTGACGACCCTGCGACAAATCACCTATCAGGTCGGCAGGACAGGAGTCGTCACCCCTGTCGCCAATCTTGACCCCGTGCAACTGTCAGGCACCATCGTGCAGCGCGCCACCCTTCACAACGAGGACTTTGTGCGCCAGTTGGGAATATGCGAAGGAGACAAAGTTTGGGTGGAAAAAGGCGGAGAGATAATCCCGAAGATTACAGGCAAAGAGGAAACAGGAGAGCAGCAAGCAACGGGAGACTATCAGTTTATCACGCATTGCCCCGAGTGCGGCACGCCATTGGTGCGTGTTGAGGGCGAGGCGGCATGGCGATGCCCCAACGAGAACAGTTGTCCGCCGCAGCAGAAAGGCAAACTGGAACACTTCGTCAGCCGCAAGGCGATGAACATAGACGGTCTGGGCGAAGAGACGATAGACCTGCTGTGGGAAAAAGGGCTGGTACGCAACATCGCCGACCTGTATGACCTGAAAGAGAATGACCTGTCAGGTTTGGAAGGCTTCGGACAGAAGTCCGCGCAGCGCATCATCAGCGGCATAGAGGCATCGAAGCAGGTGCCGTGGGAGCGGGTGCTGTTCGCCATCGGCATACGGATGGTGGGAGAGACAACCGCAAAGAAGATAGCGCGACGTTTCCGTTCGCTCCAGGAACTGCAATGGGCGAGTGTCGAGCAATTGACAGCCGTGGAGGATGTGGGGGAACAGATAGCCCGCAATATCGTGTCTTTCTTCGAGCGGGAGGACAATCTGAAAATGCTGCTTCGCCTGCAACAGGCGGGGCTTCAGTTCGCTGCCGATGAAACGACCGGCCAACCGGTTTCCAATGAACTGGAGGGTCTGTCCATCGTCATCTCCGGCGTGTTCCAAAAGCACTCCCGTGACGAATACAAGGCACTCATCGAAAGCCACGGCGGGAAAAACACCGGTTCCATCAGCAAGAAAACATCCTTCGTGCTGGCAGGTGACAGCATGGGACCCGAGAAACGCAAGAAAGCCGAACAGTTAGGGATTCCCATCATCAACGAAGAGGAGTTTCTGCAACGAATAAACCCCGAAAATAAGGTCATCGGATAATCCTTTTCCATAATTTTATCACAAAATACACAACTTTCTTGCAGGTTCCGCAAAGTTATCGTACTTTTGCGGGCTGTTTTTTCGTATGAAACGTAATATCAATATATAACATTCTAATTTTATCATTATGGCTAAAGTTTATCAAGCTAATGAAATCAAGAACATCGCCCTCATCGGAGGCAGCGGTTCAGGAAAGACCACTCTGATGGAAGCCATGCTCTTTGAGAGCGGTGTAATCAAACGGCGCGGTACAGTCGAGTCGCAATCAACTGTTTGTGACTACTTCCCCGTTGAAAAAGAATACGGCTATTCCGTTTTCTCGACAGTGTGCAATATCGAGTTCGGCGGCAAGAAACTCAACATCATTGACTGCGCCGGTTCTGATGACTTCTGCGGAGGTACGGTGACGGCTCTGCACATCGTGGACACAGCCGTTGTAACACTTACCGCCAACGGAGGTGTGGAAGTAGGCACGCAGAACAACTTCCGCCTTGCCGAGAACGCCAAGAAACCCGTTGTGTTCGTGGTGAACAAATGCGACCACGACAACGCCAATTTCGACCGCGCCTTCGAGCAACTCAAAGAGAACTTCGGCAACAAGGTGGTGCTGGTACAGTACCCCGTGCAGACCGGTCCCGGCTTCAACAGCGTCATTGACGTGCTCAAGGGCAAGATGCTCGTGTGGAAAGCCGAAGGCGGCGCGCCCGATTTGCAGGACATACCCGCCAGCGAACAAGGCAAAGTGGAAGAGCTCCTGGGACAACTCCATGAAATGGCTGCCGAGGCAGACGAGCAACTGATGGAGAAGTTCTTCGAGGAAGGCACGCTGACCGAGGAAGAAACCATACGCGGTCTGAAGAGCGTGTTCGCCTCCGCTGATGTTTATCCCGTCCTCTGCGCATGCGGCACAAAGGACATGGGCGCCCGCCGTCTGATGGAGTTCCTCAGCGACATGGCTCCCGCCGTAGCGGACGCTCCCAAGCCCGTCACCACGGACGGCAAGGAGGTCGCTCCCGATGCAACGAAACCCGCTTCGCTGTTCATCTTCAAGACCTCCGTTGAGCCTCATATCGGCGAGGTGAACTACTTCAAGGTAATGCAGGGTACCGTGAAAGGCGCTGACGACTTGCAGAACATGGACCGCGGCTCGAAGGAGCGTATCTCACAACTCTATGCCGTGGACGGTTCCATCCGTACCGCCGTGGACGAAGTGGCCGCCGGCGACATTGCCGCCACCGTCAAACTGAAAGACACACGTACGGGCAACATACTCAATGCCAAAGACTGCGATCTGACATACGCACCTATCGCTTATCCCGAACCCAAGTACCGCCGCGCCATCCGTCCTCTGAACGAGGCCGACGCAGAGAAACTGAGCGCGCTGCTGACACGCATGCATGAGGAAGACCCGACTTGGATTATCGAACAGTCGAAGGAACTGAAGCAGACCATCGTCAGCGGTCAGGGCGAGTTCCACCTGCGCACGCTCAAATGGCGTCTGGAGAACAACGACAAGATGATGATTGCCTATGACGAGCCGAAGATTCCTTATCGCGAGACCATCACCAAGGCCGCACGTGCTGATTACCGTCACAAGAAACAATCCGGCGGTTCGGGTCAGTTCGGTGAGGTTCACCTGATTGTAGAGCCTTACGTAGAAGGCGAACCTGTCAAGGAAATCTACAAGTTCGGCAACCAAGAATACCGCATCAGTGTCAAGGACACCCAAGAGATTCCTCTGGAGTGGGGCGGCAAACTGGTACTGATCAACTCCATCGTGGGCGGTGCCATTGACGCACGCTTCATCCCCGCCATCCTGAAAGGTCTGATGGACCGTATCGAGCAGGGACCTCTGACCGGTTCGTATGCCCGTGACGTACGCGTCATCGTCTATGACGGAAAGATGCACCCCGTTGACAGTAACGAAATATCCTTCCGCCTTGCAGGCCGTAACGCCTTCGCCGAGGCGTTCCGTAACGCCGCTCCGAAGGTGCTGGAGCCTATCTATGAAGTGGAAGTACTCGTTCCCGGAGACCTGATGGGTGACGTAATGTCCGACATCAACGGCCGTCGCGGTATGGTACTGGGTATGGAAGCCGAGAAGAACTTCCAACGCCTCAAAGCCCTCGTTCCTCTGGCAGAGATGTCGTCGTACTCGACCACGCTGTCCAGTCTGACAGGCGGACGTGCCACGTTCACGATGCACTTCAAGAGCTACGAACTTGTTCCCGCAGACGTACAGGACAAGCTCGTAAAGGCATACGCGGAAAGCCAGAAAGACGAAGACTAATGGAGACGTATTTTGAGGAACTGCCTATCGCCATCACCATCAGCGACCGTGAAGGGAATATCCTTGATATGAACCAACGGTCGGCTGATGTGAACAGCCACGGGCAGAAAATCACAGGACACAACCTCTTCGACTGCCATCCGCCCCGCGCGGCACAAATACTGCGCGGGCTGTATGACGAGCAGAAAAAGAATGTATATACCATTGAGAAAAACGGTGTCAAGAAACTGATATACCAAACCCCGTGGTACGACCACGGACAGTTTGCCGGACTCATCGAGTTCTCAATGGAAATACCGTCCGAGATGCCTCATTACGTCAGACAATCCGTTCAAAAATAACAAACATCAAACAATATGGCAACTTTACAAAAAATCCGTAACCATGGCGTACTCCTGCTCGTAATAGTGGGATTGGCCATGTTAGCATTTATCTTGGGTGATTTTCTCAATTCAGGCAGCAGTTTCTTCCATCGCGGTCGCGAGAACGTGGGCGTGATTGCCGGTCAGAAAATTCATTACACCGAATATGAGGCAGCGAAAGACCAACTTACCGAAGTGTATAAGATTGAGTCAGGCCGCTCCAACTTTGACGAAGAAACAACCACCCAGATCCGTAACCAAGTATGGCAGATGATGCTGATGGACCATACCTTGCGTGCGCAAGCCGATAAAATAGGTATGACCGTGACAGCAGACGAACTGAGCGAACTGTGCATCGGCGAGCATCCTCACCAACTGATTTCGTCCCGCCGCGCATTCTTCGACGAGAACGGACAGTTCAGCCGCGACCTGCTGGTCAATTTCCTGCACCAGATAGAGCAGGATTCGGACGATGACGCGCAGAACGCCAACATGCAGCAGGCCCGTACCTACTGGATGTACTGGGAGAACGCCGTCCGCCTGACTCAACTGCAAGAAAAGTACACCGACCTCGCCAAGCACCTGCTTACCGCTAACAAGCTTGACGCCAAGTATGCTTTCGAAGGTCAGAAAGTCAGTGCCGAAGTGCAGTACGTGATGAAGCCCTATTCCGCCGTGTCGGACTCGCTCGTCACTGTCTCGCAGCGCGACATCAAGAACCTCTATAATGACCAGAAGGAACGCTACAAGCAGAATCCTTCCCGCTCGCTGGAGTACATTACCTTTGACCTCCAACCCTCCGAGCAGGATTTCCAAGCCGCCAACGACCTGATGCAGAGTCTGGAAGAGGAGTTCCGCACGACCGAGGACATCGCTCTGGTAGTCAACACCAATTCCGACCTGATGTACGACGGACGCAACTACTCAGAGGAAACAGTACCTGAGCAGTACAAGGAGTTCGCCTTCGGCAAGGACGCGAAGAAGGACGCCTATTCGGGCATCTCCTTCACGGACAACACCTACAGTATGGCCCGTATCATGGACTGCGGCTACTCGCGTCCCGACTCGGTACAACTCAAAGTGATTGCCGCAGAAGAAGGCCAGGAAGACACCGAGCTGGGCTGGTTCACCGAAGACCAACTCAACCGCGACATGGCTGACAAGGCGTTCACGGGCAAGAAGGGCGAGCGGTTCACAATAGCCGCCGGCCTTGGCGAGCAGACCTTTGAGATCATGGATGTGGCTGCAGCTTCCCCGCGCGTAAAACTGGCTATCCTCCAGCGCGAGGTAACCCCCTCCAGCAAAACCATCTCCGCACGCTACAACGAGGCCAAGCAGTTCATCGTAAACAACCGCACCGAGGAAATCTTCCGCGGCACGGTGGCCGAAATGGGTATGACGCTCTATCCCGCTTACAACCTTGACAAGAACGCTGACAAAGTTAGCGACCTGAAACAAAGCCGTCAGATAGTCCGCTGGGCGTTTGAGGCCAAGGAAGAAGGCGCAATCAGCGACGTGTTCGAGTGCGGTGACAAGTTCGTAGTGGCTCTGCTTACATCCATCGATGAGGACGAATACCGTCCGCTGGCTGACGTGGAAGCCGAACTGCGCAGAAAAGCAACCAACACGAAGAAAGCCGAGTATCTTGCCAAGCAGGCGGAAGGATTGACCACCCTGCAGGATATCGCTTCGAAATGGAACACCACCGTACAGACAGCCAACGGCGTTACGCTGAGCGGCTACCAGTTCGGCAATATGGGTCCTGAATACAAGGCTATGGGTACGGCTATTTCTATTGCCGAGAACACATTGAGTGACGTAATCGAAGGCAATCAGGGCGCCATCGTGCTGATGACCACCAGCAGAACAAAGGCAGAAGGCGAAATGAACGCCGACACCGAGATAGCCCAACTCAACCAGCGCCGCGCCTATATGCTGCCCTACCAGATTATCAATCTGCTTGAGCAGAACAGCGAAATAGAGGACAACCGTTCCAACTTCCAGTAAACGGCAACAGGTGCCGGCGAGAACCGACACCTTGTTTTACTGCCAAAGAACCTGTCTGACAAATATGCATTGTCAGACAGGTTCTTTTTTGTTTGTCCAACAGACGAGATTGGCTGATACTATCTGATATGGCGAATGATATTCACCAGCAACGAACATAGAAACACAGCAGAGAATGCTGCGAGCATATACCGCGAGCTGAAGGATATGAAATAATTTACAAAATCCTTGTATGATTGTACACTTTGCCGTACTTTTGCGGTCGCAATGAGGTAAAACTCGTTGCGGACATATTAGTATTCGCGTTTGCGATTTATTTGACCTCTGGAATGTAGGAAGTTTCATAAGTGTGTCAAAGAATAAGTCAGCAAACGTCCATAGTACATATGGGCGTGACTTATCGACACATGGGCATTTCCTACAGCCTCAGAGGGATAGGGAACGCTCATATTTCTTTTTGCTCCTATAAGATAGATTGCAAGCGGCAGTATATAGAGAGCCGCACTCCTCAAACGGGGCAAGACCTGCGAAGCCGTAAGAGCAGGACAAACATATCTTTATTAAAACCGATGCTCGATGGGATATAAGTGAGCAAAAGAAAAAATGAAACGTATACTGTTAATTTTGATGGCTATTGTGGGTCTAACTATCTCAGCAAATGCTATCTCGTTTCGTTCTAAACAGTTTTTGTGTAATGGGAATGAAAGAATTATTTTCTACACAAATGGCACTTATGAACTTTATAACGGCAGTCAGCTAAAGTGGTCTGGTGAATACACTATCATCACTGATGAAAGTGCTATACGAATGGTTGTTGGCCGCGATGTCTTGCGTATGAAAGCG
This sequence comes from Paludibacteraceae bacterium, assembly GCA_017962005.1. Taxonomy (GTDB): domain Bacteria; phylum Bacteroidota; class Bacteroidia; order Bacteroidales; family Paludibacteraceae; genus Colicola. The sequence goes on along the minus strand of JAGCWE010000126.1, from coordinate 374 downwards.
GGTATTTCAAATGGAGCTCAAAAATGTACATACGTTGATTTTATAGACCCATACACAGGCGAAAGCACAAGATATCGTCCATGTAAATAGTGTTTGTTCATGCATTCTATATAGTTTGCAGTATATATATATTAAGGTACATCTGTAAGCAGCAATACTCGCTTGCAAGGATTAACTCTTGAAATGCTCGCAGTAGACTGTCAGTGACGTTGCTTCTTATTTATATGAAATTGCTAAAGCCACCCATAGGCACTACTGCTCACAGCAAAGAATACGTCCTTCCGACTGGAACAAGGCGGAAACATAAAGCGCAATAGGACGAATACGATTTGCCAAGAATTGACAAAGAAAGTAATAAAGGCATCCCACGAGGG
>JAGCWE010000125.1 GCA_017962005.1 Paludibacteraceae bacterium | reverse complement strand
TCGGCATTTATTTTTCCCTCTAAATTGCGCGAAATGGTACGGATATTTTCCTAACTGCAAAAAGAAAAACATAAAATTATTACAAAAAAAACGACAGGCGCATCCGAGAGCCGCGCTATCCCAGAGTATATAGAGAACATAGAACGCTATGCTATCATAGAATAAAAACAAAGGCGTACCGCTGCCGGCACGCCCTTGTCTGGAGAGGATTAACGTCCTTATTTCACTGTTGCGCCTTGTGCGTTGTAGGTCTTTCCGTCGCGCAGGATGTAGAGGATGCCGTTGCGCAGCACCTTCGTGCATTGCGGCTTGTCCTCTTGCACACCGCTGACGCCGGTCGGCTTGTCGCTGAGGGTGAAGTAACCGGGTGCGCTCACGCCTTCGTCCGGACGGGCGTAGGAAATGTTGATATGTGCGTCATCGAAGGCCGTTCCTTCGCCGCCGACGAGTCGGGGGCATTCATAGAACATATAGCGGTCATCAATGTCTGCATCAGCGAGGCTGCTCCAGTCCTTGTCGCAGTAGATGGCAGTCAGTTCACTACAACTCGAGAACATGCTATATACGGAGGTCACTTTGCTAATGTCGAAATGCGAAACATCCAGGGACGGAAGGGATCTGCAACCGGCAAACATATAGGTCATGTCGATGGCTTCGGACGTGTTGAGATGGTCGAGGTGCTCTATCGTTTCCATGAGATAGAACCCGTTGAACAGATTCCGTGTACTGCGCGGGCGCTTGTCCTTCATGGACTCGTCGAAGACGGCTTTCTTCACTGTTTTGTTCGCACCGGAAAGGAACAATTCACCCAACGGCATCCCATTGTTGTCCGTGAACCGGTTGTCATAGCGGAGCACCAGTGTTTCCCCGTCATCGCTCAATACGCCGTATAGGAGTTCCGGTACTTCTGCGGAGAAATAGCCCGGATAGTTCTCGCCTCCGTCAGGCAGCGCAAAAGTGATGTCGTTATCGTTATGACCTTCTATATAGTGCGTACCCGCTTGGCCTTGCAGATAATAGCAATTAGTGAACATCTCACCGGCGTTTTTGGCACTCAGAATGGAACTCCAGTTATCCGCGCACAGGATATAGTCCAGACTGTAACAGTTATAGAACATATACCACATATCGGTCACTTTGGACACATCGAAATGACGTATATCCAAAGACGTCAATTTCTCGCAATTAGCGAACATGGCGTACATGCTGGTCACCTCGGACGTGTTGAGATAGTCGAGGTGCTCTATTTCCCGCAGTTCGGACCATTGGTAGAACCATAAAGTCGTGCTGGTAGGTCGGGCTTCCTGCACGGTCTCGTCGAAAATCACTTTTTTCACTTTGGTTCGGATGGGGATGAAATCGTCTGATGTCCATTCGTTCGGGGTGTAGCCGGTCTTGATATATTTGTGATTATCATAATAGAGGGTACAACGGTACATATCGTGCTCATATTCAGCAAAAGAGCCATACAGTTCTTGCAGTCGGGGCGTAAAGTAACCTTTATTACTCTCATATACATCATCCGGATGGGCATAGGTGACATCCTTGGGATTGGATTCGCTGTAAGTAGTGCCGAATTCGCCCGTAAGGCTGGTACAGCCTTCGAACATATTGTCCGAATTGGTTAACCACCGGGCAGTGGTCCAAGCATTGTTGGAGTATATCGTTTTCAGATTCTTGCAGTTACGGAACATACCCTCTATGCTTTCCAAATAAGTGTGATCGAAGTAACTCAGATCCAGTACTTGCAGGCTCTCACAGCCATCGAACATATAGTTGGCGGAGTCGGCAAAGCCGGTAAACAAGTATTCGATATGGTTGAAAGTCTGCAAGTTGGTGAATCCCTGGAACCATCGGCAGATATTGTCTGGAGAGGCATTGTCCATGGACGGGTCTAAGTGAACCGTCTTCACGGCGGCACGCTGCTCGGCATACTCGTCCGTGCGCCAATCAAGCACGGCGTTATAGGACTCCATTCGACGGTCATAACGTAGGGTCAGTTTCTTGCCGTCATTGCTGAACACGCCATACAGTTCCAGCGGCGTGGAGCAGAAAAAACCCGGCTGGTCGCTATCCGGTCCCATGTCCAGACGCGCATAGGACTTGTCACGGGGATTAGAATTGGTCCACGTACCCTTCTCGCCCACCAGACTCCCACAGCCGTCGAACATATCCTCCGAACTGGTGATATTGTCCTGAACGGACATATCGCCCGTAAAGACGATATTACGCAACTTGAAGCATCCAGAGAACATCTCTTTCGTTGATACGAGCGAATAAATGGAGAAGTTGCTTATATCCAACGTCCGGAGATTGGTACAATCCTTGAACATGCGGTCCATATACTTTACATTCCCGGTGTTGAATTGTGTCAAGGATAGTTCCTCGAGGGATTTACATCCGCAAAACATATAACTCATTCGGTTCACCTTATACGTCACGAATTCCGGTCCGAACAAGATGTTACTTAACTTGTCACAACCTACGAACATATCTTCCATATTATCTACGTACTGTGTGTTAAAAGTCCGTAAATCCAGTTCCTTAAGGCTGGTGCAGTAGGCAAACATGGATGACATGTAGCATGCTTTTTCGGTGTTGAAATGGCTCAGGTCGAGCGTTTCCAGACTTTGGCAATTATAGAACATGGCTTGCATGTTAATACACTCGGAGGTGTTCAGATTCTCCATTCCTTCGATCGTTTTTACAAATCTGAACTCGTAGAACAATTTGTCCGTAGTGGTAGGTATCGCTTTGTTCGGCAGGATCTTGATCACTTTGAACTGATTACGCCAATCAACGTACTCGTCGGTCTTCCATTGGCTGTAGGTGACGAGGCCGGGTACGGTTCCGTCATGCATGCCCCAACTCACGTTGAGCGTGTGGCCGTCTTCCGAAGGCACGCCGCACCAATCCAAGCGGGCGGTCTCATTGTCATAGAGAACACTGAACGCCGTGAGGTTTATACGTCCGTTGTTTCCCTTGCCGCGGACATACAGCCTGACACCGTAGAAATCGGTCGTATAGAATGCCACTCCGCTCTTAACCGTGTCATTTCCGCACATCAACACCGCGTCATTGGTGGACGTGAACGTGAGCGTCATCGCCCATAGATACCGATCATCTTTATTTGTATCAATGTAAATTTTACCCTGGTCTTTCTCAAAAACCTGCCATGCCGAGGTGCCGTCGAACAAACCGTTGTCGCCGAAGGCGTTGGCTCTGATCTGGATATCATCGTCACTATAGAGAAACCTCTGTGATTGGTCGGGGGCAAGGCAGCATTCTTCCACTGTTTTTTGAATAATAACACCTTCCGCAAATACCGGACTCATCGCTGCCGCCATCCATAACGCAGCCAATAAAGAGAATAACTTTTTCATATAAATATTGTTTTATTTAGTTAGTCATTGCTGTCCGTCTCTACAACGTCAAATATATTTTTTCTCCTGTCTTTCATTTTTGTTCTCATTCTTTATGTGTTTCCTTCACGTAATCGCATTACGGCGTGCAAAATTACTAAAAAATAATGATTTAAGCAATTTTTTTTATAAAACTGCGCAAAATTAGCACTTTTGTATACAGGCGTATCCGAAGGGAGCGTTACAAGAGGATATCAGAAGAGATAGCCAAGCAGGCCGAGGGCACCGAAGAAGAGGATAAGGTAAATGGGATGGCTGACTACATCCAGCACGCGGCGGCGTGCAGTGCCCGGCGCCGAAGGCACGAAGACGGGAAGCACACTGCAGACAAAGACCAAGGCGAAGATGACCCAACTCTCCCCGTCTGGGAAGGAAGCAGGGGTCATCAGCGTGACAGCGGCATGGGCAATGAGCAGCACCACGAGCGTACGTACCACGCGCATCGACCAGACGAAAGCGGGATTGTCCTGCCAGCGGTGACTGATACGGTCGTACAGGCGGCAGATGACAAGCATAATGAGCAGTGACGGCAACAAAATGCCCGCCGAAGCGAGGACACTGCCCCAAAAGCCTCCCACGGTATAGCCCACGTAGGTGGCGCAGTTCATCCCGATAGGTCCGGGCGTAACCTGACTGACCGCCACCATATCGACAAACTCCTGCTCGGTAGCCCATCCGTGACCCAACACGTCCTCCTGAACAAGCGAGATGATTGCCATCCCCCCTCCGAAGCCGAGGAACCCCGCCTTGAGAAACGAAAGAAAGAGCTGCAAATAAACCATAATCACCAAATATGCCTTGCCAGCCTCACCACGGTAGCGGCAATGAGCGCCACCACAGCGGGCCTGACGAACCTGAAGACCGCCTCGACCGCGGGAAGGGTCTTGAACTGCGAGAAGCAGACCGCAATGAGCAGAATGACCACGAAAGAAGGCAACACGGCGCCCGTAACGCAAGCCGCCACCCCCTTCCATCCCGCCAAGCGGTGCCCGAGAAAAATGGCACTGTTGACGGCAAGGAGTCCGGGAGCCGCTTGCGCGAGCGCCATCATATTGAGGAACTCTTTCTCGTCGAGCCAGTGATGCCTGTCCACCACTTCGCGCTGAACGAGCGCCAGCATGGCGTATCCGCCGCCGATGGTGAAGGCACCTATCTTGAGGTAGGTGAGAAAGAGGGTACAGAAAGAAGGCTTATTCCCGTTCACGAATCTGCTGCTTGATGAATTTAGCCATCATGTTGATGGCAGCGTTGTTGTGTCCTCCCTGCGGGATAATGACGTCGGCGAACCGTTTGCACGGCTCGATGAACTGCTCGTGCATGGGTTTGAGGACCTTCTGATAGCGCTCAATCACCATCTCGGTCGTCCGACCGCGCTCGGCTATGTCGCGGCTGATGACACGAATGAGGCGGTCGTCCGCGTCGGCGTCCACAAAGACCTTCAGGTCCATCTGCTCGCGCAGTTTGAAATGGTGAAGCACCATGATACCCTCAAGGATGATAATGCCGCTGGGTTCAACATGTATGGTCTCCTTGAGTCGCGAGGAGGTGACATAGTCGTAGAGGGGCTGCTCCACCGCCCTTCCGTTCTTCAGTTCCTGCATGTGGTGTATGAGGAGTTTCCACTCGAAGGCGTCCGGGTGGTCGAAGTTGATTTTCTGCCTTTCCTCCGCGGGGATACCGCTTGAGTCCTTGTAGTACGAGTCCAAGGGAATGACCGTCACCTCCCCTTTGGGAAGGCGCTCAATGAGTTTTCTGACCACCGTTGTCTTGCCCGAGCCGGTGCCGCCCGCAATACCAATAATAAACATATAGTGATTGTTGAGTTTGTTTAGCGTGAGATTATCATCTCTGTTCCTTTCCCTGTACGGTGTAGGTTGTTCCGTTGCGCTCGATGAGGAGGATTCCGTTGCGGAGGAGTTTGCGGGCAGCGCGGCTGTCCGTGCCTTCGGCAGCGTCCAACGCCGTAGGCTCCTTCTTCTCGTACTGCGCCTGGACGCTGAGGTCGGAGGTGATGTTCGTCAGGGGTTTGCTCCAGCCTGTGAAGTCATAACCTTCGCGTTCGGGTTCGGGTTTCCAACCTTCGGCAGTCTCACCTTCCGCCACTTTCTCGGTGCCATTTTTGTTGGTTGAGAACTTGCCTGTCAGCGCTCCGGGGATAGCCAAGAGGTTGCCCGTCATAGCCGCACACAGCAGCAAGAGGAAGATTTTTGATTTCATGTTGGTTATTTCATATTGGTGATTTATGATTGCAAATTGCAAATTGCAAATTTGTTGGTTAGAGGGGTTGTTGTTGGTTTACGGTATTCCGGTATATCGTGCTTTCGGTATTCCGTCGTGTCGGGATTTCGGGAAACCGGAATTGGCGGCAAAGGTAGGGGATTATATTTATGATTGCAAATTTCAAATTGCAAATTTGTTGTTTTCGTGCGGGAAAGGTAGGCAACTGTTCCGCACGTCTTCGGGAATCACATACTAATCACCTACTAACAACATACTACATCCCAGTAAATTCCGGCACCAATCCATCGGGCGAAAAAGGAAACGGCCGAGGAGAACAGAGGACAGACTGAGACAGGCTGAGACAGGCTGAGACAGGCTGAGGCAGGCTGAGACAACAGAGGAGAACCGAGGCGAGAGCCGGAACAGAAATGGGGAGAGAAATAGGGAGAGCCGGGACAGAAATGAGGACAGATTATGAGGACAGAAACGGGGAGAACAGAGACAGAAATGAGGAAAGGCGGAATAATAAGGCAAGATGTTTTGCGTATGTCAAACAAAGGGTGTATTTTTGCGCGTGTTAAAAACCAACTCGCGATTATGAAGAATATCTGTTTCGGATTTTTGATGCATATCCCCTACCGTTTGCGTCGCTACCGTTTCTTTGACATCGGCCAAGACCACTACTACTACGACGACATGGCCTCGGAAGATGCAGTCCGCCACGTGGTGGAGCGTTCGTACATGCCCTTGAGCGGCACCCTGCTTGAGATGATACGCCTGAGCAAGAACCGTTTCCACTGCGGCATCGCCATCCCCGGCACAACCCTCGAACTGCTGGAGCAGTACGCTCCGGAGATGATAGACCGTCTGAAGCAACTGGTTGACACGCGGTGCGTGGAGATGGTGGTCACGCCCTACAGCTACTCGCTCGCGGGCGAGTACAATCCGACAGAACTGCAAGACCAACTGCGCCGCCAGTCGGAGAAAGTGAAAGACCTGTTCGGCGTGACGAGCGGGAGCGTGTGGAACGCCGAACTGCTGTACTCGGACGAACTGGCGGAACAACTGTACGCCGCAGGCTACAAGACCCTGATGACGGAAGGGGCACGTCACATCCTGTCGTGGCAGTCGCCGAACTACCTGTACCAGTCGCCCGTGAAAGGGAAGCAGGTTGTGCTTCTGCGGCATACGGGTCTGTCGGACGCGCTGTCGTTCCACTTCTCTGACCCGAGCCATCCGGACTATCCGATGGACGCCCAGCGGTTCGTGCGCCACATCACCGAACTGCCCGCCGAGGAAGAGACCGTGAACATCTGGATGGGCGCAGAGACGTTCGGCCTCCGCCAAGCCGCCGAGACAGGCATCTTCGAGTTCCTGAAAGCCGTCCCCTACTACGCGATAGAGCAGAACGTGGGCTTCATGACCCCTTCGGAAGCCGCGAAGAAACTGCACCCCGTGCAGATGGTGTCGTCGCCCTACCCCCTGACATGGGCAGGCGAGGCGAAAGACCTGAGCGAATTCACGGGCAACGACCTGCAACAAGAAGCACTGCGCCAACTGTACAGCGTCGCCGAGCGCGTGCGCATGTGCACCGACGTATCGCTCCACAGGGACTGGCTGCTGCTGCAAGACGTGACCTACCTGAGCGACATGAACTACGGCTCGGGTAACACGAACGGCTACGAGTCGCCCTACGACGCGTTCATCAACTACACGAACATCCTGTCGGACTTCCTGCAGCGCGTGGACGAACAATACCCCACTTCGATAGAGAACGAGGAGCTGAACAGCCTGCTGAAAACCATCTACAACCAAGAACAGGAGATAGCAGAACTGAAGCGCAAACGGAACGCAAGGCGGAAGGAGGGCAACGGCTGATGGCCGGAGGAGGAAAGACAAGATGGCTGCTGCCCGTGCTGCTGCTCGTGCCGCTGTCGCTACCGGCGAAGCTGAAACTGCCCAAGACCGTGGTGCGCTCGTGGTCGTTCACCGACGCGGTGCAACTGCCCGACACGCAGCAGGTGGACTCGTCGTTCCTCAACTTCCCGATGCGCAACGCACAGTACGACCACTCGATACTGAACCACTCGAACGGCAGCCTCGTGTCGCCCCTGCAGTCCGCCATCTACTTCCAACGGACACCGAAGACGGACTTCCTGTTCGGCACCCCGTATGACGCGTACACGCCGACATACAGGGACGTGCGCTTCAGCAACACCACCACCCCGTACTCGAACATATCGTACAAGCGCGGATTCAAGACCTACCACGAGGAACATGACCTGCACTTCGACTTCACGGGCAACCTGAACCGCCGTACCAACCTCGGGACCGTGCTCAACTACCTCGACGACGCCGGACACTACAAGAGCCAGGCGGGCAAGTCGTTCAACGGGTCGGTGAACGGCTCGTACGACGGACAACACTACTCGCTGTACGGGGCGTTCGTGTTCAACCAACTGTCGAACTTCGAGAACGGGGGCCTGCTCAACCCGTCGGACCTGCAGAACAAGAACATGACCACAGACGACATGCCGGTGAACATGGCAGGCATGTCGGGCTACCGTCACCTGTCCGGCTACCTGAACCACCACTACAGCCTGACGACGCTGACGGCCGACTCAACCGAAGTGCCGGTGCTGACATTCCGGCACGTATTCGAGACAAGCGACGGCACCAAACGATACGTGGAACACGACACGACACAGACCTTCTACGCAAACCGCTACCACAACGACACCATAGCCTCGGACACAGCCGCAGCACTGACCATCAACAACACGCTGGCAGTGACCTTCGAGGAAGCCTTCAACCGTCATCTGCGCTTCGGCATCACAGCCTGGGCACGCGACGAGGCCCAACGGCACACGAACACCGCACCGCGCGAGAAATGGTCGAACAACGTGTTCGTGGGCGGCGCCATCCACAAGAAAACCGGCAAATGGATACGCTACCAAGCCGACGGTGAAGTGTGCGTGCTGGGACGCAAACTGGGCGAGTTCGCCGTGAACGGCAAAGTAGGACTGGGCTTCAAACTGGGACAGGACAGCCTGACCGTGGACGCCAACGCCTTTGTCCGGAACGAGACACCGGACTACTTCCTGCAACACTACCACAGCCACCACTACCAATGGGACAACGACTTCCGCAAACTGTACCGATACCGCGTAAGCGGCGAAGCCGCCTACCCCACGCAGTGGTTCGTGCCGAGGCTGAACGTGTCGTACGAGACCGTACAGAACCTGATATACTTCGAGGGACTGGAAGGACCGAAGCAGGCCGAGCACGCCATCAGCATACTCGCCGCCGACATAACCGCCAACATCACCACGCCGTGGGTCAACCTGGACAACCGCATCGTGTGGCAGTACTCGTCGTCCGCCCTCGTGCCGCTGCCCGCCATCACACTCTACCACAACCTGTACTACCACGGCAGCTGGTTCCGCCGCGCCATGGACGCACAGATAGGCGTGGACCTGAGCTACTGCACAGCCTACTACGCCCCGTACCTGAACGCGGCACTGGGACAGTTCGCGGTGCAGAACGAAATACAGGCAGGCAACTACCCGAGGATGAACGTCTATGCGAGCTTCTACGTCAAACTGATTCACCTGCGGTTCTTCGCCCAATACCAACACTTCAATGCCAGTTTCATGAACAGGAAATACTATTCGATGCCATACTACCCGACCAATCCGGATGTGTTCCGGGCAGGCCTGGCATTCCATTTCTACAATTAGACACATAAAACACACACTATGGACTATACAGAACATCTGAACACGATTATCCGCTATGCGCGCGAGGAGGCAGAACGGCTGGGCACAGCACAAGTAATGCCCGACCACCTGATGCTGGCGATACTGCGGGTGGAAGACTGCAAGGCGGCACAACTGCTGTTGCAGGCAGGGGTGACCTCCAGCGACCTAAAGCACAGCATTGACAACCATCTGTTCGTGTCGCCCTCGCAGGCAGGACAGAACATCCCGTTCTCGCGCGCGACACAACGCATCCTGCGCATCTGCACCATCGAGGCCAACGACTACGACGCCAAACAGATAGGGTCGGAACACCTGCTGCTCTCCATACTGCGCGAGCGCATCAACTACCCCGCGACACTGCTGAAAGACTCATACAACGTGACCTACGAGAGCATCGAGAAACAGATGCCCAAACCGCAGAAAACACCCCAAGACGCAGGCGACATCTATGACACAGAAGACGACTTCTTCTCGCAACTGATGGGCGGCGGCGCCACTCCGAAGAGGAAGAAAGAGAAAGAAGGCGACACACCCGCACTGGACAAATACAGCCGCGACCTGACCAAAGAAGCGGCGGAAGGGCTGCTGGACCCCGTGGTGGGACGCGAGAAAGAGATAGCGCGCCTCGTGCAAATCCTGTCGCGCCGCAAGAAGAACAATCCCGTGCTAATCGGCGAGCCGGGCGTGGGCAAGTCCGCCATCGTGGAACAACTCGCCCTGATGATAGCGTCCGGGCGCATCCCGTCGATGGAAGGCAAGCGCATCCTGTCGCTGCAACTGGCCTCCATCGTAGCCGGCACGACCTACCGCGGACAGTTCGAGCAACGGATGCAGAACATACTGAACGAACTGCGCGGACACAAGGAGATACTGCTGTTCATCGACGAGATACATACCATCATCGGCGCAGGGAACGCACAAGGGTCGCTGGATGCCGCCAACATACTCAAGCCCGCACTCGCGCGCGGCGAAGTGCAGTGCATCGGCGCAACAACCGTGGACGAATACCGCCGCTCGATAGAGAAAGACGGCGCGCTGGAACGCCGCTTCCAGAAACTGACCGTTGACGCTCCGTCATCGGACGAGACACTGGCCATCCTCCGCCGCCTGAGCGAGCCCTACGGGGCATTCCACAGCGTACGGTACACGGACGGCGCACTCAAAGCCTGCGTGCAACTGTCGATGCGCTACCTGACCGACCGCTCGATGCCGGACAAGGCCATCGACGCAATGGACGAGGCCGGCGCACGCAAACACGCACTGGCCGCCAAAGACGCCGAAGTGACCGAAGAGGACATAGCCGAAGTGATAAGCCTGATGGCAGGCGTACCCGCCACCCGCGTCGCAGCCAACGAGTTCCAACAACTGCGCACACTCGCCGACGCCCTCTGCGCCCGCGTGAAAGGACAAGACAAAGCCGTCAAGACCGTAGTGCAGGCCATCCAGCGCTCGCGCCTCGGACTGCGCGACCCCAAACGCCCGATAGGCACGTTCTTCTTCCTCGGCCCGACGGGCGTGGGCAAGACGTATCTGGCACAGTGCCTCGCGGAACAACTGTTCGGCTCAAAAGACGCGATGATACGCCTCGACATGTCGGAATACACGGAGAAACACACCGCCTCGCTGCTGGTGGGCGCGCCTCCGGGATACGTGGCCTACGACCAAGGCGGCAAACTGACCGAAGCCGTGCGCCGTCACCCCTATTCGGTAGTGCTATTAGACGAGATAGAGAAAGCCCATCCGGACATATTCAACGTCCTGCTGCAAGTGCTGGACGAAGGGCGTCTGACAGACAGGCAGGGACGCGAGACATCGTTCCGCAACACGATTATCATCCTGACATCGAACATCGGCACCCGCCAGTTGCAGGAGTTCGGCGCGGGCGTGGGCTTCAGCGCAGGCGAACTGACCGAAGACACGGCGCAGTCCACCCTGCTGAAAGCCCTGAGAAAGACTTTCCCGCCCGAGTTCGTCAACCGCATGGACGACATCATATCCTTCCGCCCCCTCACGCGCGAAACACTGTCGGACATCCTTGACATAGAGATTGACAAACTGGCCGCACGGATGAAAGAACAGCGCCACCGGCTGGTTGTATCGCCGGAAGCCAAAGCACAACTGCTGGAGAAAGCCTACGACCCGAAATACGGCGCACGCCCCATCCGGCGCGCCGTGCAGACATACCTCGAAGACGAGATAACACGCCGCCTGCTGGACAATCCCGACCGGCGCACCATCACCATCTCGAAGATAAACGTGACAGACACCAACACAACGACCAACCAAGGCGTATGAGGACAGTCCTAATCGGCGCAGGCAACATAGCCGTATCCCTTTCCGCCGCCCTGCTGCAGAACGGGCATACAATAGCACAGATATGGAGCCGCACACACGCCTCCGCACAGCAACTGGCAGACCGGCTCGACAACGGCGGACAGACCGCCGCGACCGACCGGCTGGCTGATGTGCTGCCGGACGCGGATTTGTATATCCTTGCCGTGAGGGACAGTGCGCTGTCGGAAACGGCGGAACGACTGGGACAAGCCCTTACGGAAAAGTCCGCAGCATACGCGCCGCACCGCCTGTTCGTACACGTCGCATGCACGCAGTCCATCGAAACGCTCCGTCCGTTGCGGGCATTCGGGATGACGGGCGTGCTGTATCCGCTCCAGTCGTTCGTCAAGTCGCGGGTGGTGGAACTCAACAAGGTGGCGTTCTTCACAGAGGGTGACAGCGAACAGTCCGCCCGTGCCGTGCGCGAACTGGCACTTTCCTTCAGCCCGTCCGTATATGCCGCCGACTATGAACAACGGCAGTACATACATTTCGCCGGCAACATGGCGGGCAACTTCAGCAACTGCCTGTATGCCATCGCCAAAGAGGCACTGGACGAGGCAGGGATTCCGTTCGAGGTGCTGTTCTCCATCATCGACGAGACAGCGCACAAGATTCACACCCTGCCACCCCGCGAAGCCCAATCCGGACCGGCGGCACGCGGTGACGAGGTTACGACAGAGAAACATCTGGCCTTGATTGACAGGATGAAGACACCGACAGCACAGGACAAGAACAGCCCCGTAACACTGAAAGATGTCTATCGGTTTTTCACCCACAACATCCAATCAGAGGCCACCCGTTAAAAAATGCAAATCTGTTTTGCGTACTGACTTAAAAAACCTTACTTTTGCCGCGTCTGAGCAAAGACGCGTCTGATACAGAAAAAACGGCAACCATGCGGATAGCACTGATAGGATACGGCAGGATGGGTAGGACCATCGAGACCGTGGCACAGGAGCGCGGACACGAAATCGTGTTCCGCGGGGACATGGGCTGGTCCGTCGCGCAACTGCCCGAGGCAGATGCCGCCATCGAGTTCACCACGCCGCAGACCGCCGAGGAGAACGTCAGCCTCCTGCTGGACAAGGGTCTGCCCGTTGTGTCGGGAACAACAGGCTGGGACACAGAGGCGATGCGGCGCAAGAGCGAAAAGACGGGTGTCCCCTTCATCTGGTCGAGCAATTTCAGCGTGGGCGTGAACTTGTTCTTCGCGCTGAACAAGCGACTCGCCGAACTGATGAAAGGGCATGGCTATCAGCCTTCCATCACAGAGATTCACCATATACACAAGTTGGACAAGCCATCCGGGACCGCCAAGACCCTCGCCGCAGCCATCGGAGAGGATATAGCGATTGAATCCATACGGGAGGGAGAAGTGGCAGGTGTACATTCGGTCCGGTGGGACAGCGCAGCCGACACCATCACCATCACGCACGAAGCCAAGTCGCGGGAAGGATTCGCCCTCGGAGCCGTATTGGCCGCCGAGTGGCTGCAAGGGAAAGAAGGACCACATACAATGACGGAGGTACTCAATCTTCGTCCGTAACACAGAATCAACAAACCAATTATGACATTATCAGAACGTTTGGGGCAAGTGACCGTCGGGCAATGGATCCGTGGCGGGATATGGAGTGCGATATACATTGTTTTCGTGGTATGGGTAGCCTGGGGCGATTGGGCGTCTTTAGGGTGGCTGGTTCTGCTGCCCGTGATTATGGACATGTTCACCACACGGTTCATACCGTGGAACTGGTGGAAACGCTACAAACCCGCCGAGAAAGACGAGCAGCCTAACCCGAAAGCCAATCCGACACTCTACACCATCTGCTCGTGGATTGACGCCATTGTGTTCGCGCTCGTGGCTGTCTATTTTATCAATGTCTATATCTTCCAAAACTACCAGATTCCGTCCTCGTCACTGGAGAAGAGCCTCCGCGTGGGAGACTATCTGCTGGTGAGCAAGATGAGTTACGGCGCGCGCGTGCCGAACACACCGCTCTCCATGCCTCTGGTGCAGCATACATTGCCAGGATGGCTCGGCGGCGGAAAGAGCTACATCGAGAACCCCCATTGGGACTACAAGCGTCTGGCAGGATGGGACACACCCAAGAAAGGCGACATAGTGGTGTTCAACTTCCCTACCGGCGATACGGTATGCCTCAAGATGCAGAACCCTGACTATTACACGCTCTGCCACTATTACGGCCGTGCGACGGTGCATCACCGCAAAGACTTGTTCGGCGAGATTGTCTATCGTCCTGTTGACCGCCGAGAGAACTACGTCAAGCGCTGCGTGGGCGAACCCGGGGACAGCCTGAAGATTGTGGACAACATCGTCTATACCAAAAGGAAAGGCGACACGGACTGGCAGCAGGAGCCTGACCACGAAGGCAAGCAACTCAATTACTACGTGCAGACCGACGGACACGTGCTGAGCAACAGTTACCTTGAGAAAACAGGTATCAACGCGGACGACCGTCACAAACTATCAGCCACACTCTACCGCTTCCCGCTCACCGAGGCGATGCGCAACGAACTGAGCAAGAACCCGCACATCACCAATATGCAGGTGGAAAACGAGAAGGACGGCGGCGATGTCTATCCGTTGGGAGAGAACACCTGGACACGCGACAACTACGGTCCCATCTACCTGCCCGCGAAAGGAGAGACACTGCGCATCACCGATACCAACTACCCTGTCTATAAGCGTATCGCACAGGCATACGAGCACCAGCCGATGCGCGTGGGAGAAGACTACACTTTCCAGATGGATTACTACTGGATGATGGGCGACAACCGGCACAACAGTGCCGACTCGCGCTACTGGGGTTTTGTGCCTGAAGACCACATCGTGGGACGCCCCGTCTTCATCTGGCTGAGCATAGAGAAAGACCGGGCATGGCTGAAAGGACATATACGCTGGAACAGACTCGGTATGAACGCAAGACAATGACGCTGCCAACCGCCTATTGGGGTCCCGCATCCTATTTCGACCTGCTGCTGGACACGCAGACAGAAGGGCAGAAAGATGACGGAATACAGATTGAGGTCATGGAGAGTTTCGAGAAGCAGACCTTCCGCAACCGATGCCTCATTCACGATATGCAGGGACGGGAGATACGCCTGACCGTCCCGCTACAAAAAGTAGAACACAAACAACTGACAAGAGACATAGAGATTTGTTATCGGTCGCACTGGCAACATCAGCACTGGCTGGCACTACGAAGCGCATACGAACACACACCGTATTTCCTTTACTTCGCCGACCTCATCCGACCCTGGTATGAACGGCAGACACGCTTCCTGATTGACCTGAACGACGGTCTGACACAACTGGCAGCAGCCATCATACAACGACGCATTGAGGCTGACGGGCAGATACACAACAAATTGGTATTGCGCAGAACAGAGCAATGGCAACAGAGCAACCAAAACAACTGGCAGAACGAACCGAGCATCCTTGACAGACTGATGCGCGAAGGGGCATGAAAACTATGGATATCAACTGGACACAACTGGGATTTCACTACACAGAGACGAACGCCATTGTCCGCTCCGCTTTCCACGGCCGTTGGGAGAACGGCTGTCTGACAGGCGAATGGGAAGAACCCTACGCCACCAACGACAAACATATACGCCTGCATCTGAGCGCCACCTGCCTGCAATACGGACAGGAAGCCTTTGAGGGGCTCAAGGCGTTCAGAGGCGTTGACGGCATAATACGCGTCTTCCGCTGGAGAGACAACGCGGAACGGTTGCAGCGGTCCGCCCATGCGCTCAAGATGGCGGAACCTCCCATTGACCTTTTCGGCCGCGCACTAAGACTAGCGCTGGAAACCAATATGGATTTCGTCCCCCCCTACGAGACAGGGGCAACCCTGTATTTCCGCCCCATACTGATAGGGACAACACCCCAACTCGGTGTCGGACCGGGCGTGGACTACGAACTGGCAATCATCCCGTCACCTATCGGACCGTACTATCCGGGCAAGTTCCACTGCACAACCTTCATCATCAACCGCCACGTGGACCGTGCCGCCCCTCTCGGAACGGGAGCGTACAAGGTCGGGGGCAACTACGCCGCATCGTTCCGCGCCACCGAAGAGGCGCACCTGCAAGGATACGACTGTCTTTTCCTTGACAGCAAGACCCACCGATACATAGACGAGTGCTCGGCCGCCAATTTCATCGGCATCAAGCAGACCGGCGACGGAACAGAGTACCTCACCCCCCGCAGCAACGCCATCCTGCCGTCTATCACCAACG
Organism: Paludibacteraceae bacterium; assembly: GCA_017962005.1. Lineage (GTDB taxonomy): Bacteria > Bacteroidota > Bacteroidia > Bacteroidales > Paludibacteraceae > Colicola. Next base: position 4,224 of record JAGCWE010000125.1, on the reverse strand, counting down.
CCAGCCTTATGACCCTCGCAAGGGAAAAGGGTTACAAGGTGACGCGGAGGCATATCCGCGTGGAAGAACTGGCAGAGATGCAGGAGGCTGCGGCATGCGGCACGGCCTGCGTCATCAGCCCCATCGACCGCGTCATCGACCCAGACAAGGGGAGGATGTACGAAATAAGTCGGACTCCGGGTCCCGTACTGACAGGCCTATACCAGTCGCTGCAAGACATACAGTACGGCAGGGCGGAAGACAAATACGGATGGTGCACCATCCTAAACGAGAAGCATACAAACTAACCTTAATACAAACCCAAAAACATCAGATTTATGTTCCAATCCCATCCCAAGGGGCTTATCCCCGCAGCGTTGGCCAATATGGGCGAACGTTTTGGCTACTACATCATGAATGCCGTACTCTTGCTCTTCCTTGTCAGCAAATTCGGTCTGCCTGACGGTACAGCCGGTGTCATCTATGCCGTCTTCTATTTCGGCATCTACGTCCTCAGTCTTGTCGGAGGTATCATTGCCGACCGCACACAAAACTACAACAAGACCATTCAATGGGGATTGATTATCATGTCTTTGGGGTATATCTGTCTGAGTGTACCCGTTTTCAGTGACAACCTCAATGAAGGCTCACAATGGTGGTCTATTCTCATCTTCACGTGTCTGGCATTGCTCATGATTGCCTTCGGTAACGGCTTGTTCAAAGGCAACCTGCAAGCCATTGTCGGCAAGATGTACGACGAACTCGAAGCAGAAGCCGCCAAAGAAGGTCCCGAAGCACTCAAACAGGCACAGGACAAACGCGATGCAGGCTTCCAGATATTCTACGTATTTATCAACATCGGCGGACTGATTGCCCCCTTTGTCGCTCCGTTGCTCCGCCAGTGGTGGCTCAACCGCAACCATCTGGTATATAACTCGGATATGGCTTCGCTCGCACACCAGTACCTCCGCGACGGCATTGCCACTGACAAGTTCAACGAAACGCTCGCACATGTAATGCAAACGGGCTACAACTTTGTGGACAACATAGCGTTCTGCCAGGACTATATCACCGTCTTCAACACCGGTATCCATTATTCGTTCATCGCTTCCGTAGCAGCAATGCTCATCTCACTCTGCGTATTCCTTGCCACCAAGAAAATGTTCCCGCAACCCGCCAAGAAAGAGGCTGCACAAGTCGCTGAATATACCGCTGAAGAGAAAGTGGCTATGGCACAAGAAATCAAGCAGCGTATGGCTGCACTCTTCGCCGTACTGGGTATCGCTATCTTCTTCTGGCTCTCTTTCCACCAGAACGGTCAGTCGCTCAGCGTCTTCGCGCGTGACTTTATCCAAACCGACAGTATCGCTCCTGAGATATGGCAAGCACTCAATCCCTTCTTTGTCATTGTGCTTACGCCCGTCGTGATGTGGCTCTTCGGTATGCTTGCAAGAAACGGCAAAGCCATCTCCACTCCCCGCAAGATAGCCATCGGTATGGCAGTTGCCGGATGCGCATATCTCTTCCTTATGATTGTGTCAATGATTAACAACTATCCTTCGGGAGAGGCTTTCCGCGCTTTGTCGAACGAGGAAATGGCTGCCGCAGGACTGGCTAAAGAAGGTCCGTGGGTTCTGCTCGTTACATATTTCTTCCTCACCGTTGCCGAACTATTCATCTCGCCGCTCGGCCTGAGTTTCGTCAGCAAAGTGGCTCCTCGCAATATGGTCGGTCTGTGCCAAGGATTGTGGCTCGGGGCAACCGCCATCGGCAACCTCTTTATCTGGGTTGGTCCCGTGATGTATAACGCCTGGTCTATTCAGTACTGCTGGCTTGTCTTCCTTGTCATCTGCCTAATCAGTATGGGCATTATGCTCGGTATGGTCAAGTGGTTGGAAAAAGTGGCTTGCTAAGATGAAAGACCAGTTATTATCCGTTGCAGCATATATCGAGTCTCTAGAGCAGCGTATCGCTGTTCTGGAGGCGCGGTGCGACACACTTGAAAACGAACTGAAACAACGCCCCGCTTCCGTTGAGGACGAGGACGAACCGGAAGTGGAGGTGGAACTCATTGTGGAGGAAGACGAACAGGAGAACGGACCGGAGGATGAGATACAACAGCAGGAGCCAGAAACGGAAGAGACGGTGAACACTGACGCTCCCACTGATTCACAAACACCTGAAAGCGAGCCAGAACCTGAGCCGGAAAACGAACAGGAACAAGAACCGGTAATCGACCAGCAACCAGTCCAAGAGCCAGCCCCCCAACCGCAACCTGCACGAGTGCCTCAACAGACATCTCTCTTTGGCGCGCCCGTGAGCGACATACGGCAAGCCATCTCCATCGGCGACCGATTCCTTTTCCAGCGCGAACTGTTCGGCGGAAACGGCGAGACGATGCAGAAATTGCTGGAGCGCATCAATGCCTGTGCCGGTCTCGGCGAGGCAATGAATATTGTAGCGGAACAGGCATGGGACAGGGAGAGTCCGACCTACGAACTCTTCATCAACGTTCTCAGAAGACGCTTTCAATCGTAAGTAACATTCCCCGTGCTGTACGTTGTTCCCACACCGATAGGCAATCTTGAGGACATCACCCTGCGCGCACTCGATGTGCTGCGCAAGGTGAGTCTCATCCTCGCCGAAGACACACGCACGTCCTCCGTATTGCTCAAGCATTACGACATCCATACTCCACTCCGTTCGCACCATAAGTTCAACGAGCACCAGACCTGCGAACGCGAAGCGGACGAGATAGCGGCGGGAAAGGAGGTCGCCCTCATCTCCGATGCGGGCACACCGGGTATCTCCGACCCCGGATTCATGCTTGTACGCGCGTGCATACAGAAAGGCGCAGAAGTACAGTGCCTGCCCGGACCGACCGCCTTCGTACCCGCACTTGTCAACAGCGGACTGCCCTGTGACCGGTTCTTCTTCGAGGGTTTCCTTCCCCAAAAGAAAGGGCGGCAGACACGTCTGCAGCAACTCGCCGAATTAGAACATACGTTCATCCTGTACGAGTCACCATACAGGCTGCTCAAAACACTGCAGCAACTCGCTGAATACCTTGGCGCAGACCGACAGGCATCCGTCAGCCGCGAGATAAGCAAACTGCATGAGGACACCCAACGCGGCACACTCGCCGAACTTATCGCGCATTTCACAGCCGTACCGCCAAAAGGGGAAATCGTCCTGATTGTCGCAGGAAAGCACCAGACTGCCATTTTGGCAGAATAGTCCGCCTACGCCCCTTTGGCACAATATTTGCCATCTTTACAGCGGGATACAATACGTTCCCGCTGTTTTTGTACGTTTAACTTGTAATTACACATACTATGTCAAAAGGAACAATCGGAGTAACATCGGACAACATCTTTCCGGTGATTAAGAAATTCTTGTATTCAGACCATGAAATCTTCCTGCGCGAACTGATAAGCAACGCAGTGGATGCCACCCAGAAACTCAAGACACTCTCCTCCGTCGGGGAGGTAAAAGGCGACCTCGGCGACACAAAAGTGCGCGTCATCATCGACAAGAAGAAAAAGACACTCACCGTGCAGGATCGCGGTATCGGCATGACAGCCGAAGAGGTGGACAAGTACATCAACCAGATAGCCTTCTCGGGAGCCGAGGAGTTCGTCAACAAGTACAAGGACAAGACGGAAGCCATCATCGGACACTTCGGACTCGGCTTCTATTCCGCCTTTATGGTCAGCGACAAAGTGGAGATATTCTCGCTCAGTTACCGCGAGGACGCCACCGCCGTCCACTGGACATGCTCGGGCGAAACGACCTACGAGATGGAGGACACCATCAAGTCCGACCGCGGCACCGACATCGTACTGCATATCAACGACGAGTTCCAGCAGTACCTCGAGGACGCTACCATCGAAGGGCTGCTCAACAAGTACTGCAAGTTCCTGCCCGTGGAAATCGTCTTCGGCAAAAAGAAAGAGTGGAAAGACGGCAAGCAGGTGGAAACAGAAGAGGACAATGTAATCAACGACATCAATCCCGCCTGGACGCGCAAACCCGCCGACCTCAAGGACGAGGACTACAAGGCGTTTTACCGTCGGCTCTACCCGATGCAGATGGACGAACCGCTGTTCTGGATTCACCTCAATGTCGATTATCCGTTCCACCTCACAGGCATCCTCTATTTCCCGAAGATACGCAGCAACCTCGACGTGCAGAAGAACAAGATACAACTCTACTGCAACCAGGTCTATGTCACCGACGAGGTGG
>JAGCWE010000124.1 GCA_017962005.1 Paludibacteraceae bacterium | reverse complement strand
GGCAGCAGCGAGGTGCAGTCCGTTCATCCCCGTGCCCGCATCGTGGTGCGTGGCGAGACGCCGACGGACGTTGAGGAGAGAATCGCGGACGGCAACGCCAGCGCGCCGAGGAAGTACCTGCACAACGGCGTGCTCGTCATCGAGAAGAACGGCATCCGTTACAACGCCGTCGGACAGGTTATAGAGTAGTTTGATATGGTCAACAGTTACCGACAATATACTATAAGTTTGTTTTAATTTGACAGGGCAATGTTTTTTATGTTTTTTCTTTTGAATGATTTCGCTCTGCGGAGTACGTGGTTTGGTGGCAGAACCTGTACGGAAGCTTGCTTTCGGGCAGGTTCTGGCGGCAGACCGCGTAGGATGTGCAACATCTGAATCATTCAAAAGGGTTTTACAGGTTTTTGTCCTGTTTTATATCGCAGCAGCACTATTGTTGGACAATTGATGAAAATTGATGACCAAAAAGAATAATCCTTGACAACAAAGAATACAGAAAAAGGTTTGTGGCGGGGCGGATATTTTTTGGGGTTTTAAGGACGGGGGCTTCGGTCTCCTGAATAAAGGGTATGGTTTCCATGAGAATAGTTTCCCATACCGCCGTCCCGCCCGAACCCTTTTCGGGAAAAAAACAACCAACAATAAAACAATAACAGCAATGAAAAAGAACTATGTGAATCCGCAGACCGCAGCGTCCTGCATGATGAGCGTTACGATGCTCTGTGCCAGCGGTGGTGTCACGCCTCCTGCTTCCCACGACACGCAGCCCGTCACCGACGGCGGCGACCCCGACGGTGCCATCTGACAAGCGACGCTCCTGTAACGCTGTCTGACCCTCATGGTCAGGTGGCGGTGCCATACTGCGGCACAGCCGCGTCTGAATGTCAAAGTCCGCGTTGCTTCTTCGCAACGCGGACTTTTTCGTTCTGTCTTTCTTGTCTATTGGGCGAGCAGGGTCAGTGCTTCGCCGACGATATAGTTGCTTCCGCCTATGAAGAGGACGTCGTTGTCGGAGCAGTCTTTTTGTGCGGCGGTCAGGGCGTCCCGCAGGTGGTCATAGGTGGAGGCTTTGGTGTCGGGCATTGCCTTTTTCCATATCGCCAGCATACGCTCTGCCGGTATGGCGCGGTGCGTGTCCGGACGGGTCAGATAATATACCGCCTGCCTCGGCATCAGGGCCGCTACCGTTTCCACGTCCTTGTCGTCCACCATGCCGAAAACAACGCGAAGTACACTGTCCGCGTGCGGCAAGAGCCGTTCGCGCATGGTCTGCTGCAACTGGTGGCTTACGTATCGCAGCCCGTGTGAGTTGTGACCGGTATCGCAAACGGTCAGGGGACGGCTCCGCAGGACTTCCCATCTGCCCCGCAGGCCTGTCAGTGTGCATACCTCCGCGAAGCCTTTTCGGACGGCTTCGTGGAAGGGGGCTGTGGGGCGGTTTTCCGTGAGCGTGTTCCATACGGCGCGGAGCGCGGCAAACGCGGTCTGGATGTTCTTCTCTTGGTATTCGCCTTTCAACTGGCAGTCAGGGGCTGTGCGTTGGCGTTCGCGGCGCAGGTATTCGCATTGGTCTGCGAACCAGATGCGGCACCCGTCTGTTTCCGGTCCACCGCCTGATATGTGGTTGCGTTCCGCGGCTTCCATAAAGACGGGCATTGTCTGTTCGTCCGTTTCGCCGATGACGCAGGGCACGTCGGGTTTGATGATGCCGGCTTTCTCGTAGGCTATCTGTGGCAGGGTGTTGCCGAGGAACTCTGTATGGTCAAGGCCGATGTTGGTGATGACGGAGAGCGTCACGCCGCAGGGCGGCTGTTCGCCCTGCGCGTATGGGGGCAGTATGTTGGTGCTGTCGAGCCGTCCCCCCAGTCCTGTTTCGATTACGGCGACATCTACTTGTTCCGTGGCGAAATAGGTGAACGCCATGGCCATTGTCGTCTCGAAGAAGGAGGGTTTGACTTTCTCGAGGAAGTCCCTGTTCTCCTCCACGAAGCGCACTACCCTTTCCTCTTCAATCATCTTCATGGGCTTGCCCGCATCTTCGGACACGCGTATGCGTTCGCGGAAGTCAACCAGATGGGGGGAGGTGTATAGCCCCACTTTGAGGCCGGCGGCATGAAGCGATGCGGCAATCAGATGGGACGTGGAGCCTTTGCCGTTGGTGCCCGCAATGTGTATGGCGCGGAACCGTCTTTCGGGGTGGCGGAGATGCTCCATCAGGGCTTCCGTGTTCGCAAGCCCGGGTTTGTATGCCGCTGCCCCCACCAGATGGAAGGGAGGCTGTGAGGCATAGAGATATGCTATCGTGTCTTTGTATGTCATTCCGCTGTTCGTATGTTATCGTAATTCCACCTCAATGTTTTCGCAACACCACCCCAATACTATCTTCCCCCTGTCTCAATTGTATCTTGCCCTTATCCTTACCCTATCACCACCCCGCTACTATCTTACCCCTGTCTCAATAGTATCTTGACCTTATCCTGATGGTATCTTTACTCTATACTGAGGCAATACTTACTATATAGGTATCGTACACGTGCGTTTCAATATGTTCGTTGCCGGTTAGGACATCCCTCATGTCATCGATGATGCCTGTTCCCCGCAACTTGAGCACGGCTTCCTTTTTGGTCCACAGTTCGATGAAGGCGGTTTGGGGGTCGGGATGGGTGGCGATATGGTGTTGTTCCTGTTCGTTCATCACTCTTTCTGCGAGACCGTCGGATATGCGTCTTGTACGGGATTCGATGTCTATGCCTGTTTCATGCTCGCTGACTGCAACGGCGATGCCTTCCTTGCAGTGGCTGATGGAGAAGAACCGGAACGGCGTCTGCATCCTTTCCGCCCACTCTTCCGTCAGCCTCGGTTTCCCGTACTCGTTGTATTCAAATTCAATCTCTTTGCCGTATCGTATGCCCGCCGACTCAATCAGTTTGCCCTGTCGGTTGTCTTCCAACCCAATAGGTCTGCCCTGTCGGTTGTCTTCCAACCCAATAGGTCTGCCCTGTCGGTTGTCTTCCAACCCAATAGGTCTGCTATATCGGTTGTTCCCGTATTCAATAGGTTTGCCGTCTGGACTGCATACAAAGTCAGTGTTTTTGTCGTGACGGTTGTTTTCACCCTCAATAGGTTTGCCGTCTTGGTGGCATACAAAGTCTGTGGTTTTGTCGTGTCGGTCGTTTCCGACCTCAATAGGTTTGCTGTCTGAGTGGCATAAAAAGTCTGTGTTTTTGTCGTGTGGGACGTAAACGGACTCAGTGGTTTGGCTCGAATAAAGCAGTTGAAGCAGCATCTCGTAACTTTTCAGGCACGCCCATTGTCCGAAGAGATGCTTGTAGCGCATAGCCTGTTCAAGCCTCTGTTTGCTTGCCAGAGCCTTGAGTCTCTCGACGTCCGTCTCTGTGCATTGGGTCATATCATCAAAGATTATATGCTTCCGCATCGTTCCTTACCGGTCTCTCATACTCTCCCGTCCCATCCTTTTTCCTTTCACCTTTCACTTTTCATCGTTCATTTCCCCTCTTTCCTCCCTTTCACCTTTCAATTTTCAATTTTCACCTTTCCTCAAAGGTTCCGTCCGTATAGTATATGATTATTTTGTTCACTCTGCGGTCAGCCTTTACTGTATCGTTGCTGTTCTTTCTGTTTTTCGCTGTGCTTGTTGTCACCGACACGGGGATAGGCAGTTGTTCGCCGGTGGCGGCACGGTTGTCGCTTGTCACCGGAACGATAGCGGCGGTCGCCGTTTCCGGTTCGATAGGGCGTATGTCGAACAGTGTGTCCTGTACCGCTTCGCTTCCTTTGGGACGGTACATCGGACCCGAATCAAGAATGAGCCAGTCGGAACTGATAGTGCGGAAGGCATTGAGTATTTTCTGCATCACTTCCAGACTGACATTGTTGCGTCCGTTGTAGATATTGCTGATTGTGCTTTGGCTTATTCCTACGCGGTCGGCAAACTGCTTTTTGTTCAGTTTTTCCGACTGCATGATCTTGTCCATCTTTTCTATTCCGTTCATGGTGGTATGGTGTTTCCTTGTGTTTCCGTTGTGTTTGTTATCCCGATTTTTCGCGCAAAGATATGTCAACCGTTTCACTCCTGCAAATTTTATTTTCCGCTTTCGTTATGTAAACTAAATGCAGATTTGTGAATATGGCATTATTACAGTGCCCTGCCGTCAGGAATCCCGTACAAAGCCGCTGTTTATATTTAATAACGATCGTTTGCACGGTTTACATAAAGCGCATGTTAGTTTATTCATTTGTTTCAGTAATGCTTGTAATGTGCAGAATATAAGCATATATTTACATATCCGTATTGTTTTACCATCGTGATTTGGTGTTATGCTCCCCAAACCGACATTTCCGCGTAACGCAATTGTAAGTATATTGTACCAAAGTGCTGAATTACGCGCTGTTATGACGTGCTTTCTATTGATGTATTAGCAGTATTGAGCGCTGGTTTCACTGCCCTTAATCGCTTTTCATTTATGTAATCCGTTCACATGCTGTTGCTTTATATTTGTGAATTTTTGCACGATGCGTATGCGGAAATGTCACGGATGAGTGGTTCACCGTTCTACGGGGCGTTTTTGTGGATATTCATTTTTGCAAAAAAGGTATGGCACCCTATCCTCTTTTCAGAAACTTTACGTATCTTTGCGCGTCTTTTCTGTTCGGTGATTGAAAGTACGGATAATGAAGTATCGCTTGCTTGCTCATACAGTGGTTGTTCTTGGCGTTGTCTGCGCCTTGGCGTCCTGTCGCCCTAAGGGTGTGCTCTCTTCAGGACAGATGGAGGATTTGTTTGTCGATTTGCACCGTGCGGAAGGGATTATTTATGTCCGCGGCTACAAGAACGGTCACGACAGCATAGTGACCCTGACCTACGACTCTGTCCTTGCGGCACACGGGGTTACGCGTGCGCAACTGGACTCCTCGCTCGTGTGGTACACGGACAATCCCATGCTTTTCAACAAAATCTACCCTCACGTATTGGCGCGGCTTGAGGCGCTGCAGGAAGAGGAACGCCGGAGGAACGAGGAGGAGATTCGGCGCGAGAAGGAGGAGATGCGGAGTGAGAGCGATGACAAACCGAATCATAAGGCGGACGGACAGGCGAAGAGACCTCCTGTCGATGCGGCTCGTCTGCTGCGGAAAGGGAAATGACTATGGATTTCAGTTCTATCATATCAGGTAAGTTGGGTATTGGCGCGCGTCAGGTGGCGGCTACCATCGGTCTGCTGCAGGACAAGGCGACCATACCCTTTATAGCCCGCTACCGCAAGGAGAAGACGGGCAGTCTGGACGAGGTGCAGATAGGTCAGATTAGCGAACTGTTCGACCGCTTTTGCGAGATGGACGAGCGCAAGCAGTACATCCTCAAGACCATCGAGGAGCAGGGCAAGCTGACCGGTGCGCTGCGCGAGCGCATTGATGCCTCGTGGGATGCCACGGAGTTGGAGGACCTGTACCTGCCCTATAAGCCGCACTGCAAGACGCGTGCCGATGCCGCACGCGAGAAAGGCCTTCAGCCTGTGGCGGACGCCATTTGGAAGCAGCAGCCCGGCAGGCTCTCCTACACGGAAGAGCAGTTGCAGGGAGCGAGGGACATCATTGCCGAGGATATAGCGCAGGACGAACGCAGCCGCCAGGCTGTACGACGCGAGTTCGGTTACACGGCGGTGCTGACCACCAGGCCGGTGAAAGGCAAGGCGGACGAACCCGAAGCGCAGAACTACCGCGACTATTTCGACCTGCATGAGCCGTTGAAGCGCATACCGAGCCATCGCCTGCTGGCGATACGGCGTGCCGAGAAGGAGGGGTATATCCGTGTGGACATATCCGGTGACGAGAACAACTGCCTCGACAAGCTGGCGCGTCTGCACCTCAAGGCGAGCAACGAGAGTTCCTATCAGGTGGAACTGGCTATGGAGGACAGTTACAAGCGTTTGCTGAAGCCGTCTATTGAGAGTGAGTTCGCGGCACAGAGCAAGGAGAAAGCCGACGAGACCGCCATCCGTGTGTTTGCCGACAACCTGCGGCAGTTGCTGCTTGACGCGCCGTTGGGGCAGAAACGGGTGCTGGCTTTGGATCCGGGATTCCGGACGGGCTGTAAGCTCGCCATACTGAGCCGTCAGGGAGACTTGCTGAAACACGATGTGGTGTTCATCCGTATGGGCGACAGTGCGGAGAAACTGCGCAAGTATGTGAAGCAGTATGAGATAGAGGCAATATCCATAGGCAACGGCACAGCCAGCCGGGAGTGTGAGGAGTTCGTGCGGATGAGTCTGGAGGGAGTGAGCGATGTGCCTGTGTTCGTGGTGAGCGAGAATGGCGCGAGCGTCTATAGTGCCAGCGAACTGGCGCGGAAGGAGTTCCCGGATGAGGACGTTACGGTTCGCGGTGCGGTGAGCATAGGCAGGCGGCTGATGGACCCGCTTGCCGAATTGGTGAAGATAGACCCTAAGTCAATCGGCGTGGGACAGTACCAGCACGATGTGGACCAGGGCAAACTCCGTCAGTCATTGCAGCAGACAGTTGAGTCGGTGGTTAACTATGTGGGTGTGGACGTGAACACGGCCAGTCCGTATCTGCTGACGTACATATCGGGTTTGGGACCCGTACTGGCGGACAACATTGTGCGCTACCGCAGCGAGAACGGTCCTTTCACAAGCAGAAAAGACCTCTTGCGTGTGCCGAAGATGGGCGTTAAGACCTTCGAGCAGTCGGCAGGCTTTCTGCGTGTCACCAATTCGGACAACCCTCTGGATAACAGTGCCGTTCACCCCGAGCGCTACAGCATAGTCAATCAGATGGCGAAGGACCTCGGTTGCAAGGTGAGTGACCTGATACAGAATGCGCAGTTGAGGCAGCGCATAGACCTGAAGCGGTATGTGTCCGACGATGTGGGGATGCCTACCCTTACGGACATTATGAAGGAATTGGAGAAACCCGGTCGCGACCCCCGCGAACAGCGGGAGGTATTCCGTTTCGATGAGAACGTGCACACGATTGACGACTTGCAAATAGGAATGGAGTTGCCGGGTATTGTGACGAATATAGCATCGTTCGGCGCGTTCGTGGACATAGGCGTGCATAAGGACGGCTTGGTGCATATCTCGCAGATGGCGGACAGGCGCTTGAGCAGCCCGAACGAAGTGGTAAGCCTCCACCAGCATATCCGTGTGCGTGTGGTGGACATTGACAGGGCAAGACAACGTATCCAACTCTCGATGCGCAAAGGATGTTAAGACGTG
>JAGCWE010000123.1 GCA_017962005.1 Paludibacteraceae bacterium | reverse complement strand
TGGAGCCGATGTCGGAATCATATTCCGACGGAATGAACGAAGCAAACGCCGACTCCCAGTCGGCACAATAAACGAAAACAACAGCGGCAGGACATTATCCGAGAAATAGATGTCCTAGAACGCTGCGCTACCATAGAGAATATAGATGCCCTAGAACGCTGCGCTAGTAGAGAAGCTCTAGAGGTCCTAGATGAGCGGATGCTATACCTCCATTATTTCCGTTTCCATCAAAACAAGGGCGCGCCGCTGTCGGCACGCCCTTGTCCGGTTGTCAGAATGGCGTTTACTACAGTTCCGCGCCTTGGGCGGTATAGACTCTGCCGTTGCGCTCGATGTAGAGAATGCCGTTGTCTATATATTTGCGAGCGGGCTTGGTTTCCTGTATGTCTTCCGCCCCGTTCATAACCTCCAGTTCACCCATCGTTTCGCCTTCCACCACAATACGGACGCGCTGCGGGGCTGTAGGCTCATCATCGTCATCGCCTTCCTCAATCACGCCGCCTATGCCGCTACGGAAGAAACCTCTGTACGCACGGATGGCGGTGCCGGTGGTGGTGTTCGGGTAGTAAATCTTGTTGTCCTTCAGACCGAGGTAGGTGTTTCCGCCGGCATAGTTGTACAACGTGCCTGTGCGGAGCGTGCCGACCATGCAGATACTGCCGCGACCCGAAGCATCGTTATAGCCTGTGAGGGTGGCTATGTCGCCGTTGTCGGCATCGGTGTTGACGGTCACGCCCGGGAAGACGAAGGAGGTCTTCTGCGCCAGTTTGGCGTTGGCATTGACGATATAGCCCTTGCCCGCCTCAACGGACTGCGCCACGGCGAAGTGCGCCACGAGGGTATTGCTCTCCGTCACCTCCGCATAGCGGAACTCGAAGACGCGGCCGTACAAGCCATGCGAAATCATCTGTCCCTTCCTTACATCGAACGGCAGGCACAATGTCGCCCACTTGCCTTGTGCGAACTGGCGGTTGAGCGTGGCGGTATTGACCGTGTAACCATTGTAGTCCTCCGCGAAGAAGTCATAGTACTGCGCGTCCTCGTTCTCCTGCAAGACGATGTTGTGATAGCGCACACGGAGCGTGAAGGTAACGACCGAATCGCAACCGTCTGATGCTTGCAGTGTCAGTGTTTCCGTCCCTGCTTCGTTGAAGGTCACGCTTTCCCACGTGTAGGGCAGTTCGTCCTCCCATACGGTTGCGCCGTCGGTGGTCTTGATAGTGCCGCATTGTACCACCGATTCAAATACGGCAGTATAAGTGGCATCGCCTGTTACCGCCACCACTTGTGGTGTCCAACCCGCGAAGGTGTAGGTGTACTGCGCATCGGCGGGCTTGGACGGTGTCGCGCCGTTGTATGAAGGCATCATGCCATATTCCACCTGACTGCTTTGCAGCACAGTGCCATCCTCGTTCTTGAAGGTGACGGTGTACTGATTGACGGTGGTGGTGTAAGTAGCGGTATACGTTGCGTTGCCTGTCACTGCAACAACCTCCTTGTCCCAACCTGCGAAGGTGTAGGTGTACTGCGCATCGGCAGGCTTGGTGGGTTCGGTGCAAGTCGGTGTTGTACCGTAGTTCCATAGTCTGCTGTCAAGGATAGTACCATCTTCGTTCTTGAAAGTGACGGTGTATTGATTGACGGTGGTGGTGTAAGTCGCGGTGTAGGTCGCATCGCCTGTCACGGCAGGCAGATTTGTACCTGTCGGATAAACATTCGTACCATCCGTCCAACCCGCGAAGGTGTAGGTGTACTGCGCATCGGCGGGCTTGGTCGGTTCGGCACAAGTCGGTGTCGCGCCGTAGTTCCACTTGCGGCTGTCAATCACTGTGCCGTCATCGTTCTTGAAAGTGACGGTCAGCGTATAAACAGGCGCGTCCGTAAGTTCTGAAACGAGCCGCGCAGAGAACCCGTAGCTGCGAGTGCTATCCTGCGGGTAGAGGTAGGTCGAGTGGAGGAAGAGGATGTACGCGTTGCGCGCGCTGCGCGCGCCGCCCTGCTGCGTGGAGGACCAGTAGCCGCCGAGCGTCCCCGCGTAGTCGACCGTCGTACCGTAGTAGCGGCCGCCCGCAGCGGGCATGAACACTGCGCCCGCAGACTCCATCTGTGCCCACTGTGCCACGCTGTAGTTGTTCGTACCCGCTACAAGACTCCAGTCATCCCCATTGCTCGCGCTCGTCATTCCTGCTGTGAATTCACAACCCGTCGGAGGAGTTGTCCAATCATCAGGCAGTATCACCACACCAGTTATCCCGTTCACCTTCGCAGCACCATACTTGCTCCTTGCACCCGTGCGGGTGTAGAACAGATACACCCACTCGTCTTTCGTCAGCGTGCGCCACGTTCCCGGAGCATCATTTCCTATCTGGTTATACACGCCCCAGTCCGCATTCGCATAATCGCCTGTCAGACTGTTTGTGTAACTGCCGCCCGGATAGTAATCCGAGTAGGTTTGGCTCGTGGACCACGGCTCATACGCGTTCGCACCGCTGTTCCAGCCGCTCGTGCCCCAGCCGAACAAATCTATCCAGCCGTTGTAACTGCTGCCGATGTTCCTGTTGTCGCCGTCCGTCACCGTGCCACCGATGTAGCAATAGTTGTCCGCGTTCGTCTGACCGTAGCCCATACCGACTATGTACCACTGGTTAGGCGCGAAACGCCATGTACCCTGTAGGGTTGAGCCGTCGGCGCATTGGTGTGTGCCCTGTGCGGCGTTGTACTGCAAGTTGCCCGGTGAGAAACGAATCTGCTTGTCAGCACTGACAGAGAACAGTCCTGGCAAAACGTCATAATGCTCTATCGGCGTTGCTGTATATGTGGCGGTGTAGGTTGCGTCGCCTGTTACTGCAGGCAGATTTGTACCTGTCGGATAAACATTCGTACCATCCGTCCAACCCGCGAAGGTATATGTGTACTGCGCATCAGCGGGCTTGGACGGTTCGGCGCAAGTCGGTATCGTACCGTAATCCCACTTGCGGCTGTCAATCACTGCGCCGTCCTCGTTCTTGAAGGTGACAGTGTACTGATTGACGGCGGTGGTGTAAGTCGCGGTGTAAGTTGCATCGCCTGTCACAGCAGGCAGATTTGTACCTGTCGGATAAACATTCGTACCATCCGTCCAACCTGCAAAGGTGTAGGTGTACTGCGCATCGGCGGGCTTGGTGGGTTCGGTTCCGTTGTATTGGGGCATCGTACCCGCTTCTACTTCGCTGCTTTGCAACTCTGAACCATCGTAATTGACAAAAGTGATTGTATATGTTTGTGATGCGGAGGATGTTATGGGCAGGATATTGGTAAAGTCTTTCCATTGGTCTGCGGCTTTGTACAAGTCTATTGATTGCACGGGGACATAGAGGGGGATGGATTTGTCCACATTGGTGAACACATTCTTACCCAACGCGGGCGGGTTGACTGCTTCGCAAGTTATGGATGTCAAACCGGTGCAATTCTGGAAAGCATGCTCATCAATGCTTGTGACGCTGTTGGGAATGGTTACGGAGGTCAAACCGGTGCAATCAGAGAAAGCCATATATCCAATGCTTGTGACGCTGTTGGGAATGGTGATGGAGGTCAAACTGCTGCAATTACGGAAAGCCATATATCCAATGCTTGTGACGCTGTTGGGAATGGTGATGGAGGTCAAACCGCTGCAACCATAGAAAGCATCGTTTCCAATGCTTGTGACGCTGTTGGGAATGGTGATGGAGGTTAATTTGCTGCAATTATAGAAAGCACCACCTCCAATGCTTGTGACGCTATTGGGAATCTCAATGGAGGTCAAACTGCTGCACCAAACGAAAGTATAATCTCCAATGCTTGTGACGCTGTTGGGAATGGTTAGGGAGGTCAAATTGCGGCAATAATAGAAAGCATGGCTTCCAATGCTTGTGACGCTGTTGGGAATGGTTATGGAGGTCAATTTGCTGCATTCATAGAAAGCAGAGCTTCCAATGCTGGTGACGCTGTTGGGAATGGTGATGGAGGTCAAACCGGTGCAATTCTGGAAAGCATGGTTTCCAATGCTTGTGACGCTGTTGGGAATGGTTACGGAGGTCAAACTGCTGCAACTTAAGAAAGCATAGTCTCCAATGCTTGTGGCACCGTCTGAAATGACGACAGAAGCAATGGACTCGCGATAGGAATACCATGGTGCTTTAGAATACAAGGAGTAATTCTTCATTGATCCGGTTCCGGTGATGGTGAGGGTACCTGTTTCGGTGTCAAGGGTCCATGTGAGGTTATTTCCGCAGATGCCGCTTTCGGCAGAGAGCGACAGACTTATTGACAGCATCATTGCTGCTAAAAGAAGTTTTGTTTTCATAGTGTTAAATATTTGATTAGTTATAAACTGTTTAGCAAATCTTCTTTTGTCGAAAAGCATTTTTCTTCTTCTATTTCAACAAAATATTCTTGGTAATTCTTACTTGTCGGGGTTTCTGTCTGAGACAACTTGTATTTCACACTACCCAATTTCCCTCCATGAGGATTTGGCTTTATTGTGATGTTTATCTCACAAACCTTACATGACACAGGTTGGTCATTGTGCATAACCCATACCATATACCATATCCCATAATTCAAAAACTGAATCGTGGTCTTTTCTTACAGAAGGACGGAAATACTCTCCTTCGCCGATTTTGTTCATCCTTTCGATGAACTTGCGTGTGGTGTCTTTTTCCATATAATGACAGTTTTAGTTTTTGCCTACTCTTTGTTGGATTTTCGGCATTCTCCATTTCTTTCCGACTGTCGCCAGTCTTGGCTTCGTCATCTCAAATATATGTTGTGCGGCAAAACCGCTGCAAAGATACGGGTCTTGTTCCGTTTCCATATGGTTCTTGTTGGTCCTTTTCGCTATTAGTCCTTGTCTGTGCTTGCCGCTATGGGCGTTGTCTGGTCTTCTTGCATGGTCAATACGCCATAAAAAAGCAAGCGTGAATGTTATCCACGCTTATTCTCTCTAATGAGGTTCCGGAAATGACCCTAAGCCAAGAATAAACAATAACGTCCACGCCCGATATGCATAACCCACCCGCCCTGTGTCGGGCGCAGACGAGTATATGATACCCACGAGGACGCTTACTGCACTATCTTGTTTCGGGGCTTGAAATTTTCCGGATTTCATTAGACCAAAACAAGCGTCAATAAACGCCTTTTTATGTAACTGCTTTTTTACGTTGCCAGCCTCAACGCTCTCAGTTTAACGTCATGGAGGGGGGACGGGAAGGTATCAGATATTGGTTACTTCAATTTGCCGGCTTGTTTTTTCGGTTCGCGGCGAGTGTCCCAGAAAGCAGCAATATGGATGCTATCGCCCTTTATGTAATAGACTAACTTGCTTAAACGATGAATAACAATACTCCTGTATGCTATCTGATGTCGTGCGAATAATGAATCAAGATTGCCTATCTCGGGGGATGTCTCCAACAAATAGGAGATATGTTCCACCTCGGACATAAACTTTGAGCGGGTGTCTTCACCAAACTCGTTGAGAATATATTCTTCAACTTCGCGCAGCCCCCTTTCCGCACGATTTGACCAAAGCACCTTCATACCTCAAATATGATGAAAGACCTGGTCATTAGTCTTGTACCTGCCCGCAGCAAAATCGGCTTCCGACTCCGCCAGCATGGTATCAATTTCAGCCAACGTGTAAGGCTCTATTCGCTCCTCCTTGTCTGCATATTCGACAAGATGCGCGGCAAGCCAACGTTTATTGGCGGCTGTGAGGTCAAATGTGGCAAGTATCTGGTCAAAGACTCCTTGCATAGCAACTGTACTCATATTGTTTCCTCCTGTCGGTTAGTGATTTGTTAAATCTGCACGGAAATCCCAAGCGGGATGATTAACGGCGGCAAAGGTACAGCACTAAAAGGAGATATGCAAGAGAGAGGGGGATTTTTTGTAGGGGAGGCGTGAGGGTGTGTCAAAATTGCTTGACATACTCTTTTTTTGTTGTGTTTATAGTGCTTGTATCGACAGGCAGCGCACGCTTTATTTATGTATGTCGTTGCACTGCCTGTCAGTGCCGGTGGGGCAGAGGCGGAGTGGTGTTATTCGTTACTATCCATTAGTTGATTGAGTTGCTCTTGCAGTTCTGCTTTATTGGGCAGATAGAGTTGATAACGAGCCGCAAAAAGATTGTTATCAATGCCTGCAAGGGCATACTCCATCAGCAGTTCGTCTTTCTTCGCCCCCAAGACAACACCAATAGGCGGATTGTCGTCAGGCTGGCAGACTTCATTCTTGAAATAGTTGATATACATATTCATCTGGCCAATGTCCTGATGGCGTATCTCACTGCGTTTGAGATCGAAAAGCACATAACACTTCAGTATTGTGTGATAGAAAACCAAATCAACCTTGAAGCGGCGGCTACCAATGGGGATGACATATTGGCGACCGATGAAAGCGAAACCGCGTCCCAATTCGAGCAAGAAAGTCTCCATGTGTTTTTTCAGAGCGGCTTCAAGTTGGCTCTCTTTGTAGCGTTTGTGCACGGGCAGCCCCGTGAACTCCAACACAAATGGGTCGTGAATGATGTCTGACGGTTTGGCTACTTGCGTGCCTTGGTGCGCCAAAGCGAGAACACTCTCCTTGTCGGAACTGAGTGCAAGCCGCTCAAAAAGTGAACTATTCATTTGGCGTTTCAGTTCGCGAACTCTCCAATGCTCTTGTCGGGCTTGTGTCATATAGAACTCCCGTTCCAATGCGTTGTCACATTTGAGCAATTCAAGGTAATGACTCCAGCTCAATTGTCCAGACACTGTCTGGATTTTTGGATATGTAAGGTAAAACAGCCTCATGTTAAAGAGGTTGGACCGTGAATAACCTTTACCAAGACGCAAGGTCAAGTCCTTTGGCAAGATGACGCAAACTGCGTTCAACAAGCGCTGTGTTATTATGTACGTAACGTTCACTTCGAGGTGCAATGAACGGGAGCATACCCGTCCGCTTACCTCTGGCGCGAAGCATTACGGCGGCAAAGATACGACGTTTTTTCTGAAAGACAAGGTGTATTTGAAAAAACATCCGCCCGAGGCACCCCAAAAGCACCGGCATCAGATGCCGGACTAACGGACGGAGGACAACGTGAGCACAAAAACATGCCCGCATGCCCACGTAATCAGTCAATCACGAGCCGCCATTCCCCAAGAAGACCCTACGGGCGGGATGGCGCGAGATACGGCAATGATACGGCGCGCAGTGCCGAATAACACAGTAATCACACGGTAATCACCCGCTAATCACCCGCTCGAGGTACGAAAAGCGGAAGAAAAAGACAGCAAGAAGTGGCAGACAACAAACGGCAAGCAAGGGCATGCAACAGACATCATGCAAGAGCATAAAAAGAGCCGGTTCCATAATGAAACCGGCTCCGTGCGAAATCGCCTTTATTACCATTCGAGAATCACCTTGCCGCACTGTCCGCTGACCATCACATCGAAACCCTTCTGGAAGTCGTCGAACTTGAAACGGTGGGTGATAACAGGACTCAAATCCAAACCACCAAGAATCATCTGCTCCATCTGATACCACGTCTCCCACATACGTCTTCCGGTGATACCCTTGATGGTGAGCGCGTTGAAGATGACATCGCTCCAATTGACCTTAGTGTCAGAGGGCAGGATACCCAGTTGGGCAATGTTCGAGCCCTTGTACATATGCTCAATCATATCGTTGAACGCGCTGGGTGCGCCGGACATCTCGAGTCCGACATCGAACCCGCGAATACCCAACTGCTCCATCGCCCCCTGAATGGTCTCCCCCTTGGAGCCGTCCACGGTCATCGTTGCGCCCATCCTTCTGGCAATGTCAAGACGCAAGGGGTTGAAGTCGGTAACCACGATGTTCTTGGCTCCCGCATAGCGGCAAATGCCCGCCGCCATCGTGCCAATCAGTCCGGCACCAGTAATCAGCACATCCTCCCCCAGCAACGGGAAAGCGAGAGCCGTATGCGTAGCGTTGCCGAACGGATCCATAATGGCCGCGAAATCATCTGGAATCTCATCGCGCAACTTGACGATGTTGGACTCGGGAATGCTAACGAACTCGGCGAACGCACCGTCACGCGTGATGCCCACACTGACCGTGTTCTCGCAGACGTGCCCCATGCCCCGACGGCAGTTACGGCACTGGCCGCAAACGATATGCCCCTCGGCGGTAACGCGGTCACCGACCTTGATATTACGGACACCGTCACCGACCTCTGCCACCACTCCGACAAACTCGTGACCCTGTATATAAGGCGGATTACAATGCTTCTGCGACCACTCGTCCCACTTGTACATGTGCAAATCGGTTCCGCAGATAGCGGCCTTTTTCACCTTGATTAACACATCGTTCACGCCAACCTGCGGCATGGGCACATCTTCCATCCAGATGCCATACTCCGGCTTTCTCTTTACTAATGCTTTCATAGTGTAAATATGTTTATGTAAACAATTTTCCGAAACAGACGTGCAAAATTACTTGCTTTTTGATACGCAAACAAGAAAAAAAGACACAAATGTATATTTTTCGCCTCAAATACCTATTTTTCGGAAATGCCTGCGCCCTGCCGCCGCACTTCTGTACCCTGAAAAGGAACAGCCTGACCAACTTGCGTTCGGTCAGGCTGCTGGCAATCACGTGTCCAAGACAATCAATGGAAACGGTAGCGGACACCAATGGAGATGGGACCCCACAATCCGTAGTCGTTGAAGCCAATCTTGTTATCCACGTTGTTGATACCGATGCTGGGACGCCAGTCAACAGACAACTGGAAGGGGAACCAGAAATCATACTCGAAGCCGATATGTCCGGCAGCACCCGCATAGAACCAGTTCTTCGCGGCATCGTGCTCGAAAACATATCCGGCACTACCACCGACACCCATATACCAATGCCATTCACCTTTCTTGTCCCAAGGGAAAGTGGCTCCGAAGGGGTCAATCCAATCGTAGGTGACATGTCCACCCAAGCCGAAGCGTCCGGTGAACGGAGGAATGGGCGTAATCACATTGGCTGCCACATCAAGCATATTGGCAGAGCCAAAACCATGCTGATAAGAGAACGATGTCCACGGGCCGATGTTAATACCAATGGCACGAGGCTGCGCCCAAGCCGCAACAATGCTACCCAGCACAAAGATCGAAACAAGAATTGATTTTTTCATACAAGTGATTAATTAAGTTGGTTATTATTACAGTTGATTTTCTGTCAATTCTCGGGGAGAGGAGCCGTCCGGACGCTCTGCAAGGCGATGCGTGCGGCATTGGCGACCTTGTCGTTGCACGAGGGATTGGCGGGGTTCTGCAGCAACTCGGCACAGATAACAGAGCCTCCGTGCTGCCGCTTGAACTGCTCAAGCAGTTGCTGCACGCGCGCATAATTGGCTTTCTTGCCATCCAAATCACCCGGCGTGGCCGAACCGCTCCGCAGCCCCTCCACCATACACATCGCGCAGACCGCACCGCAGACACTGCGGGTACCGCCTATGCCCCCTCCGAACGAAGCGGAAAGGCGGAGCGCCTGGTCCTGCGGGATGTGATACAAGTCAGCACACGCCGCGAAAACCGCCTGCGAGCAATTGAAGCCCGCCCGGTGCAGCGAACGCGCCTGACTGACACGCTTCTCTATGTCCTCCTGAGTAAGTATCACTATTCCAAAAATACAGCAGTCATCACCTTTTTACATAAAAGAAGCCGCCAACAATCACTTCCGGCAGCTTCTTTATCGGGACGGTACTGCTTGTCAATAATTCGTTCGTTGCGTGGCGGCGTAACTGATTTTCAGAGCATACGCCCTGCGGAGCTCCTGCTTGATATCAGTAATAACCCCCATGCGGGTATCCTTGTCTGCCTTGATAGAAACCGTCATCAAACCCTGATCCTGCTCGTTCATAGCAGAACGCTCGTTGATGATGAAATCCCCTATCTCGCTTTTGTCAGCGAAAGCGTCATCCAACTGGATACGCGTTTCCGCACCGTACTGCTTGCGGTACTCGGCAGTGGGCGTACCCACATAGATGTACCGTACCAACGATTTCTTCTCCAGTTTGGTCAGTTCGGTCGCCGTAGGATTGGTGAAGTTGACCTTATAGGTAACCTCCTTCATAGACGTTACCGACATGAAGAAGAACAGCAGCATGAAGATGATATCCGGCAGCGAACTGGTGTTGAGAGCCGGCATCTCACGTTTCTCGTTTCTGCGTATCTTTGCCATAATCAGTTTCCTCCATAGTTTTTAGGTTCAGCCTCGGAAATCTTCTGGGGGTAGATTTTTTGGATACGTTTCTGAGTGTCCTCGTCCAGTTCGTTGAACCCCATGTGGAAATACTTGCGCGCACACTCGTCACGAAGCTCGTTGTACGCAGCGACCAGTTCGTTCTGCACATTCAGGTATGCCTGATAGTGTGTATCCACATCGTTCTGCACGGAGATAACGTGCTCCTTGGTGTACTTGATTACGCCGAAAGGCTCACCAAAGTCCTCCTCGAAGAGCTTGGGATAGAAACTATCGTCATTCTCGTTGAGGATAAACTTTTTCGCTTCCTCGCGCAACTCCTTGATATCTTTGAGCTGCCCCTGCACCATCAGTTGGTCCGCCGAATTGATTTTGACGACAAGCAGATTGCGTTTGTTGATATCTGTGTCCTCCACTTTCTGGTCAGGCGGAATCGGTGCGGGCAGACGTCTTGCCAGTCCCTGATTGACATCCATAGAAGTAGTCACCAGGAAGAATATAAGCAGCAAGAACGAGATGTCTGCCATTGACGAGGCGTTAATCTGTGGAATCTTCTTTGCCATAACTTACAAGTATAGCCTGTTCTTGTTATTTTCTACCAAGGAACCAGTTGTAGCACCAGCCGAAGACAACCGCGAGCAGCGTGCCGCAAAGCAGGATATAACTCAAATAGATGCACGCATCGCTGAGCCGAGCCATGTTACCCACATTGTCGGAGCCTTCGTATCCGATGATATTCACCTTCTCGGGGCTACCGAGCGACCAGCAAATCAGCACCAGCAGCACGAAAGCGATAACAACGGCGAGTTGACGAATGGCCTTCTTGGTATCTGTCCTGAGCGTCTTAACGAACTCCCAGCATACAAATCCGAGCGTGCACAGACACACAAGCGCAAGAAGGATGTAATTCCAATTGAGCATCAGGTCCGTGAACTTGGGAATATCAAGGAAATCACCCGCGACTTCCAATGACCCTTGCGAGCCGCCGACATAGAACAAAAGCGAAACGCAAATGCCTACTGCCAAGAGAACCCAAAGAGTGATTTTGGATATCAATTTATAGTTTTGCATAATAATACAGAGGATTAAATGATTGAATGAAAACCTACAGTTGAGGGAGACAGACAGTCTGCTGTATTATTTCTTCTGAGCCGCATCGTATTCCACAACGAGGTCAAGCAGGCTGATGGAACTGTCTTCCATCTCGTTGACAAGACCTTCGATGAGAGAGAGGATATAGTTGTAGAACAACTGAAGTACGATAGCGATAATCAGACCGAGCAAGGTGGTCAGCAAGGCCACTTTGATACCTCCGGCAACAACTGTTGCGGAGATGTCGCCCACCTGCTGAATCTTATCGAAGGCGGCAATCATACCGATGATAGTACCCAAGAATCCGAGAGAGGGAGCGATGGAGATGAAGAGAGAAATCCAGCTGAGGTTCTTCTCAAGCAGACCCATCTGCACGCCACCGTAGCTGGCAACAGTCTTTTCAACCACATCAACGCCTTCGTTGTAGCGGCTCAAACCCTGATAGAAGATGGAAGCCACCGGACCGCGTGTCTCACGGCATACTTTGAGAGCCTCCTCAATGCCACCCTTCTTCAAAGCAGCCTCAACATTGGCGAGAAGAGCCTTCGTGTTCGTCTTGGAAAGGCTAAGGTAGATGATACGCTCTATGCAGAGAGCAAGACCGAATACCAAGCACAGAAGAGTTGCTGCCATAAATCCGGCACCACCCTCAATGAATTTTGTCTTGAGTGTTTTGTGGAGAGCCACAAGCCCGCCAGTTTCTTCCGCCTCTGCTGCGACAGGTTCTTCAACGGTCACCTGCTCGTCCTGAATCATTTGTTCTGTCGCCTGTTCATCCGTCGTTTGGGCTTCTTTTTGTTGAGCCATTGCGAATTCTGTACCGAGGAACAGCGCGGCTGCTACGGTAAGGGTTGCAAATACTTTTTTCATTCTTGTGTGAATTTAGATTGATTTTCAAAATTATTAAGCGGAAAGACCGGGATTCGAACCCAGGAAACCCTTTTGGGGTTTACACGCTTTCCAGGCGTGCCTCTTAAGCCACTCGAGCACCTTTCCTTTGCCAAAAAAGCGCGCAAAAGTAGGCAATAATTTGTACGCGGCAAAACTTTGGCTGCATTTTTTGTGATTTTGTTAATAAATGTGTCTTTTTTTGAAAAATTTCACTATTTTTGCGGCGTTTTCATCCTTTTACAAAAAAGTATCTTCTATGCGACAATACCATTCCCATCGCTACCGCGCAATCCGCCTGACAGTTGTTTCCGCCATTCTGTGCTGGACATGTACGGATGCCGCCGCCCAGCTGCCGGAGAAGAATCCGTATGAGGAGCATCTGATATTCTGGCGCTATCCGAACAATTATCTGGAGAATCAGGCGCGTGTCGCGTTTGCGACGATTGACGAGGTGCTGCAAGCCTACCCTCCTCAAAAAGAACCGGCACTGCCCAGAAAGATGGCACTGATCAGTCTGGACCAGCTGCTTCACGACACGCACAACGACAAATCGGAACCGTTTTACACCTTTATAAATACGCGCCTGCAGCGTATGCTGGAGGACATGGACAGACCCGTGAAGAAAGGGTTGCGTATATATAAATTGTATAACGACGGCTTTATCATCCGGACTAAAGACGCGACAGTTGCGGTTGACCTGACTCCGGGCGGCACAAAAGAGCATCCGTTCATCGCCGATTCGATTATCTACCGGATAGCAGGACATTGCGACGCGATGTTTGTGTCCCATTCCCATGGCGACCACGCCAACCTGGACATAGCGAAAGCTTTTGCGTCACGCGGCAAACTGGTAATCGCCCCGAAAGGGTTATGGGAGGGAGTTGATCCGATGATACAGCAACTGCTGGTGGCGGACACAACGGTGGATGTGCCGTTCAAGGAACTGAACATGACGCTGCATATACTGCCCGGTCATCAGGACGACATGTACAACAATATCTATGTGATGGAGTTTCACCGCTGCGGCACTGTCGCCCACACGGGCGACCAATGGAACGAGGATGACCTGCAATGGATAGACAACGTGAACAAGCGTTACAAGATTGACGTACTGCTGCCAAACTGCTGGATAAATTCGATGGAGCGCTCGCTGAAAGGATTCGGTCCGAAACTGATTATCACAGGTCACGAGAACGAGATGGAACATACAATCGACCATCGTGAGGCATATTGGATAACAATGAAGAAGTTCGAGCGTATGCAGAGTTTGGGAATCCCCAACGTGCTGATGACCTGGGGAGAGAGTTATGATTACAAGCGTTAACCACAAGAACCGTAATAAGATATGGATATATTTCGTGATTTGAATACGTCCCAACAGGAAGCGGTGTCCTATACGGACGGGCCAAGTCTGGTGATAGCAGGGGCGGGAGCAGGCAAGACCCGTGTGCTGACATACAAGATAGCGTATCTGCTGCAAAAAGGCGTGCCTGCCAATCATATACTGGCACTAACGTTCACGAACAAGGCTGCCCGCGAAATGAAAAGCCGCATAGTCAGTCTGGTTCCCGAAGGAGATGCCCGCTACCTGTGGATGGGGACATTCCATAGCATCTGCGCCCGCATACTTCGTCAGGAGGCGGACAAACTGGGATTCACGCGCGACTATTCAATCTACGACACGACGGACAGCAAGTCGCTGATCAAGCAGATTATCAAGCAGAAGCAATTGGACGACAATGTATATAAGCCCAATCTGATGCTGTCGCGCATATCGGCGGCGAAGAACGCGCTTATATCCTACGAGGCATACGCCCACAACAAAGAACTGACCGAGCGAGACCGCTTCGACCGGCTATACGAAATGGCGGACCTGTACCGCTTGTATGACGCGCGTCTGAAAGCCGCCAACGCCATGGACTTTGACGACCTGCTCAAGAATATCTGCATGCTGTTCCAGACTAATACGGAGGTGCTACACTATTACCAGAGCATATTCCAATACGTACTGGTGGACGAGTACCAGGACACGAACTACGCCCAGTATATGATAGTAAAGATGCTCTCGGAACCGGAGAACCGAATCTGCGTGGTGGGTGACGATGCCCAATCCATCTATTCGTTCCGAGGTGCCGACATCCGCAACATACTGACCTTCCGTCAGGGCTATCCAGATGCCAAACTGTTCAAGCTGGAGCAGAACTACCGCTCTACACAGACGATTGTGAAAGCGGCGAACAGTCTGATTCATCACAACGAGAACCAGATTTACAAGGAGGTGTTCTCGGAGAAGGCTGTGGGTGACACCATCCAAGTGACCTCTTACACGTCCGACCGCGAGGAGGCTACCGGCGTGGCTTCCCTTATCAAGAAGAAATACAGCAAGCACCTTGATGATGTCGCCGTGCTGTACCGAACAAACGCGCAATCCCGTGCCTTTGAGAACGAGTTCCGCAAGAACGGTATCGCTTACCGTATATATGGCGGAGTGTCCTTCTACCAACGCAAGGAAGTAAAGGACGCGCTTGCCTACTTCCGTTTATCATCCAATCCACTTGACAATGAAGCCTTCCAGCGCGTAGTGGATCTGCCGTCGCGCGGAATAGGCGACATGACGGTTCGCAAAGTGTCGCAGTGCGCAATAGAGGATAACTGCGGCATGCTGGCGGTAGCGGCCAATCCCGTGGAGCATAACCTGCATGTGTCCGTAGTGACGATGAAGCGTTTGCGCGAGTTTTCGCGTATGATACAGGAGTTTACGGATGCGATGGAGAACAAGAACGCATACGATGTGGCAGAGATGATACTCAGTCAGTCGGGTTTGCTGCAATCGCTGGCTGCCGACACAAGCTACGAGGGGCGCGAACGAAAAGAGAATATCGATGAATTGCTCAGCGCCATACATGATTTTGTGGACCGTCGTATGCAGGAGGGAATTGATTTCACTCCGATGCAGGATTTTCTTGCAGAGGTGAGTCTGCTGACCGATCAGGACGAGAACCTGAATGACCCTACCCCGCGCGTGACACTGATGACGGTTCATGCGGCAAAAGGATTGGAGTTCCCGCAAGTGTTCATTGTGGGCATGGAGGAAAATCTGTTCCCGTCGCAATATTGCACGAAACCCAGTGAGATTGAAGAGGAGCGAAGGCTGCTGTATGTGGCTCTGACCCGTGCTATGACGAATGTGAATATCAGTTTTGCCAAGTCGCGTTTCCGCAACGGTTCGGTGTCTTTTGCCTCCCCGTCGCGTTTCCTAAACGATATTGACCGTTCCTATCTGCGTCTGTCTTCTTCATCCCCTTCCCCGTCACGTCCATCTCCCGTCTATCCACGCAAAGAGGAACAGGAGCGCGTACGCATTGACGGCCGCACACTCAACAGCCTGCAATCAATCGGAAAGTCTGAAAGCAAAGCGGCGGACACTCCGCTGGTGAAGACCACAACAAGCGACTGGAAACCCGGTGACCGCGTGGAGCACCGCGTATTCGGACAAGGAACAGTGAAGAGTGTCTATATAGACAATGACAACGAGAAGATTGACATTCTGTTCGACAAGGTGGGCAAGAAGACGCTGCTGCTGACGTATGCAAAACTGACCAGAGCGGAAGGAACGTCAGGCGCTGAATAAGAACCGCCGAGAATAGCTCACCGTGCAAGCCGTCCGGTACGCCGACGGAGGAAACGCCGCACTTTCCGTGAGTCTTTTCCCTTGTATTTTTCGGGCAAGTCGATAATCTCCGGACAACCATTCATAGGTTCAATGTACTCCGTCAGGAAACTGTCAGAACCGTGTAACGCAATATCGGGGGTGTGTACCACTTTCACAAGGTCGTACAGTTCGCCCGTATCCATAAGTCGTGTCTCCACGCAGAGCGTATCACTTGAAGCGGAGGATGTACGACCGATGTCCGATGTGTGCCGTTTGATTGTAACGACATTGTACAGCTGCCGCCCTGAACAGATACGCGTGTCTTTCGGATTGATTTTGTTGAGGTAGAATTTTTTCGCGCTGTTGGTGACTATAAAAGGCAGCCTTCGCGCGTAGTTGTGGTCGTGTCCAGCGAATACGATGTCGGCATTTTGCAGGACACGCCGGAAAGTAAGCCATATCAGCGGGTTCTGCCGTCCGTCTCCGGCAGAAAAGACAGGGTGGTGCATCATCACGACCACGAACCGATTTCCTGCCCGACGGATGGTCTGTCTGACCCACGTATTGACGATGGTATAGTCGGACAATCTTTGCAGTCCATTGGTATCAATAGCAATGAGACGAAGAGCCGGAAAATCGACATAGTAGGTGGAACATAAGAATCGATGGGGGCCATTGAGGGGTTGCGGAAAGACATCATACCAAAGGAGCGGCAAGTGCCGTACAATGCCTTTTCTGTACTCATGATTACCAGGGACATTGACGACAGGCAGACGCTCGAAGGGTGTTCCCTCCAATTCGCTAACCAATTGCTGGTGATAGTAAAAATATGGCCGTTCAAGAAAATCGCCAAGCTGGGCATAGAAATCCAGATGGGGATGCCGGACTGCCAACGCCTCCCACTGAAGGCTGTCAATGGAGTTATGCACATCGCCAAGCAGAAGGAAGGTAAGCGTGTCAGGTTGGTTGAGATCCTGCCAATTGACAGAATGTCCGGTCTGGTATCTGGCAAAGCCGTCAAGGGATTCTTCACCGAATGTATGAAAGGAATAGTGAATTGTATCTTGCGTCCATTCTGGTTCTTCAGGGTTGCCGAACCATGCCTTCCAACAGACGGCACAAAGAATGATGCCACCCGTCATAAGAACGGAAACGATGATGAATGATGCTTTCCGCGAAGCTCTCATAAACGGAGACAGCCTTGTCAGAAGGGCAGATCCTCTGTTTCGTCCTGCCCTACATTGTCAAATGTGGCAGTATTTGCCGCTGCCGGATTAGCCATAGATGCGGGTGCTGCCTCCGTAGCAGGTGCTGCCGCTGGTGCGGCGGAAGCACCTACCGGTTGGTTGAGCATATTGCCCTGTTGGACGCGCCACGCGCGGATGGATGTGTACCAGCGACCGTTGTACTCACGGCTTTCTATGTCAAAGGAGACAGTTACCACATCGTCCACATTGCATGTATTGTTTTTGATACGATCCTCTCCGAAAATCTCGAAACATACCTTGCGAGGGTACTGTTCCTGCGTCTCAAGAACATATGATTGCACTTTCCAAGGGTTGCCAGTCTTACCGACACCTTCCTGCAGCGGGAGTACTTGGATGACTTTACCTACGATATCCATATCTATTTTAAGTTTAGAGAGTTTGACATTTAGAGTTTAGAATTAATTGCGGCAACACCAGGGAGTGGCTTGCCCTCAATGGCCTCAAGCAGTGCTCCGCCACCGGTGGAGATGTAACTGACCTGATCGGCAAGATGGAGCTTGTTGATACAAGCCACACTATCGCCCCCGCCGATAAGGCTGTACGCACCATTGGCAGTTGCCTTGGCGATGGAATGCGCAATGGCTTCGGACCCTCTGGCGAACTTGTCCATCTCGAACACGCCAGCAGGGCCATTCCAGAGGATGGTTTGCGCAGATTCGATATATCCTGCAAAAAGGAGGCAACTGTCGGGACCAATGTCCATTCCCATCCAATTGTCGGGTATTGCGTTGGACGGACAGATTTGCGTATTGGCATCTTCCGCGAAACGGTCGGCGACAATAGTATCGGTAGCAAGAACGAGCCGCACGCCTTTCTGCTTGGCTTGTCCCAGAATCTCAAGCGCAAGAGAGAGCTGCTCGTCTTCACAAATGGATGTACCTATCTTTCCTCCCATTGCCTTGACAAACGTGTAAGTCATACCTCCGCATATGATGAGGTTATCCACCTTGTTAAGGAGATTGGTGATGATACCGATTTTAGTACTAACCTTGGAGCCTCCCATAATAGCAGTAAACGGACGGCGGATGTTGTTAAGTACGTTCTCGACAGCCTGCACCTCCTTTTCCATCAGCAGTCCAAGCATTTTGCTGTCCTCGTCGAAATAATCAGCAATAACAGCCGTTGAAGCATGCTTGCGGTGGGCAGTACCAAACGCATCGTTAACGTAGCAGTCAGCATATGAAGCGAGTGTCTGCGCAAATGTTTTCTGCGCGCTATTCATCGCCTTTTTCGCGTCCTCATATGCTGGATCCGTCTTGTCAATACCAACGGGTTTGCCTTCCTCTTCAGGATAAAAACGCAGGTTTTCTAAAAGAAGCACCTCGCCTTCTTTGAGCGCATCCGCCTGCTCTTTCGCTTTGGCGCAATCCGGAGCGAAAAGGACGGGACGGTCTAGAGCCCGACTGACAGCGGGAAGGATTTGTTTGAGACTGAGTTTGGGAGACGGTTTGCCTTTGGGTTTGCCCATGTGTGACATAAGGATGAGTGCACCGCCATCGTTTAGAATTTTCTGCAAAGTAGGCAACGCGCCGCGTATGCGGGTGTCATCCGTTATCTGTCCGTTCTCATCAACGGGGACGTTGAAATCAACCCTGACGATGGCCTTCTTACCGTGAAAATGATAGTTACTGATAGTCATAATTTGTTGTATTTATATATTCTATAGAATTCTCGCCTAAAACATTCTGTGGTAATGCGCGTGGCATCACACACCAATAGCGCCGCCATCCACATTTACACCGATTGCATATAAAATTCCAATCGAATGTTCCATTCTGCAAAAACTGCCGCAAAGATAAGGAAAATAATTTGAAAGATGCAACATTTGCCGAAAAAAGTGCGAAACATACGACAGAGACACACCCAAAGCGGCTAATACCATTAAAGAATTAAGGTGTAGGCAAAGAAATCCACAAATCATTGCTTGGAGAGGAAAGCGAGGGCGAAAAGACGCATCTGCTTGAGCATCGCCGCCAGACCGTTGCTGCGTGTGGGTGACAGGTGCTCGCGCAGTTGGATGCGGTCAATGAAATAGAGGTCGGCATCCACTATCTCGCGTGGCTTGTGACCGCTGAGCACCCGGATGAGCAGAGCCACTATCCCCTTGACCAGAATGGCATCGGAATCACCCTCGTAGGTAATCGTGCCGTCATTGTTCATCCGGCACGTGAACCATACGCGGCTCTGGCAGCCGTCAATCAGGTTTTGCTCCGTGCGGCAATTCTCAGGAAAAGCGGGCAGTGAGTTGCCGTAGTCAATCAGCAGTGAATAGCGATCCATCCAGTCATCGAACTGACTGAACTCCTCAATGATTTCGTCCTGTATGTCGTTTATCGTCATATCTATATCACTCTTTATCAGAAAAAATCTTCAGTTACGCCTGTGATTCCAGCCAACGAATGACCGCCTCCACGAGCCGGTCGTCGGCATCCTCAGTGAAACCAGGCGCATCCACTATATGGTCGGCTTTCATATAGTACTCCTCACGTGCCTCCAGTTGCGGGGTGATGAACCGCTCCAGTTCCACCTCATTCTTTCCTTGAAGAACAGGTCGCTCACTGAGGTCGGTCAGCATCAGCCTCTTGGCAAGGTCACGCGCTGTCCAGCGCAGATAGACACTTGTCCCCAGTTCGGCAAGGCACTCCATATTGTCCTCATAGCACGGATAGCCGCCACCGGTGGCATACACCACGTTCTCGAATGGCGACATATCCGCGATGTCCTCCATAACGTACTTCTCCTTGCGGCGGAACTCGTCAATGCCGAAACGGCGGATGTACTCGGCGGGGGTGAAGCCGTGAATCTGCAGGAAAGCATCGTCCATATCCACGAAATGCCAACCAATACGCTCCGCCAGCAGTTTGCCGACCGTGGTCTTTCCCGCCGCCATATAGCCTATCAGATAGACGGGGCGGTGTGCTATTTTTGGTTTGCCTCCATCCATTTTCTCTCGTCCTCGTCCATTATCATCCACGTGTTGTCCCGCCACTTCAACCGCCGGTCCTCTATATACGCCTCCGGGAAGACGGCATCAAGGAGGGGTGGGCGGATTTCCCCTATCTCATCTCCTTTAGCATTCTCCACTGTCACATATGACGAACAGACAGGGGCGCATACCGTGACAATTATCAGCACGGAGTCATTGTTCAAGACGAGTGTGTCGCTGCTGAACGTGGTGGCAGGGACGGAATCCTGCGCGCTCATCCATGAGGCGGATAGCAGACAGCAAAGCAATATGGTGAAGAGTCGTTTCACAACATCATTTGGTTTAGGTTGTTAATGCGGATACGGAGAACGGTCATACACTCCTCTCTATCAGTGCGACTGCTTGTGCGGCGACACCTTCCTCCCGCCCAATGAATCCAAGATGCTCGGTGGTGGTGGCTTTGACGCTCACGCTGTCCACAGACACACTCATCACCTCCGCCAGGCACTGGCGCATTGATTCGACGTACGGGGACAGTCTGGGTTGTTGCGCGCAGACCGTGCAGTCACAATTCACCAATTCATAGCCTTCCTGGCGGAGCATTTCCATCACGCGGCGGAGAAGGATTTTGGAATCAATCCCCTCGTATTCATTGCCCTTTGTGTCAGGGAAATGGTATCCTATATCGCGCATAGCGGCAGCACCGAGCAGGGCATCACAAAGGGCGTGAATCAGCACATCGGCATCCGAATGCCCGAGCAACCCCGATGAGAAGGGAATGCGAACGCCCCCTAACCACAGTTCGCGGCCGGGGGCGAAAGCATGGACATCATATCCGAATCCAATACGCATGACGAACTAACGGTTGTTCACGAGGTCTTTGATTCCGTAGAGGTCAAAGCCAAGCGTGAAGCGCATCGTGTTGTTGAGCGGGTTGGAGCTGTTAGTAGCCACGCAGTAACTAATATCCAGACGCACGATGCTGAGTTTGAAGCCCGCACCGAGGGTGAAATACCGGCGGTTGCCTTTGTACCGAGCCTCGTGGCTGTAACCGAGACGACCGAAAAACTTGCGGTCGTAACTATATTCCAAGCCCATACCCCATTGAATCTCATCCATTTCCTCCTTGAATCCACGTGGAGCATCTGCAAACGATTGGAACCAGCCGCTGGCGGAACTCAGATCCGAAAACCACTCCGAATAGGTGTTGCCAGTGGTGATTTGGTTGCCGTTTTCGTCTTTCGGTGCGAACTTGGAGTATTTGCTAGCAGGCACAAGCATCTTGTTCGCCTCAAGGTTGGCGGTCAGACGGTTGTAGTTGTCAAAGGGCAATTCGTAGCTGACACCCGTACGCCAGTTGGCGGGAATGAAGTTCTGGTGATCGCCCTTGTCGTAGGTCATCTTGCCGCCGAGGTTGCTGATGTTTGTTCCGATGGCGAGGTAACTCGTTCCAAAAGGCAGTTCAATGGGCTGACGGTAATAGAGCGAGATGTCGGCGGCCATCGTCCATGCCGGGTAAAGTTCAATCGAACCGTTCGCCACCGAACTATTCGCACCGTTGTTCAGGTCACTATAGAGGAAACGCAGCGTGGCGGCCATTGACACGTATTCGTGCAGTTTGCGCGAATAAGCCACATCCAACGCCCATTCATTGGGGAGAGCCTCC
This sequence comes from Paludibacteraceae bacterium, assembly GCA_017962005.1. GTDB lineage: Bacteria > Bacteroidota > Bacteroidia > Bacteroidales > Paludibacteraceae > Colicola. The sequence continues at coordinate 38,817 of JAGCWE010000123.1, read as the reverse complement.
TGAAACATGTTTCCCGTATTGTCAATCAGATCTACCTTACCCATTGAAAAATACGTGAAACCCGCAGAAACTGCCTGCAATTCATCAAAGCGGTAAAAACCTGCGAGGTAGGCAAGGTCAATGTCACCTACAAGGGAACGCAGCCACGGAGTGTAGGACGCTGTTATGCCTCCGCGCTCATCGATGAAAGCGTACTTGGCGGCGTTCCAGTGCTGGGAGTTCATATCTGGACGAGTGGCAACGCCTATGTCGCCCATACCGGCTGCGGTGGCATCGGGGGCGATGGTAAGCGACGGCATAGCCGTGATGATGGGATTGGTGTAATCATCGGTACTTTGCGCCCACAAAGAGGCGGAGAGTGTAGCGGCTGCTACGACGAGCAAAAATTGTTTTTTCATTTTGTATTGGGTTTGTTTAGAGTTATTGGCTTTGTAATAAAGTAACTATCACTCATTTGCGATATGCTTCATAGGCTGAATGGTTATTATTGCACAATCAGTTTGCCGACAGCGGCAGATGAGCCTGATGTGGCTGTTTGACATTGTATGCGATAGATGTATATTCCGTGGTGCATATTGGCTTGAGCGGGAGTAATCATCAGAGTCCGGTCGCCACTAAAAGAAATCTGCCAAACCAGACTGCCGCCCAAGTCATAGACAGTCAATTCTGCCCGTAGCAGTTCATCAGGTCGGTCGGCTTCTATCCGTATATTGAGCGTCGCATTAGCGAGACAGGGGTTAGGATATGCGGTAACGGAAAAGAGTTGGGTCGCCAATCCTCTGACAACGGTGAACCGCAGGGCGGCAGAAGAGGAGTTGTTGAGCAAATCCCACGCGCGGAAAAGCAAACTATGCTGCCCCTCCTTCAGTTCGGAGAAGGGATAACTGACCTGTCCCTGACGGTAATTGCCATTGGTGGTTGTGAAATAATCGTTAAGGTTGTATGTGAGCGCGTTGTCGTTGTCAAGAACGAGCATCAGGTCGTGACCTATACCTGTTCCGACGGCATTGATACCGTTCTCGTCATAGATATCAGCGAAGAAATGCGGGTACTCGCCGGTTTCGCCACCATCCCGGAAAGCAGGGTTGTCCATATAGACACGAAGATCCGGACCAAGTGTGTCCGCTGCAAGCAGGGCGGCTTGTGGCGAACTGCCTCCGATAATGAACGAATGGCTATGCCCTATTCCCTCCTCCTGTGTAAGCGAGTCAATGGCATAATAGACGATTCGCCCGCCATCATAGTTGTACCGGATATCCTTGGGCATACGGTATGTGAGAGAGAACACCCCGTCCGTCACTTGCGTATTGCCGGAGAAGAGAAGGTTCGGATAATCCTTGTAGGTATAAGGCATTGCGGTCAGTCCGCTACTTACGGCATCGTTGTCGCGTGTGGTGATGCTTTGCTCCTTGTCATAGACGGAAACGTGCAGTGATCCGTTGAAGTGTACCGCCGTATCGCCCTGCGGTGTGCGGATATATCCGTTGAGATTCACCTCCTGCAGCGCGCGGAGCGTGTCAGAAGGAGTGGACGTAACCACATCGTATTCGGCAGGATAATTAAGCCGCAGCGCAGGATCGCCAAAGAGAATATACGACATCTTGTTCTCGCTGTTCTTACCGCAACGGTTCTTAGCTATGCGTGTCGCCTCACCGATGGTCACGGGATAGGTATAGCGATCGGAATGTCCGAAAAGCGTGTCGCAAAGATAGCGGTTGATATGGCTGTTCTCGTTGGCATAGACGGTGCGGCAAGCGGACAGCACGGCTATGGCACCTCCGTCGGGGTTCAGTACCGCCAGTTCGGCGGCGGAGAGAGCCTGCTGGTCGAAGTGGGCGAATCCGCAGGTGGCTAACATCCAGAAAGCCTGATTGCGGTTGGTCATGCGCTCAATGTCCGACTTGGTAAGGAACATCTCGTTGGTGATGTTGTTCGCGCTGCCGTGTCCGCAGTAGTCCATAAAAAGAACGCCCTGCCGCATCAGGTTGGTGAAGCGGTTATAGGCTACGGGATAGGACTCACCAGAAGCCGTCTTCTCCTGAGTGTAAGCGTCCAGATACACCTTGTTAACTATAAAGTCAGGGGCTTTTTGCACGATGTTCTGCGCAGCGAGGTCACAGATGGCAGTATGCTGGTTGTTGTCGCCGTCATCGGCAAGGAAGAGTAACTGCTGCTTCCAACTGCCCCGACCGGCATCGTCCATATAGGCAATTATCTTATCCACCACCTGCCTTGCCTGTCCGTTGTCCGAAACAGGCAGACGTCCAACACCTATACGCATCACGCCGTGCTGGTCGGAGAAATACGCCCCTACTACCCCATCCTCGTCCTCAAGAAAGGCGAAATAGTCATCGGTAGCGTATGCCTTGGTCTCAACGGTAGAATTGACCGCCTGATAGGTGAGCAAGGTGTTCTTCCCCGAGGCGGGCAACAGCTGGCGGTTGTCAAACGTGCCGTCACCAAAGAGCAGCAGGCTCTTGGGACATGTCTGTCCGGACGACGCGCAGTCGTAAAGCATCTTCATCAGCCACCGATAGGCGGACACATCAGGTGTGCCGGAAGAGAACTCATTATAGACCTCCTGATCCGTCACTACGGCATAGGTCATTCCGTCGTGCCGTTCGTGCGCCTGCGCCAGACGGAGTGCCTCGCTTCGGAACTCTGCGGGAGTGATGATCACGTTGTCTATATCGCGAAGAGCGTGGAGGTTCTGGTTAGGCACCTTTCCCATATATTCCGGCGTGAGCCAGCCAGATGCCTTGGTACGTACCGCCACGTATTGTGTCAGGCGGCTGTTGTCCCCCGTGAAATATAGCGTGTCGTTACTCAACACAGCGGGAACACGGCGAATGCTGTCTGGCACTGTGATGTCCCATATCTGCGTGGATGCATCCGCTCCTCTCAAACAGTAGCGCGACAGATTTGCCTCACCGTATGCGTTTGTCTGTCGGAAGAAAAGCACATTGCCTGTTAATGTCAGTTCGCATTCTGCGTTCAGTTCAATATAATTAAGGTAACAATAATCGGATGCATTCTCGCTTTCGTAAGAGAGAGTGATACGCGGCTGGAGTTGGGCAGGGATATCTTTCAGTTTCTTTGTTCCGGCGAGAGCGAAGGTGTAGTGATCGCCTGATTCGATGACACCTAACGATATATCGGTGCTTACACCTGCACAGGAAATGGTCAGTTTGGAATAACCGGCACCGGTGGATGCAGCCGCTATCTGGCAAATCATCGGTTTGTCGGCAACGGGAGACGGCAAATCAAGAGTAAAAATACCCGTCTGACCGGAGGGGATGTCCTCCCCGTAGAACTCGCGCCCTCCGCCGGTCAGACCTTTCTTGCGATCGATGAGGTTCACTAGATCCTGTTCGTGAAGAACGCAAGCATTGTATGTGGTAACATCATGCTTGATTTCACCAGAAAGTGCTTCGGCATCAGGCATCAGTCTCTGCAGGTCTTCGGCATCAGAGAGGAAATAATATCCATAGTCGGAACAATGGTTGCGAGTATGGCTGAAGAAGCCGCCACTATAGGTCCAATCCACTGATCCCTGTCCATAAAAGAGGATATAGTCGCCTTTCCCAAACTGATTGTCATTCCCTTTATTCATATAGAACGCCACAGGGCAAAGGTCATCAATGCGTTTTTGCGTAAAGTCCTGAGGCAGCAGCGCGCCACCATAACCAAGGATACTGACACGGTCAGGATCAATCCCCCACCCTGCTATCTGCTCGTATGTAAGGCGGTAAACACCCGATTCGCTGATGCGTATACGCACTATGTTGCCTTCGCTAAGTAGCGACTTGTCTGTATAGAAAGCAGCCGGACGAGCCATAGCCGTCAGTGTGACAAGGAGTAATATGTAGGTCTGCAGTCGTTTCATTTGATTCGGCAGTAAAGCAAGTTCTGCCCATCATGTTCGTAATGGAACACATCCTCGCATTGCACAGGCTGCGCATCATATGGCCAGTCTATATACAGGATATCACCCATACGAATAGTCATTATGCGACTTATTTGTACGATTGTTTGTTCGACGGTGCAGACCTGTTCTGTCTCATTTAGGAACGGATCCGACAATGTCCGGAACAATGTTGGAGGCAACCATTCGCCAACGCACAATGCACCATCAAAAGCCAAGGCTTCAGTTATCCTACCCTGACGAAGCACGTCGGTCGCCTGAAAATCTATTCCGTAAGCCAAGGCATCGTAGTATCGTCCGGCGAACCGAGACTCCACAGAACGTCCCAACCGACAGATACGTAGTACCACACAACGGCAAGCTCGCACATCGTTACTCCAATCTGGAAGGAAGAATGGCTTGCTTTGGTTAAGTAGCGAGGAATCGCTCTTCATCGCCATTCTGTATTGCCCTTCAAAATATGTTAACCCTGCAATCTTCAATGGTACTTATTTGGCTCGAATAAAGATTTGTACGGGCGTGCCGTTAAAATCCCACCATTCGCGCAGTTTGTTCTCCAAGAAACGGCGATACGATTCTTTGACGTACTGGGGCAAGTTGGCGAAGAAAACAAAAGTGGGTATTTGCGTGTTGGGCAGCTGGGTACAGTATTTGATTTTGATGTATTTGCCTTTGGTGGCAGGCGGCGGGTAGTTCTCTATGAGGGGAAGGAAACGCTCGTTCAGTTGCGCGGTCGGCACCTTGCGCTGCTTGTTCTCATATACGTGCAGGGCTGTTTCCATCACCTTATATATACGCTGTTTGGTGGTAGCGGAGGTGAAGATTATGGGAAAATCTGTGAACGGCGCCATACGTTCGCGTATGGCATGTTCATAGGCTTTGATGTCCTTGTTGGTCTTGTCTTCTATCAAGTCCCATTTATTGACACACACCACCATTCCTTTCTTATTCTTCTGAATCAGGGAGTAGATATTGAGATCCTGCGCCTCGATGCCGCGCGTAGCATCCAGCATAAGAATGCATACGTCCGAATTTTCGATGGCGCGTATGGATCGCACAACAGAGTAGTACTCAAGATCTTCGTTTACTTTGGCTTTCTTGCGTATACCTGCCGTGTCTACCAAGTAGAAATCCTTACCGAACTTGTTGTAGCGCGTATAGATACTGTCGCGTGTTGTACCCGGACGGTCGGTCACGATAGTGCGTTCCTCTCCGATGAAAGCGTTGAGAATGCTACTTTTACCAGCATTAGGTCTTCCTACGATGGCAAAACGTGGCAGGTCATCGGGTTCTTCATTGTTTTCGTCCTTTCTGAAACGAGAACTAATCTCATCGAGCAGGTCACCCGTACCCAGTCCGTTCTCCGCACTGACAATAAACGGCTCGCCAAGACCTAACTTATAGAACTCCGGCGCGCCATATTGCCGATCAAATGAGTCCACCTTGTTGACAGCCAGCACGCAGGGTTTGCCGGACTGACGCAAGAGGTGAGCGACCTCCATATCGAAACGCGTAACCCCTTCGTTCACATCCACCAGCAACAACACCACATCCGCCTCATCAATGGCGAGACACACTTGTCGATTTATTTCGTCTTCAAATATGTCGTCCGATTCAAGCACCCAACCGCCGGTGTCAATGACAGAGAACTCGCGTCCACACCATTCGCAATGACCGTACTGGCGGTCACGTGTGGTTCCCGCCTCTTCTGTCACGATGGCGCGGCGTGTTCCGGTCAACCGATTGAACAAAGTCGATTTGCCGACGTTCGGTCTCCCTACAAGTGCCAATCTGTTCATCTTTATTCCAGTTTTTTAGCCACTTCCACTTGTTCGAAACTCTCAAGCAAGTCGCCTTCCACAAGGTCGTTGTAGGAGCGGATGCTGACACCGCATTCCTGATTGACACCCATCTCTTTCACATCGTCCTTTCCATGCTTGAGCGAAGCCAAATCGCCTGTGAAGATAACTATACCATCGCGGATGACGCGCACTTTGTTCTGTCTCTTAATCTTACCCTCACGCACCACGCAACCAGCTATAGTTCCGACCTTGGATATATGGAAAGTCTGCAGCACCTCAAGTGTAGCGGTCACATTCTCCTTTATTTCTGGCGAGAGCATACCCTCCATAGCAGATTTAACTTCTTCTATCGCATCGTAAATGACGTTATATACGCGCACATCAACTTCTGCCGTCTCAGCCATCTTACGAGCGGTGGCAGTGGCGCGGACGTTGAAGCCTATGATGATGGCGTCCGAGGCCTCCGCCAACAGGATATCTGAATCGGATATGGCCCCCACACCCTTATGGATGACGTTCACCTGTATGTTCTCTGTAGAGAGTTTGATAAGCGAGTCGCTCAGAGCTTCTACTGAGCCGTCCACATCGGCTTTAACAATAAGGTTGAGTTCCTTGAAGTCTCCGATGGCCAGACGGCGGCCGATCTCTTCGAGTCCTATGTGCTTCTTCGTGCGGATGGACATCTCACGCTGAAGTTGCTCTCGTTTGGACGCTATCTGACGGGCTTCCTGCTCAGTGGGCATTACATTGAACTCGTCACCTGCAGTAGGCGCGCCGTTCAAGCCAAGAATGACAGCCGGTTCGCCAGGAAGAGCCTGTTCAATATTCTGTCCGCGCTCATTGAACATGGCTTTCACCTTGCCATGATAGGAACCAGCAAGCACTACATCGCCAATACGAAGCGTGCCGTCACTGACCAATACGGTGGATACGAACCCACGCCCCTTGTCAAGCGACGACTCAATGATGCTGCCCTTGGCACGTCGTTTGGGATTAGCTTTGAGATCCAACAACTCGGCTTCGAGCAGCACTTTCTCCAAAAGTTCAAATACGCCTGTGCCTTTTTTGGCACTAATGTCCTGACTCTGGTACTTGCCGCCCCAGTCCTCCACAAGGAGGTTCATATTCGCCAGTTCCTCCTTTATCTTTTCAGGATTGGCTCCCGGTTTGTCGCACTTGTTAATAGCGAAAATCATCGGCACCCCTGCAGCCTGTGCGTGAGAGATGGCCTCACGTGTCTGCGGCATCACACCATCGTCAGCGGCAACGATGATGATGGCTATATCTGTGACTTTCGCACCACGCGCGCGCATTGCCGTGAACGCCTCATGACCAGGTGTATCAAGGAATGTCAGGTGTTTGCCGTTCTTCAGACGCACATTGTAGGCGCCGATATGTTGCGTTATGCCGCCCGCCTCACCGGCAATCACGTTCGTGTTGCGAATATGATCCAGGAGTGATGTCTTACCATGATCCACGTGTCCCATCACAGTAATAATGGGGCAACGTTCCTCCATATCTGCTTCACTGTATTCCTCATCGTTGGCATGCAGATTCTCAACCACTTTGGCATCCACATATTCAGTAGTAAAACCGAATTCCTCCGCCACGATGTTGATAGTCTCGGCATCCAACCGCTGGTTGATACTGACCATCATACCCAGCGTCATACAAGTGCCTATTACCTTTGTTACCGGCACGTTCATCATCACCGCAAGATCATTAGCGGTAACGAACTCCGTCAGCTTCAGAACTTTGGATTGTGCCTGTTCTTCAGCTCTCTCCTCAGCCATTTTTTCGCGTTCAAGCTGGCGGCGGTCTCGTTTATGTTTACTGGTCAGCGTTTTACCTTTCTGGCTTTGGAGACGGTTGAGTGTCTCTTTGATCTGACGCTGCACCGCTTCGTCATCCACCTCCACTTTGACGGGACGCTTACTGGTTTTGGTTTTATTGTTTTTTTGGTTGCGAATATCGTTCACATCCACCTTATTCTGCTGGATGCGCTCACGCTTGCGCTTGCCTCCGTTGCCGCTTCCGCCGCCGTTCTGGGCATGAAGCCGCTCGTCACGTTCCTTCTTCCTCTCATCCTTGCTTTTCTTGGCGGGACGTGTAGCCTGATTCAGACTGTCAAGATCGATTTTCCCAACCACTTTGGGCTGAACGGGAGCTGGCTGAGGATGAAGAGTGAAAATCTGCACCTTCTGTTCTTCTTTGCTTTCGGCTGTAAGCGCCTTATCATTATCAGACGATTCATTAGCAACCTTCGCTTTTTCTTGTTCAGCAACTTTTCTTTGTGCCAGTTCTGCAGCTTTCGCTCTTGCCTGTTCCTCCGCTAGTCGGCGTTCCTCCTCTGCTCGTTCCAGACGGCGCGCCTCCTCTTCAGCTTTTTTGCGGGCTTGTTCTTCCGCTTTCTTTTCCGCCTCCAGACGCGCCTGCTCAGCGGCTTTCTTTTCCGCCTCCGCTTTCAGCAGTGCATCCTCTGCCTCTTTGCGGGCACGCTCCACTTCTTCTTTATGGCTATCTTCTATGGACACATTCTTGTTGATTTCGCGCTCCTGCCTTTCCTGCGCCTGACGGTCTGCTGCCAGTTTGATGGCCATATCCTTATTGAATGCCTGAACAAGCAGCATATACAGATCATCGTCAATCCTTGTATTGGGATCGGCGGTAACTGTCTTACCTTGCTTTTGAAAGAATTCGATGGCGGTTGCCATACCGATATTGAGTTCTTTACAAGCCTTTATGAGTTTCTGTGCCATAGTAGTTTTTGCTTCGTTATTACTTCGTGATTGCGGAAATGCCGTTATAATACTGCTTGATGATAAACACTTACCGTGCTTTGGGACTTTTCCTTTTCAGTTATTCCTCAAACTCCTCCTGCAATACGCGATAGAGTTCATCGATGGTCTCGTCCTCCAGATCCACACGCTGTTTGAGTTCCTCCTTCGGAAGAGCCAGCACGGCTTTAGCGGTGTCAAGACCAATACCCTTCAGTTGGTCTATTACCCATTGGTCTATCTCGTCATTGAATTCGTCAAGGTAGATATCCTCCGCATCGGCATCATCCATCTCGCGATAAACATCAATCTGGTAGCCGGTAAGCATGCTGGCAAGTTTGATGTTAAAGCCGCCTTTACCGATGGCGAGACTCACTTCATCGGGCTTGAGGTAGATGTCAGCTTTCTTCTCCTCCTCGTTGATGGTCATTGAGGATATCTTGGCGGGAGCCAGTGCACGCTGGATATACAACTGGGGGTTAGATGTGTAGTTGATGACATCTATGTTCTCGTTCCTGAGTTCGCGCACGATACCGTGTATACGCGCCCCTTTAATTCCCACGCATGCCCCAACCGGATCAATGCGGTCGTTGAAACTCTCCACAGCCACCTTGGCTCTCTCGCCTGGTATGCGGGCAATATTCTTGATGGCAATCACGCCGTCGTGCACTTCGGGGACTTCTTGTTCAAAGAGCCGTTGGAGGAATAACGGACTGGTACGCGACAAAATAACTTTTGGATTCTGGTTCTTGTTCTCTACTTGCGCCACGATGGCTTTCACCATATCCCCTTTTCGGTAATAGTCTGTAGGTATCTGGTTCTGCTTGGGCAGAAACAGTTCAACTCCTTCCTCGTCCTTGATGGTCATCTCTTTCTTCCACACCTGTACCAGTTCGCCGGTCACAATCTGTCCAAGCATACCAGAATAGCGCAGATAAACATTTTCTTTCTTCAGTTCGAGAATCTTGGAGGATAGAGTCTGCCTGAGGTTCAGTATCATACGCCGACCAAAAGACGAGAAATCCACCTTTTCGGCGATTTCTTCGCCCACCTCGGCCTCCTCATCCAGTTTACGCGCCTCCGTAAGCGATATCTGCGTCTGCTCATTGGCAACATCATCGTCCTCCATAATTAGGCGATTGTGGTAAATCTCAAGGTCACCCTTGTCCGGATTGATAATCACGTCGTAGTGGGCATCCGAGCCGTATACTTTCGCAATAACCGAACGGAAAGAGTCTTCCAAAACGTTGATAAAAGTCTTGCGGTCAATTTTATTGAGCGTCTTGAACTCTAAAAAAATGTCAATTAGGTCAACTGACTTTTGCTTTTTAGCCATTTTATTTTTGGTTTTATTATTGTTTCGTGCGCTAATAATTCAGAAAGAGATATTGTACACCGTCTGCTTCACCTCATCGTAGCGAAAGATGAGGGGTTGTCCGGCATCAATCATAAATGTATCTTCGTCCACACTAACTAACTGTCCGCTATGCCGTTTGCCATCACGGTCGGTCACAACCACGTTGTGACCAAGGTTCTTCTCATACTGTAGATGGCTCTTGAAGGGAGCAGTCAGGCTGACACTGCCCACCTCAAGACTGTAATCCTCATTTTTAGTCAGCGGATTGCCGTCTAACTCTGCTACCAGGCGGCGGTTGAGGTCTCCGCAAAAATCCACATCCACCGCCCCGGGCTGGTCAATCTCAATCAGAATGGCATTGTCTTTACCTACCTCTGTTGTCATCAATTCATAGGATGTCCCCTCTAGCAACTGTTTCACCAGTTCGCGTATTGTCTGTTCTTGTATCATATTATAAATTCTCGCGAAATAAGCGTTCCTGCATTATCGTATTTTGGTATAGCGTGGGGGGAACCGCGAACCGGCTCCCCCTCATTCAATCCGCGGCAAAAGTACTACATTTTTTTAGTTTGCAACAAAATGTTGAAACTTTTACAAAAAAAATAGCAGAAATGTCCGTTTTTACTAAGCAGCCCGAAAAGACGTAGGCAATATCGAAAGCATGCGTGACTGAGAACAAATAAACATGCACAAAAGATAATAGAAAAAAATAACGCATCTGAAAAAAAGAACATAAAAATCAAAAAAAAGTTGTCTAAGTGACGGCAATGAATTATTTTTGCGCGTTTTGGTTTACACTGATTTGATATTCACCTGTTCATTAAAATTAGTAACAAATGATTAAAACGGGCATTTTTAGGATTCTCTATACCTTACCTCGAATGCGTTTCCTGCTAGCAGGAATATTGTTTGTATGGCTTGCCGTTATCCCGAAAGCATATTCACAGGAACCAGAAGAGACTCCCAATACTACCGAAGGAACCTGTTTCTATGCGCTTTTCCCGCGCATTACTGGCACAATAGCCAAAGACCTCACCCTACAGACAATTATCATCGCTACAGCCAAGGAAAACGTGAAAGTGCAAGTTCGGGCTCTATCGGGAAACTTGCTTGGAACTATTAATATACCGGATGGGGGGGGGGCTGGAGAATTGAAATTGAATAACAACACTACTTATAAGTATGAGGATGACGTGATAAGCCGACATGGTGTACGTATAGTCGCGGAAGACGGGAAAACCCCCTTTTCATGTTACGCATTTATGCAATCAGGTCCGTTGGGAAACTCCGCGCGTGATGCGGCTTTAGTGATTCCGTACAAGTCACTGGGACGCGAATATATGATTCAGACTTTCCCTAACGATGGTAAGAGTACTGAATTTGCCATTGTCGCCACCGAAGATAATACGACCGTCCGTATCACACCAAGCGCTGAGACTTCCACAGGCGGAGCATCGGGTACACCTTTTGTCAGGAAATTGTCCAAGCACAATATGATAATGATTGGCAGCAAACAGAAAGTGAAAGCTTCTGGCGATACTCTTGATATGTCCGGTTCGATGATTTGCGCCGACAAACCAATTGCCGTCTTCGCCGCTAACGAGCAGGTAAACATTCCTATGGGTGAGTCCTATTCCAACGACTACACTTTTGAGCAACTTCCCCCAATCAACACATTCGGAACACGTTTCTTTGTTTCCCGCCCGTCCGAGCATATAAAGAATATGGAGTGTGTGGTCACGGCATTATATGACAATACTGTGGTGAAAGAGACCCGATACAACGAAGAGAACGGCAAGACATCCACCGTAACCACTACATTGGCGGCTTATCATTCTCTTGCCGTTCGTCCCATTCTTACGGAGAAGATTTCCAATATTGTGCTTGAGACATCCCAACCCGCATTATGCTTCACTTATCTCACCAGTTCTTCTTATAACCAGGAGAATATATATGATTCGAACGACAACCTGATTGACACATACACATGGGGCGATCCTGCCAACGCGATGCTGGTGCCGTGGGATCACCGTGTGAAAGAAATGACTTTCTTTACCAGACAATTGGAAACGAAAGCCGAGGATGTCTTGCAGTACCACTATCTGGAGGTGAACATTCCAAAGAAGGATATCGGTTTGCTTCAGTTGGACGGTATAACTGTCAACAGCACCCTGTTCAAGACATATGGAGGGGATGCAAATATGGCGTATGCCCATATTCCTGTGGGGAGTTTTGGCAAACACGAACTGTCCACGACAGGCGATGGATTCACCGGTTACGTATATGGTGTATCGCAATCGGGAACAGGCTATATGTACACTCTTGGATACCGCCTGGATCTCTATACCGACTCGCTCTATATCACCGACACGGAAAACTATATGAGTCCCAAGTCATACGATTTGGAACGAATGAAGAACGGATGGTACCAGCGTCAGTTTGATGATTTCCCCATTGACAAGCCGCGATTGGATACGGCTATCATCTGCGACAAATCAACCCTCAATTTCGCGGTCGATTGCGACCATACGTTAGACAGCGTCATCTGGCAAGTGGACAAAATGACCCGCCAGGGGAAACTCGAGCGAATCATAATCAGGGAGGATTTCGACTTTTCCAAACTGAGCAAATGGCAACATCAGTTCATCGTTGATTTAGACAAGGACAAACAGCCATCCCAACGTGACCCCTACACCAATTACAATGTACACGCCCTACTGCGTCATCAGCGCATCATCTGTCCGGAGGACATGCCGGTCTACGACACGCTCACCACTGTGGTTCGCGTGATGCGCTCCTACGATGACACCATTCCGCGTGTCTTCTGCTCTGGTGACACCACCTATTTCTTCTCCGACAAGTCATACTTCGAGACCATCAACAAACCAGACATACCCAAAACCAGCGACTTGGGGCTTCCTAAAGAGCGGCAGAAGACGATGTTCATTGCCGACCCGTCAGTAAAAGGAGAGCAGAAAATAGAAGACTTCAAGTACCGCATCGGTCTTGGCAAGCATTATTTCAAACGCAAGTACACAACTGCGAGCGGTTGCGACTCCATAGTAACTTTTGCGGTCTTTGTCTGCCCTGTTCCTCCCGAAGTCAAACTGAAGGATATGGCGTTGACCCACAGCAACCCTACCATCAAATTCAACGGAGGAGAGAATACTTTCTACAACGGCAGAACAATCAGCAAACCCGGAATCTATACCGACCACCTAAAGACCCGCGGGTGCAACTGCGGCGATATAGTCGATCCCGATTTCGATGGATGTGACAGTACCGTAATCTTGCGCGTGCATTTGCGCGACACGCTGGTGCAGAGTTTCTGCGACAGGACAGATGACCCAGTGAAGTACGGTGTCGATTGGAAGGACTTTGTGTGGACAGGACACACCAAGACCAATCCGGACGTGGCAAGTCAGGTTGCCATCGGAGAAACAAAGAAGTTCCAGGACTGCTATACAACCAAAGACGATTTGGACAGTTGCTACACGCTCATACTGACCCGTGAGAAGGTTGTGGTGAAGGAGGAAACGCAAGTCGTTCCTAACGGCTTCGGTTACACGTGGATATACAGTGATGGCGATGTCACGCGTACTATGGAGATTGAGCCCGGACACGACCAGACACGAGAGTTCAATGCGCGCATCAACTACGAGAACGGATGCCCGATGCTTTTCCACCTGACGCTTATCAATCAAAAGCAGGATGCCGAGATAGAACCGAGAAGCGTGTGTCTGAACGACACCATTATGTATCGCGGCAAGATTTTTGCAGGTGCCAAATGGCGGGAGACCTATCCTGATGCCACGTTCGAGCCGTTTACGGAAGTAACTCTGGGAACGTATCAGATAAAGGTGGAAACGGTAGAAGCTGAATTGTCCAAGATTGAGTATTGGGTTCGTCTTACCTGTAATCCCATATACGAAGCGAACGATGTGCTTCACCTCTGCGACAACGAAGTGGTTGAGTACAACGGCGAGTATTTCGCCGGCAGCAAGGCTGTGACCGACCTGCCCATTAAGATGAGGCTGACTGATTCCGAAACGCCCTACACGAGGAACATCGGTACCAAAGCAGGATGCGACAGCATATGCCATGCCGTATTCTATATGAGCGAGACGTACCATTTTACTGAGTACGACACCATCTGTAGCAACGTCACTGATTATATATGGGACAAGCATTCCAATGCTGGGCATGCCCTTTATGACTCAATTTCAGGCGAGAAAATCAATTTCGGCTACGGCAAGCTGTGGACGAAAGACACGCCCATGACCACTTTTGTCATCTCGGACAGTCTGCGCACAAAGAACTGCCCCGAATGCCGTAAGAAAGGTTGCGACAGTGTCTACGTCCTCAACCTCACCGTCCTTCCTTCCTATTATATAGAAGAGGACATTGACTTCTCCGAGGAGGATGTACTGGAGTGCGGCGGCATTGTCTATGGTGGTGCAAAAGCTACCAAGCCATACGACCAGCTTATTGATCAGGACCAGACCATTACCTGCCAATACACTCTCCGCACCGGCACACACGAGTGCGACAGCATAGTGGTCAAGCACGTCCGCTTGGGTAACGTCTTCCGCGATACCACATACGTATTCATAGGAGGCGGAGAGGAATATACATGGCATCGCACGATGGAAGACGGCACGGACAAAACCATCTGTACGCTGACGGCCGAAGATGGCAAGACGCTCTATTGTTATGACACGTACCAGACGACTCTCGGTTTCGACTCCATATATATATTGGCATTATACGGAGCACAGTCCTATAGTTTCTCTGTTGCAGACACTGTCTGTCAGGCGGACGGAACCTACGATTGGGAGGGACACATGGGTACGGACAACAACCTGCGCATCAACGGTCTGCCCATCAAGGAGATTTCGCTTCGCGACTCGGGCTGGCTGACTGTAACAGACAAACTGGTTTCCATCGTCACCCACAAGGATCCTCACGGAGGGCTGCCCACTACCACCTACGCAGACAGCACGTGGACGCTCCGGCTCTATGTGGCGCCCGTCTTTACCGATGTGTTCAACAGGAACAAAGTGGTTGCACAGGACACCCTTGCCACCAACGAGACGTACATCTGGGAACGCACCCTCTATGTCGGACCGGATTATGACGAGGCGACATGGCCGCTTGACCCGACATCGCCTTATTACGACAATATCGTCCGCATTGCCTCCTCCGAGCTGGATGCGAGCGGGTTCTACAAACGTCAGTCAGTCTTCAGCACTATTTTGGGCTGCGACTCCATACTCTATCTCCGTCTGAAATTCAAACAGACCAAGCTGACAGTCATCCACGAGCGAATCGGAGACAACAATTCCGAGTGGGAATTCGGACACGGGAACAACCGGCACACCGGCAAGGAGTATCTGGTGGACGACTACACCTCCGATGACAGAGACATACGCGAGTACTTCTATATAGACACACTGCAGACTGCCGAAGGTGTGGACAGTATTGTCCATTGCTACCTCACCGTCCTGCCCACCTACCTCATCTGGGATCCGGAAGACAAGACCTGCACTACGGACAAGTACGACTGGCGCGCTGAATATACCGACAAGTTCCTTAACATCAACCTTGTCCGCAGGGACTATTTCTATGACACTCTCCAATCCGTCCGATTCGAAGCCGACTCCATACGCGCGCTTCATCTGATTCATATCCCGGGTTACTTGGAGACATCGGAGAAACAGATGTGTAAGGATGCCACGTTGCTGTGGCACGGACTGACGCTGCAATACCTGCCTGATAACGAGGGCGACTTGTGGGTGAATTACGAGCAGCGCTTCTCCGGCGTGGACGAGTGCGACAGTCTCTACCAGGTTAGGGTACAATACTTCGATGTATACAGTTTCCCGACCAAGACGGATGAGGTCTGCCGCTATCAGCCCTACCATTGGGTTACGGAGGACGGTGTGGAGCACACGAAGGGGCTGCGCGACGAGCAGGGGCACAAACTGAAAGCCGTTCCCACCGACACCACCGGATGGATTGTCATCTACGACTCCTTGTCCACGGTCACCTGCAAGTGCGACTCCGTTTATACGCTTCGTCTCTATGTGAATGACGCCGTAAATCTGTACGACACAGTAGTCATGTGTTCTGACGAGACCTTTACGTGGGACAAGAACAACCAGACCTACGCCGTTGATGCCGACACACTCATACGTGACACACTAGTTACTCCGAATGCGGCAGGGTGTAACGACTCCAGTTACCTCTACCTGAGGATTAACAAGGCGTACCATTTCGAGGAGGACACTGTGGTCGTCTGCGGATTCGAGTTGCCATACACGTGGCCCGGACACGCGGACAGAATCGACCTTTCGCCCGCTGATGCCGAGAAATGGACGGAGGACAGGATATTCGACCTGTGGGACATCAACCAGACCGTATTGGGCTGCGACTCCATCTACCATCGTCCGGTGCGTGTCATGCCCGAGCAAAAGACGTTCCTCTACGACACCATCTGTCTGGGCGACACCTTGTATTTCCGCGACCATGTCCTCACGCAGTCCGTTGTCATCACCGACGACGACAAGAATATCTACGGTTGCGATTCGAGCATCACTATGAATCTGCTGGTTATTCCACCGACGCAGTTCTCTGTAGTGGATCTTTCCGCTATATGTGCGGACGACAAGACCTTCGATGTGCATTTCGCTTCGCAAGGTGAGCCCGCCATTGCTTATTGCGTACGCTATAACGATTGGGCACACCAACATAACTTCAAGGATGTGGACTGGACGGCAATCAGCACCAACGACAGGACGCTGACCCTTCCGATGCCTGTGGTGGAAGACAAGATGCACTACACTCTGCCCTCCGATTACTCCGCGACTGTCTGGTTTGACAACGGCTACTGCCTTGACTCGAACCTGCTGGCTATGCCGTTTGACTTCCAGGTACGCTATCCCTCGTGGCTGCTGGAGCAGCACTGGAACGACGCCATCGGTCTGCTTGTCGATTCGCTCAACGGAGGCTATCACTTTTATGCCTTCCAGTGGTACAAGGATGATGTGCTGATGCCGGGTGAGACCAAACCCTATCTCTATTGCCCGCAGTACCTTGAGAGCGATGCGCTTTACAGTGTGGCGCTGACACGTGACCTCGACTCGCTGACGTATTTCACGTGCTATCTCTCGCCCAATTTGTCGCAGCAGCAGACACTGACGCCCTCGCTGCCGTATGTGTCCGTGGTCCCCACGCACGTTGTTGTGGAGAATCCGATTGTCAACATATTGTGTGTCAACAACGGTACGTATGAGATTTTCGACCCGTATGGTGCAAAACTGACCAGCGGCGCTTATTATCCAGGCGCGCATAACGCTCATGAGGTCAAGTTGCCCGCCGTACCAGGAGTTTATATTTTCCATTTACACGACTCGTCCTTCATCGAACGGACAGTTAAAGTGCTTGTCAAGTGATGAAAAGATTATCTGCCATAGTCCTTTTTAGCCTGTTGGTGGTCTTGCCGCTGACTGCGCAGACGCGTATTGCGGGTGAGCCCACCATGCGCGGGTTGTCCTCGCGGCATTTCACATCCCGGGATGTACGCCGCCAGCGTGACACGCGCGGATTGCTCTATTCCAAGGAAACAGGTGAGTTGCATACGTTCGGATTCTACGGCATTGGAGGCTACTCGAATGTCTTTGGCGGGCCGGAGCTGCTGCAGTTGAAGCCCGGCGGGTATGACGGCAGGCTCGGAATGGCGTATGAGTTCCGTCAGGGCTTGTTTATGCTGCAAGTGGGGTTGGGTGTCTCCATGCGCGAGATAAGGAACAATGTCGGCGATATGCGTTTCACCAACAGGGATTTCATCATCTATGACCCTCTCTGGGAACGGGTAATTGACTCTTGGGGTGTACCCTTGTCGTCGCTGACCTATACGGTAACCAACCGGCAGGATTACCTGATGCAGGTGCACGGACAGCTGCCGCTGCTTGCAGGTATGCATATATACGGCTATTATCTCATGGGAGGTCTTACCTTCACGTTCCCCTTCATACAGCAGACGACAACCGAGATGAATGTTACCTCGCGCGGGTCGTACGACCGTTACTACGGCATGGGGGAGGACACGGAATGGATGGAGATGGACAACCACGGCTATCGCGAAAATGTTCCCTTGAAGAATAAGAACAATGCGACAGACAAGCGTTTTGATGTCCTTCTCACGTTGGAGACCGGCTATGACTGGACGGCAAGGGAGGGGACACATTTCCGCATTGGCGCCTATGCCGATATGGGGCTGTTCAATTTCTCCACGCAGTCGCCCGATCCGGCTATGTATATACCTTATGTATCCAAGTGGGATTTCGTGACATTTCAGACCAAGCCTGTATGGTTCTCCAATGCGATGGGGAACTACTATCTGCACAATTTCACCGTCGGAGCCAAAGTGACGCTGCTATTCACCTTCCCGGGCAGGGAGAAGTGCATTATGTGCGGACTTCGCAATCGCAACCGCCGCTACAGATAACGCATGGGAAGAAGCATATTGACGCCGGAACGACCATTATGCTGACACTTTTGAATAACAATCCCAAGCAGTGCCTGCTTGGGATTGTTCGTTAGCGTCTGTCTCTGTTTACATAATGGGGAACCAGACAAAGACGGCAGCATCCCAGAGGGCGTGGCTCACGATGACGGCAGGAAGCCAGTCGCGCCGGAAGGCGTACAGACCGCCCCATATAACGCCGCAGACAAGAGCGGACATCAGAAGCATGAAGTTCATAGCAGGCAGATGTATGAGCGTGTAAACGGCTGTTGACACAATCATAGCCGACCACTCTGCGGGAAGGCGGCGAAGCCATTGCGGCGGGTTCGCCCTAAACATACGGCAGAAAGACGCCTGCACATACCCGCGCCAGAAAATCTCTTCCGCAGGACCTATAAGACAAAGCATGAGCCAGCCGATTAACTGCGTACTGCCTTTCTCCTTCAATGCATAGACGGTATCCACCTGCATGCGTGCGAAAGACGGGAACATCCATTGCGACACCTTGTCGCCAATCCAGAACACCCCCCACAGTACGGCGGCAATGACTATCCCCAGACCTATCTGCTGCAGGACATACAGCGTTTTGTTTCCGCTGCTCTGCCACTTTTGCCACCGTTGTTTCCACAGGTCACGGCCGTACCACAAGGAGAGGACAAGCAGCAATACGGCGGCAGAGGACATCACTCCCCAGAAGTTCACGTTGCCAGCCGTCTGCGGCGAGAACATAACGAACCACAGCAGCGCGGCGGCTATCAGTGCATACGAGAGATTCCTGTTCATAACAAGTCAGAAGGTTGTTATCCGAACAAACGGCTGCAAGCCACCCACCCCATAATGCCTGCAATCAGAAGCAACGACGAAACGAGTTGCTGTTGGGCAGTCTGCTCATCGAGACGGTTGATGGCGTCCTTGTCCTTCGGGAGGCGTGCCATTGTGCGGCAGTTGCGCCATGCCATCGGCAGCGAAAGCAGTATGAGCAATGCCCCCAACGGCAGTTTGCCCGCAAGGACACATACGATAACCCAAACACAGGGAAGCAGCACCTCCACGTAGTAGATGACCTGACTGGCTTTCTGTCCTATCAGCATCGGCAGGGTATGTATCCGCGCGCGCGTGTCTGTAGCGACATCGCGTGTGTTGTTGGCATGGAGTACCGCGTTCGTGATGGGTATGAACGCAAGCACCATCCACAGCGCATCCGAACAGGAGGCACGGAAGGAAGCATCGGGAAGCACCACCATTGCCGTCCCAAGGGCAGGCAGCACGCCGAAATTGAAGAAGATATCCACATCGCCCAGAGCGCGGAACTTCAGCACCGAATAGAAGAAGGCCAGCAAGCCGCCTACCACACCAATCCACAGGAGCGACCACGAACTTGCCCACGCTATAGCCAGACCGTTGAGAACGGATACGGCAAACAGGACATAGGCAAACCGCTTCATCTGTCCGGCGGTCAGTTGGCCTTCCACGAGTGTCTGCGCCCCGTACGTATCCGATGCGTCCACGCCATGCCGGAAGTCGTAGTAGTCGCTCAGTGTGTTACCCGCAGCATGGAAGAGCACTATCCCTATGATTGCCCACAACGCCATGCACCAGCTGACGGTGTAACCCATTGAAAAAAGACCCGCCGTGGTCACCAGCACCGGCATGACCGATACGGGAAATGACCACGGACGAGTAGCAATAAAATATGTGCGTGCACTCATTGCTTAGAGACCGAGTTTCTTGCGGATATCCTTGGGGATGGCGTCTTTGTGGACAAGGATATCGTTGGTCTTGTACTGCATGAAGGCTGTGGACACATACCAGATGCCGTTGTAGTCGAAGCCTTTCGTGCCCCAAGAGTTCTTGATCATGTAGTAGATCTTGCCGTTCTGGTCTTTGGCACGGCCGAATATCTGCATACCGTGGTCATCGGTAGTCTCCCAGTTGTCGTACGCTTCCTGGCGCATCTCCTGGGTGATGGTACGCTCGGGCAAGGGGCGCTTGGTCAGTTCCTCGCGCTTGCTCTTGGCGTCCATTCCCAGCCAGTGGGCCATATCGGTACCGGTGATCTGCGCACCGTTCTCCTCGTCAGGCACAACACCCACGCCCTTGCGGGTGAAGCCCTGTTCGCTCACGTCAGCTCCCCAAGCCATGGTGAAACCTTTGTCAAGGGCATTGTCGATGATGCGCATAAGGTCCTCCATCGGCACGTTGTACATCATGTCCATGCGCCAGTTGTCGGGCACTTCGAGAGCGAAGCGCGGATGACCCTCTTCGTAGGAATAGGGATGATGGGTGTAACTGGTGATGCTCACGTAGTCGTCGGCGTTCAGATTGAGGGACTTGGCATAGGACTCCGGAGTGTGTTTCTTTCCGTCCACCATAAAGTCCTTGGGGCATTCGCCCAGATAGGTGTCATAGACAGCCTGCAGACCCTGTTTCCATACGGGGGTCAGTTTGCCGAGGCTGCGTGTGAGGGCTTTGACATAGCCGTTGGCAACGGCGTCCAGCTCTTTATGAACGGGGAGGGTGTCAGCGGGTGTGCTGCCGTACTTGATACCGGGCATCGCAGACTGTGGCACCAGACCGTAGTGCTTCAGGCAGTAGATAACGTCGTATGCGCTTCCGCCAGCCGCGAACTGGGCGTTCTGATACATGCGTACCACGTACTCCGCGCGGTCAACCATCGTATGGCTTACAACGAACATCTCCGCGAAATCCACCACTTTGCCTTTGTTAAGACGCATTACCTCGCTCTCAAGGAATCCGAGTGTGGAGAAGCACCAGCAAGTGCCGCTGCGGTGCTGGTCCTTGATGGGCGTGATAGCCACGCTGTCAACGGTTGTGAACACGAAACCCGAATCCTGCTTCTGTTCGGGAGTCTCTTCTGTCTGAGCCATAGCCACCGCACTGAAGGCAGACAAGGCTAATACAAGGAGTTTTTTCATCTTTGTGTTGGTTAGTATTTAGGTTAATAGATATGTCTTGTGCCGCAAAAGTACACGAAAAACAGTTTTCTGCAAAATAATTCGCAAGAAATCGGTTTATCCTTTATGCGGACAGGCGTTTTCCTGTGCA
Organism: Paludibacteraceae bacterium; assembly: GCA_017962005.1. Classification (GTDB taxonomy): domain Bacteria; phylum Bacteroidota; class Bacteroidia; order Bacteroidales; family Paludibacteraceae; genus Colicola. The sequence continues at coordinate 17,363 of JAGCWE010000123.1, read as the reverse complement.
GCAAGGCGATTGCTATACAACGGGAAGTTGTGGCAGGATATCCGCTCCCTCGTCGGAAGGCAGCGGATGCTTGGCGCTCGCCTTTGCTCCGAGTTTGACAAGTTTCTGGGCAGAGCCGAGCACCGACTGGCCTCTCTTCGCCTTGTCGTTCACCTCCCCGTAGGCAACATTGACCTCGTTGAGCTTCTTGCCCATCTTTTCCACTTTCTCCAGCAGGTCACCCACGCGGTTGACAAGTTCGGCAGCCGTTTCACATATCGCCATGTTGTTGGCGTTCTGCTTGATGGCCGTCCATGTCACCTGTACCGCGCGCAAGGCGGCATACAGGTTCAGTTCGCCCACAATGAACACGCCCTGGTTCATGGCTTCACGCCACAGCCTTGCGTCCGAAGCGAGAGCCAGTTGCAGCGCCGCCTCCACGGGCACGAACATCATCACGAAGTCCACACTCTGGCGCGGCGGCTTGACATAGGCGGCGTAGTGCTTCTGCGTCAGTTCCTTCACATGGTTTCTGATGCTGCGCAGGTGTGCCGCCAGTGCCGTCTGTCGCTCTTCCTCCGAATCGGCGTTCATATAATCCACAAACGCGCTGAGCGACACTTTCGAGTCGATAATAAGGTCACGCGTCCCGTCCAGATGGATGATGACATCCGGCTGCATACGATGCGCCGTCTCGTCAGAAACGATGATGTTGCCGTTCGCGTCGCGCAGGTATTCCTGCGCCTCATACTCCAGTCCGCGTTCCAGTCCGATCTGGTCAAGCAATGTTTCCAGCCTCTGCTCGCCCCAGTTGCCCTGTGTCTTGTTCTCCGCTGTCAAGGCATTGCTGAGCCGGTCGGCACTGTCGCTAACCTTCATAGTCGTGCTGACGAGTGTGGCTATTTTCTCTTTGATGGCTTCTGTTGAGGTCTCCTGCGTGGACTTGTTCTCCTTGAGCGCGGTCTCCATCTTGGCAATCGTCTCTTTCAGCGGGTCCACAATCTGCTTCATGTTGGTCGAATTGGACTGCTGCAGTTCGGCCTGACGCTCCTTGAGCATCTGGTTTGTCACGTTCTGGATTTGTTCCTGCATCGCCTTCAGCGCCTGCTCGTTGCGTTCGCGTTCGGCTCTGACGGCTTCGTCATGACGTTTCTCCATAGCCTCGACGGCCTGCCGGTGCGCCTGTTCTTTTGCCTCCAGCAGTTCCTGCGTATGTTTCTCCGCATCCAGTTTGAACTGCGCCATATTGTCCTGCGCATTCCGCACGTCCGCCTCCAATCTGGCCACCGCCACTTTCTTGTCCGCCTCGGCTTGTTTGGCCGCATCATCCAGTGCCTTTGCCTGCGCCGCCTCGGCTGCGGACTTGACGCTGCGCAGCACAAGGAAGGCAATAATCGCTGCCAGTACCAAACCGGCTACAAAACTAAGAATCATTTCCATATAATTTCAGTCATTAAAAACAACACAAAAGTACCACAAACACCTGACATACGCAAGCACAAAGATACGATAGCGGGGATTGGCGTTGTCCCATTCTGGCACTATCTGGCACTACTTGGCACTATCTGGCACTCTTGGGTTACCATAGTCTATACCCTTTACATATCTATAGAGGCATACAGACACAAAAATCTATCAGTCGCGTTCGGCAAAAAAATACCCCCTCTATAATATAGCAAAAAAATGGCCTAAATCTATCACCTAAAAAGCAATTTTTTTCAAAAAAATGCATTTTCTTTGTAAGTGCTTTATTTTCAAGTAGTGATTTTGCGCAAAAATACACCATAATATCGATATGTGCAAGCCCCCAAAAGACCTAAATTACCTCGAAACACATATACCCCTCGTATTGAGCAAGATATACTCTTACGAGGGACACGGCAACAAGTGCAAAAATACGATAGCGGGGATTGGCACTTTCTCACTGCTTCTCACTGCTTCCCAATAATGCACAATAATTCCCAGTGCTTCCCACTTCTTATCAATCCCGCGCCGCTTGCGGCGATGAGGGTGTGTCAAAACTCGAAGAATGCTCAAAATACCCCAAAACTTCCTGTAGGGGGGGGGACGAGAGCGTTTTCAAATATTCAATTCTCAAAGAGACATTTTTAGTTTTGACACACCCAGGACAGAAGAAAGAGCGGCAGAGCAGATACCTGCATAGAATGTTGATATTACAGAAGAGAAAACGCCAACAGAAAATGAAATAACCAAATAATTTGTTCCATCCAAATATCGTTGTACCTTTGTGCGCAGATTGTGTGGCACAAATAGCCTTGTGATGCAGACTGCCTTATGGGTCAGACTGTATAATGAAAAATCAAATTCAAAATACTATGAGAAAGTTTCTACTTCTTGCCTTTGCGCTGCTTGCGGGCATGGGCGGTGCCGTGACGACACACGCGCAGGAGATTTACGCCGCGATGGAACCTGACGGCGAAACGATGGTTCTGTACTACGATGACCAGCGCGACAGCCGTGGCGGTTTGACGGACTGGGGCAAATGGAGGCTTAATGTCACCCGTGTGGTCTTCGACGAGTCGTTCCAAGCGGCAAGACCCGAAAGCACGGCTTCGTGGTTTGATGGGTTCGGCGGCCTGCGGGAAATCGAAAACATCGATTATCTCAACACGTCCGAGGTTACGGATATGACCTTTATGTTCTTTGGTTGCTCTTCTCTCGAGACACTTGATGTCAGCCGATTCGACACGCATAATGTAACGAGCATGTACAGTATGTTCGGTTCTTGCTCATCGCTCACTTCGCTCGATGTCAGCGCGTTCCAGACGGGGAATGTGACGGATATGTGCGGAATGTTCGCAGACTGTATATTGCTTTCCGCGCTTGATGTCAGCCGTTTCGACACACGGAATGTGACAGACATGAGCTATATGTTTTGGGGATGTCAGAACGTGGAGGCGCTCGATGTCCGCGGTTTTGACACCCGCAATGTTACCAACATGCAAGGTTTGTTCGCCATCTGCCTACTGCTCTCCTCGCTGGATGTCAGCGGTTTCAATACCGACAAGGTGACGGATATGGGAAGGATGTTTTTGATTTGCAGTTCTCTCTCTACGATTGATGTCAGCGGTTTCAATACGGATAATGTGACCAATATGAGCGGAATGTTCTCCTACTGCAGCAATGTGTCCACGATAGATGTGAGCCGATTCAACACCTCCAAAGTGGAGGGAATGCACACGGTGTTCGAGGGTTGCTCGTCGCTTACATCGGTTGCTGTCAGCGGCTTTGACACCCGCAACGCAACCGATATGCACGGTATGTTCTTCGGCTGCACGTCGCTCACCTCGCTTGATGTCAGCCGGTTTGACACCCGCAACGTTACCGATATGCACGGGATGTTCAGCGGTTGCCCGTTGCTTACAACGCTTGATGTCAGCCGTTTCCGTACAGACAATGTGACAGATATGAACAGTATGTTTCAAAATTGTCAGCTAATTACCTCGCTTGACCTTGACGGATTCCGCACGAACATCGTTACCGATATGAGTTATATGTTCCAAGGCTGCGAGGCACTGACCGAACTTGATCTGGGCGGTTTCAATATGGACAATCTTACCAACGTGCAAGGTATGTTCGACGGCTGTGTGTCGCTTCGGACGATAGTCTGCGGAGCGGATATGAGTCAGAACTTCAACATCGCGGATTCGGAGGAGATGTTCAGCAACTGCGTGCAACTGCAAGGCGGCAACGGAACCGGCTATGATGACGCGCATACGGACTTCGAGTACGCTCTTCCCGACGGTTTGAACGGCAATTTGGGGTATTTCACCCAACCGGCAGCCACGGAGTTCTATGCGGTGCTTGAGGCGGACGGTATTACTCTTACCTTCCACTACGACAACAAACGCGCCACACGCGGCGGCGTAACCGACTGGAGCGTGTATATGGGTATGGTGACCAAAGTCGTTCTGGCCCAATCCGTTTCGGATTATGAGCCGACTACGACAAGCAGATGGTTCGCTTATTTCGCCATGCTGCAAGATGCCGATCTCTCCAATCTCAACACCTCCAATGTGACCAATATGGGCTATATGTTCGCCGGCTGCACAATGCTTGAGTCGGTGGACGTGAGCGGGTTTGACGTATCGCGTGTTACCGATATGGGCGGTATGTTCAGCGGTTGCAGTTCGCTTGAACGCATCTATTGCGATGAGGACTGGAGTCAGTACGCAATTTCCGTTTCGGAGGGTATGTTCGAGAACTGTCCGCGTCTTGCAGGCGGCAACGGGACGGCATACAACGGGAGTCACACCGGGTTGGACTACGCTCTTCCTGACGGACTGAACGGCAACCCGGGTTACTTCACCCCATCGGGCGTGCCGGAATTATACGCCGTTCTTTCAACCGACGGCACCACTCTGACGTTATACTATGACGCGCAGCGTGAGAAGAAAGGCGGCGTAACGGACTGGAGCATATACAGAAAATTCGTCAAAAAGGCGGTACTCCACAAGTCGGTGCGCAACGCCGCACCCGTAAGCACCGCACGCTGGTTTGAAGAGTTCGGCGCATTGAGGCAGATAGAGAATCTTCCGTATCTCAACACATCCGCCGTTACGGATATGACCGGGATGTTCTATATGTGCCAGATGCTGGAATCAATTGATTTAAGCGGTTTTGTTACCAGCAGTGCGACCTCAATGAAGGAAATGTTCTTCGGGTGTTTCGCAATCACTTCGCTTGACGTAAGCGGTTTCCAGACAGGCAATGTTACCGACATGAACGGAATGTTTGCCGGATGTGTCGCGCTCGCCTCGCTTGATATCAGCAACTTCGACATGCAAAGTGTCACGGACATGGGTTATATGTTCTCCGGCTGTATATCGCTTGTAACCTTTGAGGCAGCGGGACTCAATACGGCATCCGTCGAGGATCTGAGCTGGCTGTTCTTTAACTGCTCCTCTCTGGAGACGGTTGATATCAGCGGATGGAGCAACGATGCAGCCATCCGAATGAGCAATATGTTCTCGGAATGCGCTTCTCTTGAATCCATTGACTTGAGCGGATTCCGCACACCTTCCGTCGTGTATCTGGACAGTATGTTCTTCGATTGCGCATCGCTCACAGGTCTGGATGCAAGCAGTTTCGATACCCGCAACGTAACCGATATGAACAGCATGTTCGCAGACTGCGCATCGCTCGCCACAGTTAATGTCAGCAGTTTCAATACGGAAAACGTGTTGTACTTGGACAGTATGTTCCTCGGCTGCTCGTCGCTTACAAGCCTTGACCTGAGCAATTTCCATACCAATAAAGCGATGGATATGAGTGCCATGTTCCAGGACTGCTCGTCGCTCGCCACGCTCGATGTCAGGAACTTTGACACGCGCAATGTGACCTATATGCACGAGATGTTCTCCGGCTGCTCGTCGCTGGGCATGGTGGATGTACGGCACTTCGACACCGGCAATGTGACAGACATGGGCTTTATGTTCGCCGGCTGCTCATCGCTTACCTTGCTTGATGTAAGCAAATTCAAGACTGACAATGTTTGGCGTATGGCAGGTATGTTTCTGAACTGTCAGCAGCTTGACGAATTGGATGTCAGTCATTTCAACACCGTCAATGCGATTGAAATCGGTTATATGTTCGCCGACTGCTCTTCACTCACTACGCTGGATGTCAGCGGGTTCAGGACGGAGAAAGTGACTGAGATGCAGGGTATGTTCAGCGGTTGCTCATCGCTTGCCTCGCTTGATGTCAGTCATTTCAATACCGCAAGGGCTACGGATATGACAGACATGTTCGGCAGCTGTTCATCGCTCGCCTCGCTTGATGTCAGCGGATTCAATACTGAAAGGGTGAGGAACATGGCAGGTATGTTCAAGGACTGCGAAAAGCTGACATGGCTTGATGTCAGCCGGTTCAGAACAGAAAACGTTACGGATATGTCGTTTATGTTTTCCAGCTGCGCTTCGCTCACGTTCCTCAATGTCGGCGGATTCAATACCGATAAAGTGACCGATACGGAAGCGATGTTTGGTTGGTGCGGTTCGCTGGAGACAATCTATTGCGGCGATGACTGGAGCCTGAATGCCGGTATATCGAATTCTGTCGATATGTTCTACGGAAGCAGGAAACTGAAAGGCGGCAACGGCACCAAGTACAACGATTCCCATGTCGAACTCGAATACGCCTGTCTTGACGGGAAAGACGGCAACAAGGGGTATTTCACCCAACCTGTCTATTTCACTGTAACGTTCCTTGACAGGAACTATTCCTCCATCGAGGCAGAGCCGCAACAAGTTCCCTACGGCGGTACAGCCATCGCTCCCGAAGCCCCCGAAGAGGAGTGCTATGATTTCACCGGCTGGAGCAGAACGTTTGACCATGTGGTTAGCGACCTCATCGTGTATTCCCAATACTCAAAGATTACCAATTCTGTCATGTTCCTGGATTTCTACGGTGAGCAGTTGGGCAGCATACAATTCATTGAATGCGGCGGGTCAGTTACGGCACCTGAAGCACCTGAGGTGGAAGGCTACGAGTTCAAGGGCTGGGATCCGGCAGACTTCACGCACGTTACGGAAGACATGTGGATATTCGCTCAATATGAGCCTGTTTCCTCACACGTACACAACTGGGGCGAGCCAACGTATGAGTGGGATGGCTTGGACTGCACGGCTAAGCGCGTATGTGCGGATGATGCAGCGCATGTGGAAACAGAAACCGTAACCGCCACACTGACGAGTACCACTGAGCCTACCTGTACCGAAGAAGGAGCCAACACTTATACGGCAGTCTTCGCGAATGGGGCTTTTGACTCACAGACGACCACTACTGAGATTCCCGCATTGGGGCACGACTGGGCCATCACCTATATGTGGAGCGAAGACCATGCCACCTGCACGGCGACAGCCGTATGCAAACGCGACGCTTCACACACGGTTACGGAGGTCAGCACGGCTATTGCCACGACAGAAGACGGAGTTACCACCTATACCGCCATATTCGGCAATTCTGTCTTTGAGAAGCAGACGTTTACCGAGTCAACCATACCTTTCATTACGGTAACGATGTCGGAGTACGGTTTCCTGTCATTCTATGCGGACAAGGCATACGCGGTTCCTTCCGACCTGAAAGCGTACATATATACAGGCATCAGCGGCAGAGACCTCACTTATCAGATGCTGACTGTCATCCCTGCTTATACAGGCGTGTTCTTCGAGGGTATTCCCAACACGACCTACACGCTGTACGAGACCACAACGACGGACGACTATTCTTCGGTGAATATGCTACACGGCACGTTGTCGGATGAGGTGATAAATGACGGCGATGTCCACTATATCCTGACCCGTCTTGAGGGAACGACCCAAGGCGGTCTGTACTGGCCCAAGGGGACGGTTAACGGTATCGGCGCGTTCACCAACAAAGCAGGCAAGGCGTATCTAAGCATTCCTGCATCAGCAGGTGTCGCTCCGCGGTTCTTCACGATGCGCGGACAGGCATGTGAGGAGGTAACGGCTGTTGATGAGACCGAAGCAGAAGGCGACGGCAAGTACTACGACATTCTCGGCCGAGAGGTACGCGAGCCGCAACCGCAGCAAATCTACATCCGCAACGGACAGAAAGTGCTGTACACCGGCAGATAAGCGTTGAGGATTCACATTTCCACTCCCCCGCAGGTACCGCCTGCGGGGGAGTTTCTTGTCAGAGTAGCACTAACCTTCGGTTATCATACGGAGCTACTTGCTGATTTTTCGCTGCCGGTTAAGTATATGCGCGCCAATAAACGGTCAATAGAAAGACACCATTTTCACATTGCAAATGATGCCTTACAGATGGTCTTATGACAATTCAGGTACGATTTGGATAGTACTGCTGGATGAGCCGGGATTCTGATTCACCTGAATCTGCACCGGAATGCGCTCCCGCAGTTCCTCCACATGGCTGATGATGCCGACATGCCTTCCGGACTTGTCATGCAATGCACGCAACGTATCAATGGCATTCCGCAGCGGTTCGCCGCTCAACGTACCAAAGCCCTCATCGATGAAAAGCGTATCGACCGACAACTTCTGACCGATATCACTGAGCGCCAACGCCAAAGACAAAGACACCAGAAAACTCTCGCCACCGGAGATTGTGCTGGCAGCACGTGTGACATAGCCCTGATAGGCATCCTCCAACGAGATGACAAACGTGCCGGGCGTGACTTTCAGCCTGTAGCGATCCGTCAAGGTCTTCATATAACTGTTCGCCGAATGGATAAGGCTGTTGAGCACATAACTCTGCGCGATTTTGCGGAACTTATTACCGGTAGCATCCCCTATCAAGCTGTTCAGGCGCTGCCATTTGTCGTATTCCGCCTTGGCTTTTTGCTCCGCCTCCAACAGTTTCCCCAAGCGCTCCAAGTTTGTGGCGTTATCTTGCAGCGTCTGCGTGATGGCACCTGAATGCTGATTCAGTTCGGCGAGTTTAGTGTTGTTAGTGTCGATTAATCCGCGCAGGTTGTCCGCCGTATCTTCTTCTGTAAGCCGGGGTCTGTTAGCCAAGTGCGTCTGTAAGTCTTGCTTAGCCTTGTCCCGTAACGCCATTTTAGCAGACACATTTCCTTTGTCCTGCGTTAGCGCCGTTGTTATATCGGCTATCTTCTGCTGCGAGATAGTATTCAATTCTTCCAACCGCGCCTCCGAGAGCAGGGCATTAGCAGCAAAGAACTGATCCAAGAACAGCTGGTTCTCCTGAATCCGCGTTTGCGTTTCCCGAAGCCGCTTTTCTGCGTCTTCCTTATCGCGTTGATAATTATCAACCGCTGTTTTTGCTTTCTGATACGTGTCGGTGAGTTTATTAACAAGTGCCCGTTGCTGTTCGAGTTTTTCTCGTTTACTACGAATATCTTGCTCGAGCAGTTCACCATGGCTTATATTCTCCTTAACGGATGCCAATACCTCGTTCTGTTTTGTGCGGATATCCTCCAACTGTCTGTCAGTCTGGCTGTCAATGGACGAGACACCCAACTCCTTCAATGTCGCCAGCGCATTTTGCTCCGCGCGTTCGACAGACTTGTCATTGTTGAAATTATCTCTGGCGATACGATTGGTTTCCCGTTCAGACTTGATTTCTGCCTTCAGTTTGTTTTCAGCCGCCACCTTCTCGTTATACTCTTTTTCTGCGTCCGAGAAAGTTTTCAGCAATCCGTCCACCAGCTTCTTCAAGTCTTCCTCATGCGGCAACGCGTCTTTAATCTCTTGCCGGCAAACAGGACAAATATCACCGATGCGGAGTTTTTGCCGTAATGCGGAGGCAAACTTGTCAATCGTATCTTTCTGGGCATCAAGAATCGTTTTCGCCATCTCCATCTTGGTCCTTGCCTCCCCGATAGGCGATGCCATTTCCGTAAGTTCCTTTTCTTTCTGAACTATCTTTTGTCCGCGTTCCTTAATCTCCTGTTCCTTTTGTGCCCGTTTGGACTTTTCGTTGTTCAGGTTCGTCAGCCGATCCTTTGCCAGCGTCACCTTCGCCAATACTGCATTCGCATCTGTTTGTTGTTTCCGCAATTGAGGCATATCCAAAGTATTCAGTTGGCTATCAAGCTGTTTGATTGCATTATCTTGCGATTGCAATTGCTCCTCGGCCGTCTTTTTGTCCTGTTCGGCCGTTTTGAGATTGTTTTGAATGGTCGCTTCATTATTTTGCAGAGCAGTTAGCGCGGTTTGGCATTGTTTCTCTCTCGACACCGCCTCTTTTCTGTCTTTGAGATGCTGTCTTGCCTCAATCGTGTCATTCCATTCCGAGACCAGCCGTTCACGCGCCTTGAAATCATCGCTATTTACCACATCTTGCGCCACGGTATAATTCGTTTCGGCGACTTTCTCCTCGTCTTTTAGTTTTTCTTCGCGGTTCAGCCAGTCCAGTTTTTGCTGACAGTCCTCGCGGGTTTGTTCCGCTTTCTGCTTTTGCTGATCCAGATCTGCCAATTCCTGTGTCCTGGCGGTTATCTCGTCCTCGCGGAGAATGATAATGCCTTGCGTAAGCGCTTGCGCGCTTTTCCATACATTCTCCTTTTCTTTCGTTTCGTCAAATACCTTTTTCCCTATCTTGGAAAACACATCCCTGTCCGTAATTTTCTCCAAGATAGCAGCCTTCTCGTCGTCTTTGCTATTCAGGAAACGTGTGAACTCGCCTTGCGCGAGGAGTGTGGTGCGGCAGAACTGCCTGAAGTCCAATTCAATGGCACGAGCAATCTCCTGCTTGATTTCCGCATCCTTGGTCAGAGTGGCTCCGTCCGGAAGGAGTTGAAGCGACCATGACTTGCCTTGCATCTTTCCAGACACCTTGTTGTTGGCGCGACGCACCACCCATTCCGCCAGATAATGCTGTCCGTTGTTTCCGACAAAAGTGAGCGATACTTTTCCCTCGCCGGCATCGCGTCGCAGGAGTTGGCGGGGGTCGTCAATGGACAAGGTCTCTCCGCCGTCTTGCGCGTCGCCCTGCATATTGGTATTGTACATACGGGGCGTATCGGCATACAATGCCAAACAGATAGCATCCAGGATGGTGGATTTACCCGAACCCGTCTTGCCCGTAATGAGAAACACCTCACTGTCCGATAACGGTTGGGCTTCAAAATCAATCACGGCATCCTCAATAGAGGCGATGTTGTGTATGGTAAGTTTCTGCAGTTTCATAATCAGTCCTCCTTATTGACGGTTATCGGCATTCACCAATTCTTCCGCCTGTTTGAACGTTTCCTGTAATTTGCCATCAAACGTGATTCCTTTATATTCCACATAGTGTCTTGCGATATCAATGGGTTGTTGCTCCTGAAACTCCTGAATGGTCATCGTTCTGACCTCATCCGTGGTGACGTTCTTGCGTTTAGCATTGATATGACAGAGGCGGCATTGCTTGCCTTCGGTTATCTTAACCGCCTCCGCCTTCGCGTCAACCGGCAGGAAATCGTCAATCTCCACATTCAGGCGGATATAGGCGGGAATGTCATCCGGATAGTTACGCAACAACTCTTTCGTCTCTTCCCATGCGGCAAAACCCTGTATCGGGAGCGTGACCAACGGATGCGGGGTGGTTATATCACGTTCAGAAACAACCGGCATATCTCCATGCCTGTTAATCTCCACAATAGAAACGGAGTGCCCGTATTGCTCGTCAAAACCAGTCGGAACAGGAGTGCCCGAATAGCGGACGTTGTGGTCTCCCGAATGAATAAACTGCGGTTTATGGATATGACCTAACGCGAGGTAATCATAGCCCTGCCCCATCTGCTCCAGATCAAAGGAGTCTATACCTCCGACGACATATTCCGTGGCGTGTTCATGCCCGGCATAATCGCATCCCTTGACCGTGGTATGCGCCGTCATGATGACGGGCAAGCCGTTGGTGTTCCGCTCTGCCGCCTTGTCCAGCAGGGTCTGGAAGAAGCCTGCCGGAATGTTCCGTTCATTGGCATACGGAACGGCAATGACATGTCCCTTACCTGGAATCCCGATGATATGCGTCTCGGGGTGTTCCTTATTCAATTGTCCGACCGCATACACATTCAGCGCCTGCCACGGGGTACGGAATATCTCATGTCTGGAACCGCTGTCATGGTTGCCCGCTGTCATGACAATCGGCATCGTCGGATGCGCATCATGGAGGGCGACAATCATTTTTGCCAGCATAGTCTGTACGGCAGCGGAAGGCTGCGCCGTATCAAAGACATCCCCTGCAAGGATAAACACATCGGGTTTCTCGTCGCGGACGATACCGACCATCTGATCCAGCATCGACTGCTGTTCCTCCGTGCGGTCGTAGCCATAGAGCACATGGCCTAAGTGCCAATCGCTTGTGTGTAAGATTTTCATATTCGGAAGTTATTTCAGTTCAATGATTTGTCCGAGGGTGGCGTAGAAGAGGACGATGGCTTTGTCTTTTTGTCATCGGAGTACTCAACTCCGTATTTGTCGATGTATGCCATAGTGTGAATGTTTAAAAACCAACGCAAAAGTACACCATAATATCGATATGTGCAAGCCCCCATTTTGGCAAAGTTGACCGTCGGTCAACTTTTGCCTTTTCGAGAAAGGATAGCGTCAAATGATTATCTATTTCTTGCCACTATATCGGCTGTATATTTGTAAACTCTCTCCATCCTCCGGCAGTCTTATATGCTTCCGCACTCTCTTTCGGGACAAAGATGGGAATTGATTTATCTACTTCATCAAAAGCATCATCGTATAACAATTTGGGAGGAACAATAGATTTAGAAGTTATTGAAACTAATGCATTGCAGTCATAAAATGCATATTCTCCAATACTTTCAACTCTATCAGGAATAATAATGTTCTTCAACTTCCAACAATTCAAGAAAGCCCCATCGTTAATACTTGTAACACTATTAGGGATATAGTATCTTTCATCATATCTACATGCAGGATATTGAATTAGCGTTGTCTTGTCCTTATTGAATAGTACACCATTTTCTGAACAATAATTAGGGTTGTCTTTGGCAACATCAATTGCAGTCAAAAACCCACATTCTGCAAAAGCACGATATCCTATACTCTTAACACTATTAGGAATCTCAATGGATGTCAAGCTTTCACAATAAAAAGCATTATGTCCAATACTTATAATGCTATTAGGAATTTTTATAGAAGTCAAACCATGACAACCTAAAAATGCCCAAGCCCCGATATTCGTAACACTATTGGGAATTTTTATGGAAGTTAAACTAAGACAATCTGCAAAAGCAGAATCTCCAATACTCGTAACAGTATCAGGGATTTCAATTGATTCTAATTTTCGACAATCTTCGAAAGCACTCGGACAAATATTTAGCACCCCTTGAGAAATAACAACCTTTTTAATTTCATATCCATCCCACGGAATCGGCTCTTTTTCATAAGAATACATTTCGCCACTACCTTTAATGGTTAGAATTCCGTCTTCCTTGTTAAAGAACCATGTGAGGTTTTTGCCACAAGTTCCAGAGATTAAGTTTTCTTGATTTGTTTCCATAATACATATATAGTTGTTTGTGGTGTTTATTATTTTGTATCTGCATGAGATATTGTTAATAAAACTCTATTACCATTGTGAGATAGATTTGATAATTTTATTTAAAATATCTTCCGTTGGTACAGCAACTTCTTTAAGACTCTTGCAACCTCCGAAAGCAGCATAAAGAACTTCACTAACATTCTTTCCTATAAAAGATTCAAGGGATTCGCATCCTTCAAAGATTCTTTTTGGTAATGTTGTCAACATACCATAATCTACAACTTTTAGATTTTTACAACCGACAAATACACCAGGAGGCATCATTGCAGGTTTCCATGCGTCTGGATAATGATATCCATCAATGTATTTGACGGTATTAGGAATAGTAATTGACTTGAGACTGCTACATCTATAAAAAGCCTGTGTTCCAATATAAACAAGAGATGAAGGCAAATCTATTGTCTCTAACTCTGCACAGCAATCGAATGCCTGTGGGTATATGTATTCAACACCATTGGGAATACAAACCTTGTTTACCGTTACCCCTTCTTTGTCTTTAAGATGCCTTGGACATTTGTATAGAATTTTCATATCCTTTGAATAAAGAATACCATCTTTCTCACAATAAGCCGAGTTACCCTCTTCTACTTCAAATCTCTCTAAGTTTACAGCGTCTATTAGCCATGCCACATGACAGAAGATGATATTATTAGGAATATAAATCTTATGAATTCCCTTGAAGAATTCGTATTCATAACTAAACTTGGTCCATCCTCCTGTAACAACATGTACATCCTTTTCTCCGACTTGTTTAGGAAGATAAAAAATATCATCGCTATTTGGATAAAATTTATCGTAACATGAGATGTATTCTGTTATTTCTATCTCGTTTTTTCCAACTAAATCTGTCCGCTCCGTATAGTAGCGGTGGTAAGGATCATTAACCTCTCTTTTGGTTATAGATAGAACTTCTACTTCCATAATATTATTTTATTTGTGCCTACTCTTCATAGGATTTTCGGCAAACTCCTATACAAAAAAAGATAACGACAGTAAGATTACAATTCATAACCTATTCAAGACTTCTCCAATAACATCAAAAATATATTGTTTAGTGCCGTCATTTATAGCATCGTTTTCGATGCTGGTCACGCTATCGGGGATGATATACTCGCCCTCAAAATCTTTAGGGCAACGAACGAGTGTTTTTTTGTCATCGGAGTACTCAAATCCGTACTTGTCAAAAAAAATGAGGTTTGTCAGCCAAACAAAGTCCATGAATATGTCCTAACAAATCTCCATACGACCAATGTGTCCCCTCAATGAATTGATACGGGGCAATATCGGGGAGAGGAACAGACTTACAGTCTTTGGTCAGAAATTCATAGTCTTCCTTTGTTTTCTTTTTCAGGCAAGTGTTGAGAAAGTCCGCTATGTGAACAGGAAGATGTGACTTATCATTTTCAATGTACGTACGCACTCGTGTCACGTAATCCACTATAAATGCATTATAGAGCCGTTCTATGGTTTGTAATACATTCACAGAAGGATCCTTTAAGGAATAAGTAATCCTATGTCTCTCTATAGATGTTATAAGCGGCGACTTGTAACAATTCATATCTTGCTTGTTTGCTTCGGCAGAACGGATGATGTTATCGCATATGGCAATCAGTATCTTATTATCATTACCCTCCCCAATACTGGTGAGTCCTTTTCCTATACTTACGGATGTCAAATTATCACAACAGAAAAATGCCCTTGAACCTATGTGCGTCACACTATCTGGAATTTCAATTGATGTCAGACTGCTGCAAAAAGCAAAAACTTCATCCGCAATACATGTTACTTTATCCGGAATAACAAGATTAGTAACTTCTTTGTTATTTACATATAAATGTCCGGCCTGCAATAAAGGGCTGGATTCCATACTAATAGCGCACCATGCAGCGATATCACTTATGTGCACACCTATCAATTTATTACATCCCCAAAAGCTAAAAGGGCCATATATCTTTTTGAGACTGGGTGGAATATAAAGCGATGTCAAACCCGCACACTTCCAAAAAGCATTCTTACCAATAGCAGTTACTCCTTCGGGGATGATATACTCGCCCTCAAAATCTTCAGGGCAACGAACGAGTGTTTTTTTGTCATCGGAGTACTCAACTCCGTATTTGTCAATGTATGCCATAGTGTGAATGTTTAAAAACCAACGCAAAAGTACACCAAAACATCGAAATGTGCAAGCCCCCAAAAGACCTAAATTACCACGAAACACATATGCCACTCGTATTGAGCAAGATATACTCTTACGAGGGACACGACAACAAGCACAAAGATACGATAGCGGGGAATGGCACTTTCCCACTGCTTCTCACTGCTTCCCAATAATGCACAATAAGTCACACTGCGTCCCACTTCTTATCAATCCCGCGCGCTTGCGGCGATGTCGGATAGTGTCCGACCCAACAGACAATGAGAAGAAAAACATCTTTCGGACTTGATGATGGCGGCTCTGTAGAGCCGTTACCCAAATTCTCACTTCGAACCGAGAAGGCTATGCCAGGACATAATAAACGCCGGCAGCGATGAAGGGGAACAAGAAGAAACGAACCGCCCATACGGTGACCATAGAGGCAAGCGACTCGCCCAACTGCAGTTTATTTCGGAAGAAAAGTGTGAAAGGCGCTATGCCATAATGCCAAATCCTGCTTCCGACAAATCCTCCCACTGCGGCGCAAGGCACCCCAATAGCGGTACAGATGACAAAAGCCGTCATCCCGTCCCCCGCAACGAGCAACACAATCAGACAAAGCGTACCGATATCCGCCAGAACCGCACAGAGCCTGTCAAACAGCCATAGAAACACGTTCATAACAAGATTACAGAGTCAGAACCTACAACTTCCCCATTGCATCCAGATTTCCGGTTGTTCCCGGATGTTCATATCCAACTGGCGAACAAATTCCGCCGTATAAGGATATTCACTGCCCGCGAAATCGCCATGGGGTTTCAATTCGCGGAAGGTGACATGATAATACCCTCTCTTAGGCCGGGAGACATGGGCGTAACAATACCCCATACCCAATCTTTGTCCGATGCGCTCAACCCCCGTTTTGACCTCCAACATGTGTTCCAAGAAGGGAAAGGCGTGATGACAGCCCGCTTTCGGGTCATAGTCAGACAAACTGCCCAACACATACCCCTCCTTGGAATCTTTCCTCTCCTCCATATTCCGCTTCAGCCGCACGACATGACGCAGCACATTATCAGACGGGATGTTAACCGCCCCGAACCTGCCTCTCTCCTCCAACATCCGTCCGGACCATTCATTGGCAGGAACCGACAGATAAATATGACACATCCCGATATTATGCAGATGAAGTGGTAAGGAAACCAAATACTCAAAATTGACCATGTGCGCTCCAAAACACAACACAAACGTATGCTCTCTTGCCAACCTCTCCAAGATTTCCACATTCTCAAACCTGCAATGACTGAGAATGTCCTTTTCGCCAAGACGGGTCATCTTCGCCTTTTCATACAAAAAATCAAGAAACGCCTCAAAGTACCTGAATGTCATCCGCCAGCAAGCGAACCAGCCGTATTCGGGGAACACACGATAGAAATTCCGTCGTGCAATGCGCGTCACAGTCGGACAGAGAGACAGTATAAAAGCAAAAACGGTTGATTTGGCATACAACCATCCCCAAGGCTGGAGGGCAATCATACGAATCAAGCAATGTCCGACCCGGTATGCTGTCATCAGCAAAAACAATCAAGAAGGCATCTCATTCCCGGTATTGTTTCCGCCAGACAATTGAGGATTGAATTGCCAATACTTCCATGATCATCCCTCCAACTACTTGACCGCGCCCTCTCCTCTCTCGCCTCCAACTCTCTCAGGCGACGTTCTTCCTCGTTTTTCCGATATTGTGAATACGTGACAAACGGAAGCGTGCCAACCCCTACACTGTCAAAATACTCGCCACGATCCGGACCTCCATTTTCACATACAATGCACCACCCACCGTTAGGACCTTCCGACCAATATGCACTTGTGGGTTGGAAATTCATAGTATGAACCTTGGAAACCTTTCCATTAGGGTCATAAAGAGTAACTTTGTTCTTCCCAATTTCAATACTACATTCGCTGCGGTGATCAGCACATGAAGCAAAACCATCTGCCATAACTGTACAAAAATATAAATGACGCCTACTCTTTGTCTGGATTTTCGGCTTACTCCATTCATCCGTTTATGTGCAAAAAGAAATGACTTTTGCATCATTCACGGCGCAAAAGTAGTCCTGCAGTACGGACAGGTAAAATGATTTTCTGGGATTGTTCGGTGTCAGTGCCTTACCAACTGACTGAGCCGCTCATACTCCTCCTCTGAAAGGTCGCCCTTCTG
>JAGCWE010000122.1 GCA_017962005.1 Paludibacteraceae bacterium | reverse complement strand
GACCTTGAGTGGGTACCGTTCCACGTTTATCTGGATGCAGACAACAGCGATGCTACCGGTGGTTATGGCGACGAGTTCACCGATGCTAATGCAGATATCCTCTGCGAGACCGCTATTTTCTCTGCTGGCGAGCCGTACAGCTACAATCCTGCTGTGTTCAAATGGTGGGGTGAAGTTGGTGCAAGCGGTTGGGACTGGACAGACCCGAGCGTAGAGCATGACGGTTCTGACTTCTGGGGCGCTATCATCGGCGATGGCCAGCTGCCTGTTGGTGCCAGCGAGCGCGTTGATGGCAAGTTCGAGATCCAACTCCTCCGTGAGTTGCTCGGCACTGTACACCCGCTGAACGACAGCGAGTTCGGTATCGGTTTCGATATCCAGCAAAACTGGAGCTCTGTAGGTATTCTCCCGATTGGTCCGGATACCGAAGAGAACCCCGGCGGCCATGTTGCCAAGCTGAAAGTTAAGATCAACAAATAAGTTTCCGGAACTTAACCATCTTAACCAAACAACAATTAAGCTTAATCAATGTTGATTGAAGGTGCCGGTGTGGAGGCACACCGCAGCCACACCGGTGCCGTTTTTTATATCCTTGCGTTATGAGAAAACTATTCCCCATAGCACTTTGCCTACTGCTTCTCACAGCATGCAATCCCAATACTCCTGAACCCAAAGGGACAGTAGTCATCTATTCCGAGAGTGACGAGATATTCCCCAATCCGGAACGCGGACTGTTTGTACAAATCTATTACACTTCGGCGGACCTGAACTCACACGCATCCGCCACAACCATCAACAAGAACCGTGAGACAGCGGCCAAACTGACGCTGTATCTGCACTCCTATTATCTGACCGATTATATGGAGAGCGATATCCCGCAAGAGTTTCTGGACCGCTTGGAAACCAACATGAACGCCCTACGCGAAGGCGGCGCCAAAGTCGTTCTCCGCTTCTCCTATAAATACAGTATGGACAAGAAAGACGAGCCGTGGAACGCTTCCGCGGAATGGATTCACAGACATATTGACCAGATTTCACCATATCTCAAGAAACATGCTGATGTCATCCTTTGCGCACAATGCGGATGGCTCGGCTCTTGGGGAGAATGGTATTATACGGACAACGGGTTCAAATTCAACCCGTCCAAAGACGAGGATTTCGAACCGCGCTGGGAGGTGCTGGAGCATATGCTTCGTGCCATGCCGGAGGACCGTCAAGTGGCGCTGCGCGTTCCGGCCTACAAGATGCGCTGGCTGAAGATGAACGGCGACACCCTGTCCTCTCCGCTTACCGCCGAGGAAGCGCATAACGGATCGTTCAAGGCCCGTATCTGCGGACACAACGACTGCTTCGTTTCCTCCAACAATGATGTAGGTACGTATATCAGCGGTGCGCCCGAACGTGATTTCTGGGCAGAAGACACCAAATACACGCTCATGGGCGGAGAGACCTGCGAGAAGCACTCCCTCTCGAATGGTTCCAATGCCATCAAACAAATGGCGCGTTTCCACTGGACGTATATCAACCGCGACTACCGCGAAGAAGTGACGGGCATGTGGCGCGGCGACGGCACGATGGATACCATTCTGACGCGCATCGGCTACCGTCTTGTCCTCGACAGAGGCATTCTGACGCCGGAACCCAAGGCCGGACAGAAATACGAGGCATACCTCCAGTTGCACAACGCCGGTTTTGCGGCTCCGATGAACAAACGTGCCGTCGAACTGATATTCGTCAGCGCCAAAGACCCGAGCAAGAAATATGTATTCCCGCAAACCGTGGACCCGCGTTTCTGGCTGCCGGGCGAAGAGCACACGTTCACGCTTTCCTGCACACTGGATCCGGGCATGAGCGGCGAATACAAGCTCTACCTCAACCTGCCTGACCCGTACCCCTCCATTCATGACGACCCGCGGTTCTCCATCCGCCTCGCCAACGAGAATATGTGGGACAAGACAACCGGCTACAACCTGCTTGCGACCATCAACGTAGAATAAAGACCCATGGCAAATCGTATCATCCATTGTGTTTTGTGTCTGCTGCTGTCTTTGACATGCGCGGCGCAAAAGACGTATTGGTGGGGAGCGGCAGTCGGCCTCGGCCATGAACAACCCTATCGCGACCACCGTTCTTTCGACCTGACCAGAGAAGATGCGAACAACCAGCTGGTGCCGCTCTTCCTCTCTTCCGAAGGAGAATACATGTGGTCGGACAATGCGTTCGCCTTTTCCGCCAAGGATGGCGAAATTATCCCCTCCGTTCCACTCAGCCGCGTCAAGGCAGGCAATACCCTCCGCGAAGCGTACCTCGCCGCACAGGCGAAGTATTTCCCCGCGAACGGAATCCTGCCCGACACCTTGTTCTTCACCCGTCCGCAGTACAACACATGGATTGAGCTGATGTACAACCAGAACCAGGCGGACATTCTGCGCTATGCGCATGCCATTATCGACAACGGTTTTCCTGCCGGTGTGCTGATGATTGACGACAACTGGCAGCGCTACTATGGCAATTTCCAGTTCAAGGCAGAGCGTTTCCCGGATGCCAAGGCGATGATAGACGAACTGCATGCGCTGGGATTCAAAGTCATGGTGTGGATTTGTCCGTTCGTCAGCCCCGACTCGCCGGAGTTCCGGGAACTGGAATCCAAAGGCTTTCTACTCAGGAATCCGCAAGGTGGAACGGCTGTCCTCAACTGGTGGAACGGTTATTCGGCATGCTACGACCTTACGAACCCGAAAGCCGCGGAGCATTTTGTGGCCGTACTCAAGCAGGCGCAAGCCGAATACGGCATTGACGGCTTCAAGTTCGATGCCGGCGACAACAACTGCTATGCCTCAACGGCTATAGCTGCCTATGACAAGTCGGCCACAACGGTTGACCACACGACCTCTTGGGCGAAGATCGGTCTCTCGTTCCCCTTCAATGAATACCGCGCATGCTGGAAGATGGGCGGGCAACCGCTCGTGCAACGGCTCGGCGACAAGGACTACAGCTGGTTCGCCGTACAGCAGCTTATTCCGCAGATGTGCGTGGCCGGACTGTTAGGATACGCCTATGCCTGTCCGGACATGGTAGGAGGAGGACAGTTCACATCGTTCCTCAACATCGACGAAGACAAGTTTGACCAGGCACTTATCGTGCGCTCCGCGCAAGTGCATGCGCTGATGCCGATGATGCAGTTCTCTGTCGCCCCGTGGCGGATACTTAACAAGGAGAACCTCGCCATCGTGCAACGCATGGCACAGCTGCATGCAGATTTCGCGCCCTATATCATGCGCTATGCCCGTCTGGCGGCGCAGACAGGCGAACCCATCGTGCGGCTGTTGGAATACCAGTTCCCGCATCAGGGCTTCGAGAATGTCAAAGACCTGTTCTTGCTCGGTGACAAATACCTTGTAGCTCCGGTCGTGGACAACCGTCTCGAACGGGACG
>JAGCWE010000007.1 GCA_017962005.1 Paludibacteraceae bacterium | reverse complement strand
TAGAATCCTACGCCGTTCTTACCGCTGAGCACATAGCAGTTAGCGGGAGTAGCTATAGCCACGTCCGTACCTTGCAGGCTGTTGGCATCGGAGAAGGTAACAGGAGTAGCGTCGCTTACCGGAAGGGTGAACGGATTAACAGTCGATTTGAGAATAACTGCGTTGTCGGCAGGGATGGTCTGACCTGCTACGGCAATCTTGTTCATGAGGAGGTCGTTGCCGCTGATAGTAGCGATGTAAGCCTCTACGCCTGCGGGCAGCAGATAACTATTCTGACTGTCGAAGAAGGTGCTGTAGTAAACGCCTGCATTATCCGGATCTGCGTTCGGGGTGATGTTTACATCCGTGTTTTCGGGTTCGGGAGCGGCAATGGCTTCAACCATAGCCGTGATGGTCACATTGCCTGCCGGCATCGTGAACGAGTAAACACCTGCATTTTCCGATACAGCCGCATTGCCTCCAATCTGAGAACAAGCAACTTGGATATCTTGAATTGATGTTTGATCCCAGCAAAAATCCTCTCCAAGTTCGTCATCCCAATAGCATTCCTGCGTATAATATTCATACTCAATACTCGCTATACCGTCAAATGCTCCGGTAACTCGGAATGTTAGCGTATTGTCTGTGCCGCTTACGTACTCAACCTTATCATCTCCACCACTAATATCATTGTAGGTATAGGTGCCGTCATCACCCGTTTCTGGATAAACGGTAAATTCACGAGGCAAGGTTACGACTTGGGGGTCAACATCTTCTATATCTCCATAGTATTCTTCTTTTACACGAACTGAGTAGTTGTTTGTCAGATAAGACACCGTCAGGCTCGTGATCTCATACCCATCAACCGGGGTTACGGTAACGGTTTGTCCTGCTTCTGACTCGTTTGCACTAAGTGTCACCTTGTCGGCAATAGAAGCATCATCCAAAGCGATAGAATAGTCTGACGGTTCCGGATCGGGTTCAGGGGTCGAACCGCCACCATCGGCACCAGTGAAGCGTAACTCGCTTAACTGCATACCATTAACCCAAGGGTCATCTACCATCGACACTTTGAAGCGGAAATATTTGTACGTACCCGGATTGTCCAGATCAAAGGAAACATCCGTCAAAGCGTTAGCACCCAAGGTGTTGTTTTCTAAGACCCCGGTAATAGTTGTCCAACTATCCCCTTCATTGAGTTTGGCATCGAGAGTCCAAGTAGTCGGGGTCTGTCCTATTTGGTTACTGGAGGTCAGAATATAACCGGTAATAGCAATCGGTTCATCCGATCGAAAGTCCACCCACCAGAATAAACCGGGTCCGCCTGAAGGATTGCTTCTCATTGATTTTTCAGCACTCCACTTGGTCCAGTCGGTTCCTTCGGTTCCGGCAGAAAACTTACCATCGACCAAATTAGCCGCTCCATGGTTTTCAAGTCCTTCTGAACTGGCTGTTACCGTAAAGCCGGAGTAGATAGTGGGATCAGCCCACATGCCTACGCTCATGAGCGCGGCACAGAGAAATGTTAATAGTTTTCTCATAAAGTTTTTTGTTTTTTGTTAATAATGTTAATTATTTGTTAATTATATACGACAAAGCGACCGATGCACAACACATCAGCCGCTAAGTCGGTTTATCTGCTTGTTCCTCTATAACCTGTGCGCCCATCGCCGCGCCATACATACATACATACATACGCTGCCGCGCCTACTGTCATCAGATTATGTGTGAAAAGAGTGTTCAAACCAAGTGTGGGTTTTGACTCATTTATCAAAAATCGCGGCAAAGGTACGGGTATCTATTTGATTACGAAAGCGAAAAAGATTGACAAAAAAGGAATAAAGACTGAAAAAAAGGGAACTTTTTGGCTATTATTGACAATATTTTGCGTCATTATTGATAATAAAAAAGCGTTCTTTGTCAGTTTTGTGCTGTTGTGGAGTTGTTTTGGTCCGTTAGTTGTGAGAGTTTTTATACGCATGCGTAGTGCGGTCGATACGCGCTCACCATTAACAACGTAAATTTGCTGTTCTGTTCCTTCGGTGTGGTATCGGTGTGGGCAGCGGGCTAACATAAGAATCACATATAAATCACATAAGAATCACATAAGAAATCCGGCTGCAGACACCGGTATTTCCCTCAGCACTCCTCCGTCACCGCCACACTATCGTATAAGAGGATGTTCCGACTATCAATGCGCTTCCAGCCAGTTCTTTCCCACTCCGCAGGAGGCAATCAAAGGCACAGAGAGATGGATGGCGTTCTCCATCTCACTGACCACAATCGCCCTCACCGCGTCAATTTCCGCTTCCGGCACATTGAAGTTCAACTCGTCGTGCACCTGCATAATCATCAGGTCGTTCACGGCGGGCTGCCTGCGCATGGGAAGAATCTCCGTGGCGAACCGGCGGTGGATGCCCACCATCGCAATCTTGATGATATCCGCCGCCGTACCCTGCACGGGGGCGTTCACGGCATTTCGCTCCGCGAAACTCCTGACCGTACTGTTGCGGCTCAATATGTCCGGCAGATAACGCCTTCGACCGAACAGAGTCTCCACATAGCCGTGGTCGCGTGCGAACTGCTTTTGTCTCTCAATGTATTCCGCCACGCGGGGGAAGGCCGCGAAATAGCCGTCGATGAGGAGCTGCGCCTCCTGCCTCGGACACTCCAACTGCTGGGACAGTCCGAACGCCGATATGCCGTAGATAATGCCGAAATTGGCGGTTTTGGCACGTCGGCGCTGCTCCTTGCTGACCGACTCAATGGGAACACCAAATATCTTCGCCGCCGTAGCCGCATGGATATCCTGCCCATCGCGGAACGCCTGAATCATGTGCCCGTCCTGCGAGCAGTGCGCCATCAGCCGCAGCTCAATCTGCGAATAGTCGGCACTCAGGAACAGACACCCCTCGTCGGGAATGACCGCCTGACGTATCAACTGCCCCCGTTCCGTGCGGATAGGCAGGTTCTGCAGGTTGGGATGGCTGCTGCTCAGCCGCCCCGTCGCCGTCACGGTCTGGTGATAGGTGGTATGAATCTTGCCCGTCCCGGGGCTGATATACTGCGGAAGAGCCGATATGTAGGTGGATATGAGTTTCTTCAGCTCCCTCTGCTCCAAGATGAGCGGCACGACAGGATGTCGTTCGCGCATGGGCATCAGCACCTCCTCCGAAGTGGAGTACTTGCCCGACTTCTGCCGTTTCGCCTTCGCGTCCAGCCACAGCCTGTCGAACAGCACCTCACCGACCTGCGCGGGCGAATTGACGTTGAATGACACCCCTGCCAGTTCGTGAATCCTCTGCTCCAGCGCGGTCAGTTCGGCTGTCAGCTGTTTCTCCGCCTGCTCCAGCAGCCCCGTGTCAAAGCGCACGCCCGCCCTCTCCATATCGCGCAGCACCTGCACAAGAGGCAGCTCGACCTCCTGATAGAGATTCCACAAGGCGGGGTCTTTCTTCAGCGCTTCCCAATCGGGCGGCACGGACGGATTGAACGGCAGTTCGGAATGAAGCAGATAGGCGCAAAGACGGTTCTCCACCGTGTCGTAGCCGGAGGACGGATGGTCGTCCGGCTGCGGGGAACCGTCAGCGGAAGCGAACAGGTCAAGTGTGGCTTCCTGCTTTGGCTTCCTTGCGGAAGGCACGGGTGCAGCGGCAACCGTTTCGGGTGCGTTACGGAGCAACGAACGGAACTCCAACTGCGTATAAAGCGGTTTGAGTGCCGCCCAGTCAGGAGTCTGGCGCAGCAGCGACTGCTCATCAAAAACGACAGGCACATCCGTGCGGATGGTGGCAAGGAAGTGCGAGAAACGAATCTGCTCCGCCTGACCGCTGATTTTCTCCCGCAGCGCGCCTTTCAGCTCGTCGGCGTGCGCCAGCAGGTTGTCTATCGTTCCGTAGGTCTGCAGCAGCGTGACAGCTGTCTTCTCGCCCACGCCCGCGCAGCCGGGTATATTGTCCGACTTGTCGCCCATCAGGCTCAGCAGGTCAATCACCTGCTTCGGATTCTGCAAGCCGTACTTCTGACAGACCTCATCCGGTCCCATCTGCTCATAGCCTCCGGTATGACGCGGGCGGTACTGCCAGACACGCTCCCCCACCAACTGGCCGTAGTCCTTGTCGGGGGTCGCCATAAAGACTTCCATCCCCTCCGCAGCCGCCTGAACCGACACGGTCCCTATGACATCGTCCGCCTCGAACCCCGCCACCTCCAGCTGCCTGACGCGCATTGCGTCCAGAATGGAATGAATGACCGGCACGGCACGGCGAATGTCCTCCGGCGTTTCGGGACGCTGCGCCTTGTACTGCTCATACGCCTCGTGGCGGAACGTCTTGCCGTGAGGGTCGAAAGCCACCGCCAGATGCGTGGGCTTGACGCGCTTGAGCAAATCGTCCAACGTGACCACAAAGCCGAACACGGCACTCACATTCTCCCCCTTGGAGTTGATGCGGGGATTCTTGATGAACGCATAATAGGCGCGATAAATCATCGCGTAGGCATCCACTAACAAAAGACGTTTCATACGCTTGAACTGTTTACCATTCAACGGGTGTCTGACCGTGAGACACAAGATAGCGGTTCGCCTCAGAGAAATGACCGCAACCGATAAAACCGCGATAAGCCGACAAGGGACTCGGATGGGGAGCTGTCAGGACAAGGTTCCTGCGGCGGTTGACAAACTGCCCCTTGCGCTGCGCGTAACTGCCCCAGAGCATATAGACCAGGTGCTCGCGCCTTTCGTTGAGAGCCATCACGGCCGCATCGGTCAGCTCCTCCCAGCCCTTGTTCTGGTGACTGCCCGGGCGGTGAGCCTCCACGGTCAAGGTGGCGTTGAGCAGCAGCACACCCTGCTCCGCCCAGCGCATCAGATTGCCCGAACGGGGAAAAGGAACGCCCAGATCACGCTGCAGCTCCTTGTAGATGTTCTCCAGCGAAGGCGGGATGCGCACATCGTCATTGACCGAGAAGCAGAGACCGTGCGCCTGACCCGTGTCGTGGTAGGGGTCCTGCCCCAGAATAACCACCTTCACCTTGTCGAAAGGGCACACATCAAAAGCTCGGAAGATGTACTTGGCAGGCGGGAAACACTGGTGCGTGGCATACTCATGACGCACGAAAGAGGTGAGCAGTTCAAAGTAAGGCTTGTCAAACTCGGGCTGCAACACCTCTTTCCAACTCTCGTCTATGCGTACTTGCATCTTGGCAGGACGGTTATGCCGCTAATCAATAATGAGCATCGAATCGCCGTAGTCGCCGAAACGGTAGCCCTCGCGGACAGCCACATCGTAGGCGTTCATCACGGCATCGTATCCTCCGAATGCAGCCACACAGAGCAGCTGGATGGACTGGCTGGCATAGAGATTGACCAGACACGAATCGGACACGACAAAGTCGTAAGGCGGATAGATGAACTTGCTTGTCCAGCCATGATACGGTTTGATCTGTCCCACAGTTCCCGCCACCTGCTCAAGGGCGCGAATCACTTCCGTCCCCACAGCACAGATATGCTTCCCCTGCGCGTGGGCACGGTCAACGGCATCGACCAGCGGCTGCTCAATCTCCATCTCCTCCGAGTCCATCTTATGCTTGGGCAGGTCGTCCACCTCAATGGTCTTGAAGTTGCCCAACGACACGTAAGAGGTAAGGAACTGGCGGTCGATGCCCGCTATCTCCATCCGTTTGAGCAGCTGCTTGGAGAAGTGCAAACCCGATGCGGGAACGGCCACGGCACCAATCTTTTCAGCGAAAATGGTCTGATAACGCTCCTCATCCATCTCCTCTATCGGATAGTCGGGGAAGATTGCGTCATACTCTTTCTGATGCTCCTCATCTAACGGACGATGGATATATTTGGGCAACGGAGTATGCCCCAAATCGTACAGATGACCGAGAAATTCCGAATTGTCATAATCCGTCAGGAAACGCACGGTACGCCCGCGAGAGGTTGTATTGTCAATCACTTCCGCCACGATGGTCAGGTCTTCGTCCAAGAACAACTTGTTGCCGATACGTATCTTACGCGCAGGATCCACCAACACGTCCCAATAACGCAACTCGTGGTTCAACTCGCGCAAAAGGAAAATCTCGATGTTAGCCATCGTCTTTTCTTTCTGCGCGTACAGGCGGGCCGGAAAGACCTTCGCGTCATTGAACACACACACATCGCCCTCATCGAAGAAAGACACGATGTCCTTGATGTTTCGATGCTCTATGTCACCCGTTGAGCGGTGAAGCACAAGCATACGCGAATCATCACGATAAGGGAGAGGATACTGCGCAAACTGACTCTCCGGAATATTCACTCTGAACTGACTTAATTTCATAGTATCATTGTTTATCTTATATGGCTACTTTTCTATGGTGTTTCGGAGCATTTCTTCGAACTGCTCCATCGTTATACAGTCCTTTTCCGTTATATCTCCCACGCGTGTTCTTCTGAGGGCAATCAAGTGCGCCCCTGATTCCAACCGCCTGCCAATGTCACGAGCCAAGGCACGGATATATGTTCCCTTGGAGCAGACGATGCGCAATGTGAGTTGCATACTCTCCGCATCAAAAGACACAATCTCTATCTCGTCAATAACGAGCAGTTTGGGCTTCAAGTCCACCTCCTCGCCTTTCCTCGCCAGTTCGTAAGCACGCTTGCCGTCCACCTTCACGGCGGAAAACATGGGAGGCACTTGCCACTGCTCACCAACAAAGGTGGGAATCACATTCTCCACCAGCTCACTCGTGATATGCGCGGTCGGATAGGTGGCGTCTATCGGTTTCTCAAGGTCAAAACTGGGAGTGGTCGCGCCAAGTTGCAACGTGGCGACATACTCCTTTGTATGCTGTTGCAACTCGTCGATACGCTTGGTCTGTTTGCCCGTACAGACCACCACCACACCTGTGGCAAGAGGATCCAACGTGCCCGTATGCCCCACCTTCAGTTTCTTCACACCCAACCGATGGCACAATAGCCAGCGTGCTTTCTCAACCACGTCAAAACTTGTCCAGCGGTAAGGCTTGTCGAATGCTATAATCTCTCCGGCTACAAAATCCATCGTTCGGTTGAAACAGGCAATGGGAAGCGGTTATGCTGCGAGATGCCAAACAATAGCAAAGAGTCCTACGGCAAGACAGTATGCGGCGAAGTACGTCAGTTTTTGTTTGCGGACAATAGCCAGCATCCAACGGCAGGCGGCGCATCCGGACACGAATGACGCTGCAAAACCCGCCAACATAGGCAACCATCCTATACTCGGAGCGGTAGACTTGCCCGCAAGCAAATCCAACGACTCAAGCAACGCATCGCCCAGCACGGGAATCAGCACCATCAGGAATGAAAAACGCGCAACGCTCTCTTTCTTCACGCCGCAAAGCAGACCGGTGGCTATCGTCATTCCGCTTCGGCTCAAACCCGGCAATACGGCTACCGCTTGCGCACAACCAATAATGATAGCATCCTTCCAACCTACAGCATGTCCTTCGTCACTTCCTTTTGTTGCAATGCAAGTGGTACGGCGTTTAGTCAGCCATTCGCTCAATGAAAGCATACCCGCCGTGACCAACAGACATATACCTACCAGAAGCAGACCGCTGCCGAAAAACTGCTCTACCTCGTCCTTGAAGAATACACCCACTATAAAAACAGGTACGCAACTCAACAGAAGCAAAGCTACATATTTCTTGTCATCATTCCATTGGGTAGTGGCAAATGTCCCCTTGAAAAGTTGCCCTATTTCTTGACGCAATACCACAATCGTAGAAAGAACGGTTGCAACATGAAGCACTACGGTGAACACCAGATTCTCTTCCGATGCTGTTCCTAACAAAGCCTGACCTATTTCTAAGTGACCCGATGATGACACGGGCAGG
Source organism: Paludibacteraceae bacterium (assembly GCA_017962005.1). Classification (GTDB taxonomy): domain Bacteria; phylum Bacteroidota; class Bacteroidia; order Bacteroidales; family Paludibacteraceae; genus Colicola. The sequence continues at coordinate 10,759 of JAGCWE010000007.1, read as the reverse complement.
AACTCCGTTAAACCTTGAACCAGTCCCAATATTAATGCTTCCAACCAACTCATTTCTTACAGATTCTCTGATATTGTTACGACAGACACTTACAGCGTTGAAAAATGTAACTTATATTGCGCCGAGACGACTTTTCTCACCGCTTTTTCCAAAGTATGGCGACAACCATTAGCACAAAACCCGCCAGCGCAATCATCGGCCCTACCGTGATTCGCCGAAAGGAAAAGATGTCAGGATTGTACACTGTGGCTCCGCTCGGCTCGCCTATCATCAGCACGAAACCAATAACAATCACCACGAAAGAAATGGCTATCAGAATACTGTTCTGCTTTGGAAGATTATATTTCATATCTTGTGACTTTTCTATATTCTAAATCTCGTACATTTTTTCCACCTTCATTCTTACATACCTGCCTGTTGCTACAAGTGATGCGAAATAGGTGATAATCAGTCCGCTCAAAAGAACGGACAATACGATGATGCCTACATTCTCTTTTGTCAGCGGGAACAGGGTGATGTGTAACGATTCCGCAACATAGTAGTACACGCCGACCAATGCAAGTAACGTCAGAAGAGCCGCTTCCAGCCCCATTCGTACTGATCGGCCGACAAACGGACGGCGGATAACCCATGGAGTAGCACCTACCAGACGCATCGTATTGATAATAAAACGTTTCGAATAGATATGCAGACGTATGGTGTTGATAATCAAAATCCATGCAATCACCAATAAAATTAAAGCGCATATACCAAGCACTATGGATACCTTATTGACGTTGTGATCCAATACCTTGACTATATCCTCTTGATACAGCACTTGTTCCACGTACGGGAGCTCAGTAAGTTTTTCTGTGAGCTGCGCAATGCTGTCCTGATTAGTATAAGCAGACTGCAGGTGTAACTCGTAGGAGTCGGATAATGGGTTGTAGCCTAAAAACTTGGTAGGATCTTCTCCCAATCCGGCTATATGCTCTTCCAATGCTTGTTGTTTGGATATAAATGTATATGAAGCAGTGCTGGGCATCGCCTCCAGTACGTTTTGAAGACGTTTAACAGAGGCGGAGTCCGCATTAGAATCCAAAATTACGGTAAGTGCAAGATTTTCACGCATATCAGAGATGAGATGGTGCGCACTCAACAATATCATACTCTCCAATCCGATTAGAAATAACACCATCGCCACACTAATCGTTGTGGTAAGGTACATATTGAAAAAACGTCTTTTTCGTTTCATATCTCTGCTTCTTACCTCTGCTCCTGATTATAGTCTTTCATTGAAAAAAAGAACAGGTTGATGTTCAGCCTGTTCTTCTTCTTTTATTTTTAATAATCCCACAGGTCTTGTTCGAAATTCAAAAACTCTGTTTCAATCCTTTCCTGTTCTTTCTTGGCGGAAACCTCGTCTTTGGCGTAATCCAGAATCATCCGGTTGTAGATATTGGTTTCGCCAACGAGATAGGAGGTGTACAGCCGTTTTTGGAAGAAATCATCGAATGTTACACGCTTCACCTCATTTTGGAAAGGAATCATATAGTTGCTTGCCAGATAGGGGCGCAAATCCTGATAGAGAACCCAAAACTTGATGGATTGCCGCAAGAACATCATCGGATCTGTGCTGCTTGCATATTCTGGCTGTAGGGGCGCGATAGCAATCAGTTGGCGATGTAATCGTGATGTATGCTTGTCAAAGAAAATAACCTCTTGAATGAGATACTTGAACTGATTCCTAACATATAGACCGTATCTCGCGGGATTGAATATCATTGCATTTTGAACAGAATCATAATACAAAAGGTATGATTCTTCGTCATCTAGTTCTGCATCCGACCCGTCCGCAGCTTTAGCTACAAAACACATTTTATTTTGCATAGCCAGTTCACGAGGTTTAATTCTCGCCTCTTCAGTAAATTGCGGGGTAAAAGGTTCATGTTTCTGGATTTTGGCATCGTAAATAGGCATTCCTTCCTGTACTGCCTGCAAAATTATCCGAAATAGGCTCTTATATTTGGGGTCATCGTGTTTCTCGGGGAAATACAATTGGAAATTTTGCTTATAGCGAAGGTCTATAATGCGGTATGTGAGGCGTGCCCATACAACATCGTCCTTGCGGTGGAACACAGTAACGAGCGTATCCGCCGAAGCATTTAATTCCTGCGTTTCCAAACGGATGGTACCGTTGGTGTCAAAGAAATTGAGAACCTCCTGCTGGGCATTGGCTGTTGCCGCACATATTACGAGCAGAATCAATATTCGAACCTTTTTCATACGATCAATTTTTGTAGATTAGAAGAGCATCTTTGCAAACGAAAGCAAAGACGCATGATTTATTTCAGTCGAAGTGCAATCGGACTCAATGATTGAGTTTTTCCATCGGCACCCACAGCGCGAATCGTCTGGAGAGTAACCTGCGCACCACTTGGCAAATTCTTAATCAGACTCTTTTGTTCTTCCGTAAGTTTGCCTGAACTAGAGTGTTTGGCATTATTTCCAATCACGATATCAAAACCGGTAATCTTCCAAGGCAAATCCAGAATACCATCGGGACCATAACTGGCCTCAATATATGCTTCATTGGACAGCAAATCTTTTTTCTTAATAAATCCTTCGCTTAAAGATTCACCACCGGCTACAAAGAATGAACTCGGTTTGGGCAATGATTTCACTTTGTACTTGTTCGATCCCATAGACTGATTCTTTCCGTCCATATTAGCCATTACGGTAAGTACAACCTCTTTAGCACTCTCGGTAGGCTTAACTACCCAGTTGCTGCCGCTGCGTGAAACTGACGCACCGGTTGCGCTGACGGATACCTTGTCATTGCTCACCCCCGGAACGGAAACGCTGAACTTGTTGTCAAATCCGCGGTACATAATGTTCATATCCAGGTTCGATATGGTGGCAGAAGGCTCGCCTACTGTGTAAGAACCCTCGAATGGCAGGTAATCCATATCGCCGGTAGCCGACAAAACACCAATTTTACCGTTATACTTTTTCGGACCGCTTCCTGCCGCAACGACCTCATACAGACCGTCATCGTTGATTCGCTGGTCGCCGATGTAGTATTCGGGACGCTGCGTGGAGTCGATGGCTGCCAGGATAATCTTGGCGGAATACTTGGCACCGCGCATCACGTAGTCCGATTTTGGAATTACATACGCCTGAAGTTTGTTCACGCGCAAGTCCATTGCGTCAGCGTTACCCATAAGGTACTGAATCATCTGGCCTTCGGTGGCACGGATATCGTTCTGCATCTTGCTCAACACGGTGATAGTGGCATTGAGAACCATTCCGTCAAACATGCCGTTGACCCATGTGTCCATTTTCCCTTCGTGGTTGTTATACAGCGAGTCGCAGGTAAAGAGCATGTTGAACTGGTCACGCATTTTGTGAATCTCTGCTTGGTTCATAGGATTCTGGTCTTTAGCCAGAATAGAGAGCAGAAAGTCGCGATACTCTTCAATCCTCTTTTGCATTATCTCGCCGTTACCTTGTACTATACCGTATTGGCCGGTAACATCCAGATTGCTGGTGCCACCCAGTCCGCGCACGGCATAACCGGTTGTGTAGTTGTGCTCGGAAACTTTCTCCTCGCCGATGGCAAGTACTGCCATGTCGCGCTTGAATTTGGCGATATAGTTGAACAACGAATCCGATTTCTGCCTCATTTCCATTGCCTCTTCATAGGGGATGGCATATTTTTCGGGCTTATCGTTTTTCTGTTGCTCAAAGCTCTTGTACATGTTGGCATTTCGTTCCTCGGTGGCTGAGATTGACGAGAACAAACTGTCATCCACCATTACGAAGCCGTTCAAAATATCTGTACTTACGTTCAACGCCAGCATGGCGGTGAGCACCAAGTACATCATACCTATCATTTTTTGTCTCGGGGTTTCCGGACAGTTTTTTGCTCCACCCATAGTTTACTTTCTATTTGCGGTTTGTTAAGCTTTTCAACACGCTTAGGCAAGAGCGGTGAGCATATTGCCGTATATCTTGTTCAAGTCGGTAACCTGTGCGGCCAGTTTCTTCACGCCTTCCTCGTAAGCGGCGTGGTTGCGCATCGCCTCTTCTGCGGAAGCGGTCATCTTTTGAACGTTGGCTGCCACGTGGTTGAACTGCTCGGTTGCCACTTTGACTTGTTCGTTCTGCTGTTGCAGGGCCGCCAGTTGGAGGTCATATACAGAGTTCATCTGACCGATTTTCTCGCCGAGTGATACGACACCGCGCTGATAGCTTCTTGTCTGTTCGATGACACCTTGCATGTCGTTGGTGACGGTAGCGTAGGTGTTATTCAGTGTTTCGCTTTGCTGGCCGAGTTGGGCAGCCGAAGCGGCGAATTGTCCGGCAGCTTGTCCGGCAGCTTCCATCTTCTCTGTCAGATTATTGGTAGCCGTAGCCACTTTGCCCAGTTCGCTGAGTTGAACAGCTGTTTTGGCGAGGTCGTTGATGCCGCCTTTGAGGGCTTCCATGTCTTTTTCGCTCAAAGTCGCCGAGGAAACACTGCCGCCTGTTGCACTGCTGCTTGTCGATCCGCCCATACCGCCTAACAGGGTGGGTTTCGGACGTTTGGCCAGTTCGTCTAATTTCGCAGGTTCCGCACCATATCCAAGCAGTTGCGGGAATACTTCCTCCCAGTGGAAATCAACGTGAGGTTTGTCAAGGCAACCGATACCGAACAGGAATGCCTCCGTGAACATACCTACCATCAGTACTTGTGAAGCACCGGGCCAGTGAAGAATCTTGAACAGTGCACCGATAATTACGACGGATGCACCCAGACAGTAAATCATGTTTACCACTTTTTTTCCACTGTAGGATTCATACCAACCCATGAAACCACTTCTTTTTTCTTGTGACATAATGCAAAAACTTTTAAGTTTATTTTTTAGTTGTTAATTATTCTGAGATTTAATCGCCCAGGAACGAGCGGACGCAGCGGAAACCGATGTATGCACGGCTTTCGTATTGGTATTCGTATGTCCTTACGCCGCATTGCAGGTAGTAGTAGATGTCCTTCCAGCTACCGCCTTTGACCACCTTGCATTTCAGGATATCCGGGTCATCGCGGCGTGCCATATACTCGAAGTTCGAGTTAATATCGTTGACGTATGTGTTTGTGGAAGGATTGAAGGCGGACGAGGTCCATTCTGCCACATTTCCTGCCATGTCAAACAGACCGAAATCGTTGGGACGGTACTGTGCAACGCGCATGGTCATAGTGCCGGTGTCGTCGTTGTATGCGCCGCGATAGGGTTTGAAGTTAGCCAGGAAGCATCCGTTGGCGTCGCGGGCATAATTGCCGCCCCAGGGATACATGGCCATTTTTCTGCCGCCGCGTGCTGCATACTCCCACTCGGCTTCGGTCGGAAGACGGTAGTCGTGCGACTGTTTGCCGTATTGGTCTTGGAACATCTTGGTGCGCCAGTGGCAGAAAGCGTGCGCTTGCTCCCAGGTGACACCCACGACAGGATACTCCGAATAGCCGATGAAGTTGAAATAACCTTTCATCATCGGGTCGTTGAACGCGAATTGGAAATCGCGAATCCATATCATGGTATCGGGATAGATGCTGATAATCTTGTATGTCATCAGGTCGTCCGGTTCGCGGAGGGGACGGATGATGGTTGAGTCGCGTATCTCGCCTTTCTCGTCAATCCAGAAGGTGTCAACTCTGGCGGAAGCTCCGTCCGGGTAGCGTCCTTTGGCCACGTCGAACTTGTTCTTGAGCAGTCGTGCCTGGTCGTAGTTGCGCCATCCATAGCGATAGTGGTAATCGATGGTGCGCAGTGTCCCGTCCGAATAGTACATGGGGGCCAGTGCTCGGCGGATATTGGGGTCCTTGCTGTTCCACGGAATTTTCGCTTTCCAGTTGATGCGGACATTCACTTTGCGGGCAGTTCCTTCTTCCTCCTCTTATTCCTCTTCGTCCTCTGCAGCGTCCCGGGCGCGGCGGTCTTCTATCGCGACGCGTGCGCGGAGGTCTGCATTGCCGCCTTCGTCCTCATAGTCCTCGTCTTCCTCGCCGGTGCTTCCCGGACCCAGAATCAGATGATAGTAGGCGATGGAGTCACGGACATAATTAACGAATTGCTTGTATTCGTCGTTGGTGATCTCCGTCTCGTCCATCCAGAACGCGTTAACGGTCGTCATAAAGGGATTGTCCGGCTGACCGAAGATAGCCGATTGGGAGTTTTCGCCCATCATGAACGAGCCTTTTTTGATAAAGACCATTCCGTAGGGGTTTGCTTCTTGGAAGTCACCTGCCTTGTTTACGCCCACTAATTCGCCGGCAGGACCTCCGCAGGCAGTCACAACAGCCGCCAATGCGACGATGAATAGAATTTTCGTCAGTTTCATTGTATCAATTCTTGTCACTTCGTTTTTCAATTTTTATAACTCTGTTTCACATACTGCTTACAAGTAGCGTATGCTCTTGTAGCGATTGGTCCGTTTTGGCTTGAGTATGTCCATCTCGTAAGCCAGATATATTTCGTGGGCTCCAAATGAGCCTTTGATAAGCCGGTTGGCGGGCAGTTCGTATGTGTATCCCAGTCGCAAGCCGCTGATGATATCTGCGCTGAACAGCAGATTGATACTGCCTAACACCCTGTATCCTGCTCCGAACCGATAGCGTTGTTTGACTTCTGCCATCAGGGTCATGTTCAGGTCCCATGATGCGAAATCGGTCATTAGCATCGCGCTTGGTTTGATCACCCAGTCCTTGTTTGGCAGCCGCCAGTTGTAGCCTCCCGCTGCGTACATCGTCCCCACAAGTGTCATGAAGGCCCGGTCGCTCCATTCTATTTCGGCGCGGTTGACGTGGCTGTAACTCACTGCCGCCCACCATGCGGGTGCCTTGTAGTACAAGCCGATGGCCATATCGAATCCCATGCCTGTAACGCCGTCTTTCCCTGTCCCCACCGGGATGGCGGGATCGTCGGTCGTCTTGTGGTGGTAACCGTCCTGCTCAAGGTTGGCTATCGAATCCAGATTTACTTTGTCCGCTTTGAAACTGATATTGGCGAACCCCAAATCCACTCCCGCGCTCAGATATCCGTTTCCTATTTTGTGGCGGTAGGCGTATTCAACGTGGAACGACTGGTTGGAATACAGACCGTATATGTCGTTCAGGAAGCGCACGCCTGCGCCGTGTTTTGTGTTGGCGATATGGAATGGCATCGACACCGTGAAGTACGTGGTCATTGGCATATCGCTCATGCCGGTGGTATGTAATCGGTGCAGACCGGCTATCTGCAGCATGTCGTCTTCGCCTGCCGTTGCAGGGTTGTACGATGACCGTAAAAACATATACTGCCCTATCTGTGGGTCGGTTTGTGCCTTCAATACATTGAAGCACAAACACAAACAACACCATAGGAAGATATATCTCTTTGCCTTCGGCATACGTCAGGCTCAATACTCATCTTCGTTAAAAAAGAAGTCCTCTTTGGTTGGATAGTCTGGCCACACATCTTCGATGCTGTCATACGCTTCTTCCTCTTCTTCAAGCTCTTGAAGGTTCTCTATCACCTCCATTGGAGCCCCTGTGCGGTTCGCGTAATCCAGCAATTCTGATTTGGTGGCCGGCCATGGTGCGTCTTCTAATTTGGATGCCAGTTCCAGTGTCCAATACATACTTTACTCTTTCAAATTAGCGCGCAAAAGTATAGCAAAGATTTTGCACGGACAAATGAATTGTCATTTTTTCCATAAAAAAATTGAAATTTTCTGTTCGTGGGCTATTTTTCGTGCCAAAACGAACCAAAAATCGCTTAATCGGTTAACCCATTGCAGGCTGGTGGCGATGCTTTCGCGCTGCTCGTTCTCATACACGGCAACCATCAGGCGTTCCAGTCGGCGGGTCACTGTACGGCACAGGTGGCACGTGGATACGGCCTCGCTGCCGCCCGGCAGGATGAATGCGCGCATCGGCTCGAGGACCGCTTGTATCTGGTCTATCCATTCCTCGATGCGTGACACGTCGTCACGGGTAATCCAGTCGTCGCCTTCGGCTTCCGCCAGCAGTGCTCCCAGATTGAACAGTTTGTTCTGTATCTCGCCCAGTTGCTCCTGATAGGCATTATCGGTACGCGCGCGCAATAGGCCGACCCAGCTGTTCAGTTCGTCGGCTGTGCCGTAGCATTCCAGGCGGGCGTCTGTCTTCTTTACCCGTTCGCCGTTGGCGAGGGAGGTGAGGCCGCCGTCGCCGGTTTTTGTGTATATCTTCATTGTTGTATGGTGTTTGGTTATATCCTCAGTCTGAAATGTTTGTGAAGGTAGGCGGGGTCAAAGAATGTCATCCCCATGTCGTACGTGTCCATCGTGCATGTCACTCTCTTGTCCTGTTGGATGGTGCGCCAGGCTCGTTCCATCTCTTTGTTCCAGTGGATGTCGTCCAGCACAATCACGGACTTCTTCCCGACGTGGGGGACAATCGCCTCCCAGTAGCGCAGTGTCGCTTCTTCGGTGTGGTTGGCGTCCATAAAGACCAGGTCCACACGCTGCAAATCCGTCAGCACCGAATGGAGTGTCTCGTCTATGTTCCCTTCCACGGCGGTTATGTTGTGTAGGCCGAGCTTTTGCCAGTTGTCCCGGGCTGTGGCGGTCAGCGACTTGCTGCCTTCCATGGTGACCACTTTGTTCTTGGACGATGGGCTTGCCAGGTAGGCGGTGGTTATCCCCAGGCTGGTTCCCAGTTCGAGGATGTGCAGTCCCTCGTCTCCTCGTTGGCTGTCCAGTTCTTTGTCGCCGATGAATTGGACTAAGCGGAAGAGTGTTTGGGCGTTTCTTGCTTTCTCGAGCGATGTGGTGGCTATGTCTTTCACTTGCCGTGTGGCATGCCGGTCTTTGCCTGTCCCGTAGTCGGTGACTGTCAGGGTCTTGGTGGAGTGGAGCAGGGCGGACCGTTGTTTCTCTATCCGGTCAAAGGCGTAGTACCGGTTTCTGTCGTACAGGCAGTGGCGCACCCAGTAAAAGAGGTATGGCGAATGGATTCCCTCGCCGCCGGTGTTCCACGCCGTCAGCCGGTGCCGGAGAAGGCTGGATGCTCTGTATGCTATCTGTTGCAATTGCATGTGTTTGTCGCTCTGTTCGCTGTCTGCCGTTGGCGGCTGACTGTTGTCGCTCGAAGTCTGTCTGTAAGTGACAGCAAACCGTTGCCGCCGCAAAGGTACGGACAAAACAGCATATCTGCCAAGTGTTCCCGAAAAAATCGCTTTTCATACTTCCTTCCCCCTCCCTCCTTACCCCTTTCAATTTTCAATTTTCAACTTCCTTCCCCCTTTCCCCTTTCAATTTTCAACTTTCAACTTTCAATTTCCCTTATGTGATTCTTATGTGATTTATATGTGATTCTTATGTTAGTCCGCTGACCACACCGATATCTCACCGTTCCCTCACCATAAGAGTTCCCTTTCGTCAGTAGTACAATCTTTTTTTTTGCAGAATACATTTTGTATTTAATAAAAATACCGTACTTTTGCGCGATGTTTCACGCCGGAGGGGTTATGTCATTCATTCGGGGTGGGACAGAGACATATTGAACAAGGCGTTTATTGAACGCTGTTTGCGACTCTCGTGAACTTCGCAAAATTTCTGGTTTGTAGTCGGGGCAGTTAACAATAGATGTCCTCAGGGTATGTATTGATTGCATACGCCACGTTGTCTGTTTGCAGGCAACCGGCGCAATGCGGGTACATATTCGGCGTGGACTTCGGTTGTTTTTCTACTACAAACAGGTATTGCGAAGACCTACGAGAGCGTGAAGGACAAGGAACTCCGCGCTTTTTTTGTGTTGTATAACAATTAACTTAATATTAACAAATTCTAATTAACTATGAGAAAGACATTACTAATGTTGCTCGCGATTATGTTGAGCATTAGTGGTTGGTCGGTCAACTACACGGTCTCTATCTCAACCTCCGATTCGGAAGCCGGTTATGTGGCTGTGGATATCAGCGGAGACGGTGATGTGAATGACGAGACGTACCACGACACCGACGAAAATGGCAACTACACTGAGTTCGAGGTGGCGAAGAACAGGCAGATTACGCTTACGCCTGTCTTGAACGATGATGTGCTCTACTATTTTGCCGGATGGTCGGATGGTAAGACGGACTACCCGCGTACGATTAAAGTGACGAAGGATTGGGATCTGACGGCTGTTTTTGAGGCGTACCCGACCTACGTTATTACGGCTGTGGCGGATCCTTTGGAGGCGGTTAATTATGTATATACGGATGCCAACAACTATATTGATGGCGGATCCGACTGGGTGGAAGTGATGGAAGGCGAAACTGTTACGCTTAGTTTTGATGAAATCACGGCGGGTTATCAGTTTGTGGGATGGTATGACGGCGATGAGTTAATCAGCACTAATTCAGATTATTCTGTTCAGGCAACTGCAAGCAAGACATATACGGCGAAGTTTGAGGAGATTCCTACCTATACAATCCTTGTTGTGGCAGATCCTACAAAAGGAGGTGATATTGATACTTGGCCAAACGATAATGACAATCTGATAGATGAAGAAGAACAATATGATAGTGAAAATCAATGGGAAAATTGGATTACCGTACGAGAGAATACGGAGGTAGTCATTTATGCCGCTGCGATGGACGGTTATCGTTTCTTGGGTTGGTATGATGGCGAGACGCAGGTTTACGGACCGGAATACAATGGTCAGAATATCTCTTTCACTCTCACCGAGAACAAGACCTATACTGCCAAGTTTGAAGAGATTGTGATTACGAATTATACC
>JAGCWE010000121.1 GCA_017962005.1 Paludibacteraceae bacterium | reverse complement strand
TCTTGGCAATCTCCATGAAGTGGTTCATACCGATAGCCCAGAAGAAGGACAGACGCGGCGCGAAAGTGTCCACCGACATACCGGCGTTGACACCGGCACGGAGGTATTCCATACCGTCAGCCAGCGTGTATGCCAGCTCTATGTCAGCCGTGGCACCCGCCTCCTGCATGTGGTAGCCGGAGATGGAGATGCTGTTGAACTTAGGCATGTTCTGCGAGGTGTATTCGAAGATATCGGCGATAATCTTCATCGAGAACTTAGGCGGATAGATATAGGTGTTGCGCACCATGAACTCCTTGAGGATGTCGTTCTGGATGGTACCCGCCATCTCCTCGAGCTTCGCGCCCTGCTCCAAGCCAGCGTTGATATAGAAAGCGAGGATGGGCAGCACGGCACCGTTCATGGTCATGGAGACGGACATCTTGTTCAAGGGTATGCCTGCGAACAGCACTTTCATATCCTCGAGCGAGCAGATGCTCACGCCCGCCTTACCCACGTCACCGACAACGCGCATGTTGTCAGCGTTGTAGCCGCGGTGTGTCGGCAGGTCGAAAGCCACGGAAAGACCTTTCTGACCGGAGGCGAGGTTGCGGCGGTAGAAAGCGTTGGACTCGGCGGCGGTGGAGAAACCGGCGTACTGGCGGATAGTCCACGGGCGCAGAGGATACATGGCACTGTACGGGCCACGCAGGAAAGGCGGAATACCCGAAGCGTAGTTCAGGTGCTCCATGCCCTGCAGGTCTTCTTTGGTGTAAACGGGCTTGACATCGATGAGTTCGGGTGTCTGCCAGTTGCTTGCGTTGGCTCCTTCAACTTTTGTTGCAGAAACCTTCTTGATGTCTATGTCTTTGAAATTCGGTTTCATAGTACTTATTTGTTAAGGAGTTGCTGGTTGAATTTACGGAGTGTGTCAAGCACGTTCACACGGACGTGGATGAAGTTCTCGATGCCGAGTTTCTGCAGGTCGTCCATGCAGGCAGGAGCACCGGCGACAATGAACATCGGATGCTGCTTCTCAGGAGCCTTGGCTGCCTCTTTCTGCAGTATCTTCCAAGCCTCGGGAGCGTAAGTGGCGTATTCGTCATCCGACGAGCAGAGCACGATGATGTCGGCTTTGGCTTTCTTGGCGGCCTTGATACCGTCAGCCACGGTCTTGAAGCCGTTGTTGTCAATCACCTTATATCCCGCGCACGCAAGGAAGTTGCACGAGAACTGCGCGCGTGCGATACGCATGGCGAGGTTGCCGATGGTGAGCATGAAGGCGACGGGCTGACGCTTGGCACCTTCGGTGGTCAGACGCAGGGTCTCGAACTCCTCGGCGGCACGTGCCACGGGAAGTGTCGGGATGGCGGTCTTCTCGCAAGCGTCACCGCAGCCGCAGGACTGCTCTTTCTTGTCCTTGCAGTTGCAGATGCTGGAGCATGCACCGGCGTTGGCCTTGATTTTCTTCGCGGCGGTCTCGGTGAAGTTTGGGAACTGGTTGCTTCCGAGCAGCACCTCTTTGCGTTTTGCCACATCGCCAAGACGGGCTTTGAGGTTGGCGACCACGGCTTCCTGCACCTTGCCGGCTTTTACCATCTCAAACATGCCGCCTTGCTCCTGAATGGCGAGGAACTGCTTCCAAGCCTCGGTAGCGATACTATTGGTCAGGTTCTCAAGATAATACGAACCGGCTGCGGGGTCAACCACCTTGTCGAAATGCGCCTCCTCTTTGAGCATCAGCTGCTGGTTGCGGGCGATGCGCTCCGCAAAGTCGGTCGGTTTCTCAAAGGTGATGTCAAACGGGGTGACGGTAATCTCATCCACGCCAGCGAGGGCGGCGGACATCGTCTCGGTCTGTGTGCGGAGCAGATTGACGTATGCGTCGAAGATGGTCATGTTGAAGCGGCTTGTTTCCGCACTGACGTTCATCTTCGCGGCCTCTTTCAGCGCGGCGGTGAAGGCGGGAGCCTTGTAAGCCTCGACAATCTTCGCCCACAGCAGACGGGCGGCGCGGAACTTGGCAATCTCCATGAAGTAGTTGCCTCCGATGCCCATGTTGAAGCGGATGTTACGGGCTGCCTCGTAGTTGGCTACGCCAGCCTCGGTCATCATGGTCATGTACTCGGCACCCCAAGCGAGGGCGTAGGCGAGTTCCTGTGCGCAGTACGCGCCGGAGTTGTTGATGATGACGCTGTTAACGCCCACAACGCGGTAGTTGACAAGGCGTTTGGCGGCTTTCACTGTGGCAACCAGTTTCTCCGTCGCCTGTTCGCGGCTCATGTCCTTGCCCTTGAGCAGCATGCTCTTGATGGGGTCCACGTTGATAGAGCCATAGACCGACTTCATATCGTAGCCCATGCGCCCGTAGTAGCGGACGAGGATGCTTGCCAGTTCGGGGGCGTGGCATGCGCAGATGCTGAAGTTGATGGTGATGGCGCGCGCGTCAATGTCCTGAAGCAGGTTCTTGATGAAGCGGTAGTTGAGTTTCTCCGCGTCAAGACAGAACCCGAGCGAGGTGATGCCCTTGTTCAGCACTTCGAGGGCTTTCTTGTTGGCCTTGCGCGCGTTGTCGCAGGCGCAGATGTTCTGACGGATAGCCCATTCGTTGCTATCCTCTTTCGTGCCGCGCACGTAGGGGAACTGACCGGGGGCTGACACCGTGGTTTTCAGACCTTTGAGGTCTTCCTGACGATAGAAAGGCTGCACATTGAAGCCTTCCGGGGTGCGCCATACAAGTTTCTTGTCGAAGTCGGCACCCTTCAAATCGGTGACTATCTTCTCCTTCCACTCCTTTGTGGAGATGGCGGGGAAGTCAGCCAACAGATTCAATTTTTCTTCTGCCATGATGAAAAATGTTTAGTTTAGTTGTTATAGTTAGTATGTTATCTGTCAATAGTGACGGGTTGTCCGGTGATGTTGTAGAGCTGCTCATTGAGCCGGATATAGATTTGCCCGTTGATGAGTACCTTCTGCGCCTGAGGTTGCAGCAGCGTCTCATCAACAGCGGTAATATCCTCAATCCATCCGCTGCTTTCTCCCGGTATGAACCGTGCGTCGGAAGAGGAGATGAGATGCGCCATATCGACACGCTCGCCGTTCCGCTCGCCCCAGATGTATTCGGCGAGGTAGGGATAGTCGATGAAGGGGTTGCGGTTGCCCTGTGTCTGCTGTATGCCGTTGTTGCGGTCAATCTCCTTCTGCGACACGGGGTCCTCGCGATGCCACTTCATCAGCAGCGCCACGCCATAGGCGGTGAAACCGAAATAGTTGCTTGCGGAAACAGAACGGACACAGGAGAAGGTGCTGTTGCCTTGCGTGAAATCGTATTTTGTGTACCAGCGTACGAGGGTGCCGAAATAGCCGCGCGCGAAATCGCCCTTGTATTCGTCCAGGGGCTCATATACTTTCAATCCGCTTGCCGAGGCCTTGCCGCCTGCCACGGTGGCGATGGTCTTGCGGGCGGTGGTGACGGACGCAACCGATGTGCCCACTTTGTTGCCATTATACGAATAGGTGACATTGCTCCCCACTTCCCCGAAATCCAGATTGCCGCGTGCGTTGTTGACCTTGCCGTCCGTGGGAACGACGTGGAAGATGTCGCATCCGGCATTGGCAGTCTTTTCGCCGAACCAGCTTTTGGGGATGGAGTGCTCGCGGTTCCAGCAGTCACATTCGTTCTTGTAACTGCCGCAGGCGCCGGACTTGAACGCTCCGCACTCGCCGTACATATCCCATATCTGTCCCGCACGGGCATGCCCCTTCGGATAGACATCGGTGGTGAGATAGGCTGTTTTGAGCCCGTCGTATCCGAGTGACGTGTAACCGACTATGCTGATGGCGGAAATCTTCTTGAAGAGCTCGACACCGGACTGGCTGTTCACCGCCGCATAGTACGACGGAAGGTCTTTGGCAGGCGTGACGTTCTCCGATGAAACAGGACAGGGGAGAAGTATAAGCAGGGAAAGTGCGATGGCACACCAACACGACTTGCGTCCGCCCGCAGCGGGATGATAATCCATAACTAACATGTCTTTTTTCTAACGGGCGGCAAAGTTACGGCGATAAAGTCGGGTAAACAAACAAAAAAGCAATAAAAAGCAGCGTAACGGACGAAACAGACTTTTCAAAAAACAGGAAACGAAAGAGGGTGTCAGAATGCCGGCATCAAAGCAACGGGGCTAACTCTCTATGGAGTCAGCCCCGTTGCTTGCCATATTCAACCCTACCCTTTCCTTGCCTCGTTGCGCTCGTGGCGTTTGAGGTGTGCGGGTTCGATATTCATACGCTCGCCCTTGAGCAGCGAGATAACGCCATCCACAGCCTTGTCCGCTCCCACTTTCCTGTTGCGTTCCGCCTCGCACTTGGGGCAGTGGCACTCGTTGGTGTAGTCAAGCGGCTCGGCGTAGGTGGTGATGACACCCT
>JAGCWE010000120.1 GCA_017962005.1 Paludibacteraceae bacterium | reverse complement strand
GATGGTAAGTTCGAGATCCAACTCCTCCGCGAGTTGCTCGGTACTGTACATGAGCTGAACAACGATGAGTTCGGTATCGGTTGCGATATCCAACAAAACTGGAGCTCTGTAGGTCTTCTTCCTTGCGGTTCTGCTACCGATGAGAATCCTTCCGGTAAGGTTGCTAAACTGAAAGTTAAAATTAACAAATAATTTCCGGAATTTTGTTATTTTAACAAACAACACAATTAAGCTTAATCAATGGTGATTGAAGGTGCCGGTGTGGAGGCACACCGCCCCACACCGGTACCGTTTTTTATTTCCTTTGTTATGAGAAACTTCCTTCCCATAGTATTATGCATCCTGTTTTTTGCAGCTTGCAACCCCGATAGCGAGCCGAAAGGTACTGTGCTGATATTTACAGAATCAGATGAGATCTTCCCAAACCCGGAACGCGGACTGTTTGCGCAGGTCTATTATACTTCGGCGGATTTGAACTCACACGCTTCCGCTGTAACCATCAACAAAAACCGTGAGTCAGCGGCCAAACTCTCTCTTTATCTTCACTCCTATTATCTGACCGATTATATGGAGAGCGATATCCCGCAGGAGTTTCTGGACCGCCTGGAAACGAATATGAATGCCCTACGCGAAGGCGGCGCTAAAGTCGTGCTTCGCTTCTCCTATAAGTATAGTATGGATAAAAAGGACCAGCCGTGGAACGCTACACCGGAATGGATTCACCGTCATATGGACCAGGTTGCGCCTTATCTCCAGAAACATGCTGATGTCATTCTCTGCGTACAATGCGGATGGCTCGGTTCCTGGGGTGAATGGTATTATACGGACAACGGCTATAAGTTTAACCCGTCTCGTGACGAAGACTTCGTTCCTCGTTGGGAAGTGCTGGAGCATATGCTCCGCGCTGTACCGGAGAGTCGTCAGGTTTGTCTGCGAGTACCGGCATACAAGATGCGCTGGCTTAAGATGAACGGCGACACCCTGTCTTCTCCGCTGACAGCCGAAGAAGCGCATAGCGGGTCGTTTAAATCGCGTATAGGCGGACACAACGACTGCTTCGTTTCTTCACAAAATGACGTAGGTACCTATATAGGCGGAAACAAAGAGCGTGATTTCTGGGCAGAGGATACCAAATATACCATTATGGGCGGCGAAACCTGCGAGAAGCACAGTCTCTCTAATGGCGAGAATGCCCTCAAACAAATGGCACGCTTCCACTGGACGTACATCAATCGCGATTACCGTGAAGAAGTTACCGGAATGTGGCGCAACGACGGTACGATGGATACCATCCTGATGCGCATCGGCTATCGTCTCACGCTGGATAGAGCCATCGTCACTTCCGAGCCGAAGGCCGGCAAGAAATACGATGCTTATCTCCAATTGCACAACGCTGGTTTTGCGGCTCCTGTGAATAAGCGTGCTGTTGAACTGATTTTTGTCAGTGCGTCCGACCCCAAGCAGAAATATGTGTTCCCGCAAGATGTAGACCCGCGTTTCTGGCTGCCCGGCGAGGAGCACTCCTTCACACTCTCCTGTGTCCTGGATGCCGCTATGCAGGGCGAATACAAACTCTATCTCAACCTGCCGGATCCCTACACCTCCATCCATGATGACCCGCGATTCTCCATCCGCCTCGCCAACGAGAATATGTGGGAAGAAGAGACAGGCTACAACTATCTGACCACTATTACGGTGAAATAAATGAATCAATGGTAAATTCCAAACTGGTAAATATTTTGTGCTTGCTGCTTTCTATCAGCTGCAACGCGCAGAATTGGTGGGGCGCATCGGTCGGCTTGGGCCATGAGCAACCCTACACGGACTTGCAGCGTTTCGACCTCTTTACGCAGGACGCGAACAATCAGTTGGTGCCGCTGTTCCTCTCCTCCGAAGGAGAATATATGTGGTCGGACAATGCGTTCTCTTTTGCCGTCAAGAATGGCGAGATAGAGACATCTGAGCCGCTCACTAAGGTCAAGGCGGGTAACACCTTGCGCGAAGCCTATCTGGCTGCGCAAGCCAAGTATTTCCCTGCTAACGGGATGTTGCCGGACACGCTCTTCTTCACGATGCCCCAATACAACACCTGGATTGAACTGATGTACAATCAGAACCAGGCGGACATCCTCAAGTACGCCAACGCGGTAATCGACAACGGTTTTCCTGCCGGCGTGTTGATGATTGACGACAACTGGCAGCGCTACTATGGCAACTTCCAGTTTAAGGCTGAGCGTTTCCCCGATGCCAAAAGCATGATTGATGAACTCCACGCCTTGGGTTTCAAAGTGATGGTCTGGATCTGTCCTTTCGTCAGTCCCGATTCACCCGAGTACCGTGAACTGGAGGCCAAGGGCTATCTGTTGCGCAATCCGAATGGTGGTACGGCTATTCTCAACTGGTGGAACGGCTATTCGGCTTGCTATGACCTGACCAATCCTGCGGCGGCGGACTATTTCGTCAAAGTGCTGCGCAAAGCGCAACAGGAGTATGGCATTGACGGTTTCAAGTTCGATGCCGGCGACAATAACTGCTATGCGTCCACGGCTATTGTGGCCTATAACAAGGATGCCACCACGGTCGATCACACGACCTCATGGGCCCGCATTGGCTTGTCGTTCCCGTTCAATGAGTACCGCGCGTGCTGGAAGATGGGCGGCAAGCCGCTCGTGCAGCGTCTTGGCGACAAGGACTATAGTTGGGCGGCGGTGCAACAACTCATCCCGCAGATGTGCGTGGCGGGTCTCTTGGGCTATGCGTACGCGTGCCCTGACATGATTGGAGGAGGACAGTTTGCCGCTTTCCTCAATATCAAAGACGATGAGTTCGACCAAGCGCTGATCGTCCGTTCGGCGCAGGTACACGCACTGATGCCGATGATGCAGTTCTCGGTGGCTCCGTGGCGTATATTGAGCAAGGATAATCTGGCTATTGTGCAACGAATGGCCAGACTGCACGCCGAGTTCGGACCCTACATAATGCAATATGCCCATCAGGCTTCCAAGACCGGAGAGCCTATCGTCCGGCTGATGGAATATCAGTTCCCGCACCAGGGATTTGCTCACTGCAAAGACCAGTTTATGCTCGGCGACCGTTACCTGGTAGCACCGGTAGTGGACAATCGCCTCGAACGTGATGTGCGACTGCCCAAAGGTATGTGGCGGGACGAACAGGGCAAGAAATACAAAGGCGGTAAGACCTATCGCATCAATGTGCCCTTGGAACGCCTCCCTTATTTTGAATTGGTTAAATGACCCAATGATAAAATAAATCGTAAATCGTAAATGATTAAATGGTAAATAGCTTTATGAAAGACAAACTTTGGTTAGTGTTTATCCTCATCACCGTCGTTACGTGGGGTGTATGGGGAGCGTTCTCAGGGTATCAGAT
>JAGCWE010000119.1 GCA_017962005.1 Paludibacteraceae bacterium | reverse complement strand
GCGCTTAGCGTGTGCAAAGGTACACGCTCCTTCCCGTATCTGCAAACAATCTTGCGTCTTATCTCGTCCGTGCAGATGTTTTTAGGGTAGGCGGACAAGCCTTTCTCACCCTCTTTCGCGTAAACCAGAACCCAGGTACGCAACTCTCCGGAACTGATATGCAGACGCTTGCTGACCGCAGCGACTGACTCGCCCGATTCCAGAAGTCCCAGAGCTTCATGTTTTAACTCTAATGACACTCTTTGTCTCATAATAAAACAATTATTGTGTCCAATAAAATGGGGTCAGTACAGCATAGACAATGCCTATCGCGAACTGAGGTTCGTCATTGTATATCTTTCCGCGCGTACCGTCCGCGCGTATTCCTTGTTTGAGTATCCCGTACGAGAACTCCGCCTTTACGCCAATCTGCTTGATGGGGAAATAGTTGATACCCACGGCTGCGCGGTGTCTTCCGCACCACGCATACATGTCGGTAGGCTGATTGTCATAGCGGAGCATCGAATCGTAGTAGTCGTAACGCCCGAACACATAGAACTGCTGCTTTTTCTCCGCCAGTTTCTTGTTCAGACGAAAG
The DNA here is from genome assembly GCA_017962005.1 of Paludibacteraceae bacterium. Lineage (GTDB taxonomy): Bacteria > Bacteroidota > Bacteroidia > Bacteroidales > Paludibacteraceae > Colicola. The sequence continues at coordinate 28,037 of JAGCWE010000119.1, read as the reverse complement.
AAGTCAAAGCCCGCCTCTATGCCTGCGGCTACAGCATCCGATGCCACCCATTGCTTGCTCGATACCGAGCCCTTGCGCATGGAGATATTATACTGCGTGATAGCGGCTGCATCGCTTAGATGACCGTAAGTCGCACTGCCGCGCACGATGACACCGTACCCTTTGTATGCGATATCAAACGAGCCAATAGAGACCGTGCCCTTCACATCCTTGTAGGCACTGGCATCCAGTTCGGCGTTGGTCTTGCTGAGCGTATTGCGGAACGAATTGCCGCAATAGCAGGAAAGCGACAGTCGCAGACCTTCCACGCCGGTGTAGTCTATTCTCGCCGCACCGGCAAACACGTTCGCCAGTTTGAACTCGTACGGACTGCCTGTGCCGGGTTTTATCCAGTTCTTGCGGTTGAAACGGTCGCTGTCAAGGCCCGGCAGGAACATCGCTTGGTAGTGCCAGCCGTTCTTGGTGCTGCCCATGAACGTGAGTGCAACCTCGTGCCAGGTACAGGGAAGAATAGTGAACTCACCTTCATTCCTGTACACACCGAAGTACTCTGTTGATTCATGGTGTGCGTTGAGTGCGCCGACAGGAACAACCTGCATTCCCGCACGGAGGATGGCATAGCGGTTAAACGCCTTCTGCAGCCAGAACTGTTCCAGCGCCACCTCGCCGCCTCGCTCTATCTCGCTTTCGTATTCACCGCCTTCTTCCTCTTCTATCTCGATGGCGGATTCCGTGCCTCCGTGCTCGAACTCTATCTCTGTGCCGACGCTCCACTCTTGGCCGAAGTCGTAACCCATGTAGATAACCACGTGCGGCAGGTCGAACTCACCGAAATGGTCGTTGGCGTACTTCTCCGGATTCTTGCCGTACCGCAGATAGTTGTTGGAGTACCAGCAGTGCTTGGCGGTGACTTCTCCGTATCCGCCGATGGTGAAACGGTTTTTATGCTCCGCATGGCTGGCTTGCTCCGGTTCTGAACGGGTGTCGGTTTTTATGGTGTCTTTCGACACTTGTTTGGTCGCTCCGGTGACACCATCTACATATCCCCATTTATTAGGATTCGCCTGCGCCTGCTCCAACCGTTCCACGCGTTGCATAAGTGCCTGCAAGTCCGCTGCACTCACCTTGATGCTATCATCCGCTTGTGTTTTTAATACGCACAAGGTCAATACAGTATAAATGATTGCCAGTTTTTTCATATTCTGTTCAGCTTTCACTTTCACATTTCATTTCCTATTACAAAATTACTGCCTGTCTGCCATCTGCGACATACCTATTAATTGGGAAAGACATCCTTGTCATACTGAATGTGGTTGTCAAAAACGCACCTTGCTTGTATTTTTGTAACAGAAATATTTGTATAAATCAGATTTATTGTACCTTTGCAGCGGAAATAGGGAATTGTAATCGGATAATGAAAAAGAAACCTACAAAAAAGAGACTCTGGATAGCCGGTTGGTGGCAGGGTGTGCGGGGGAAGATTCACTCTGCGCGGCAGTGGACGGGCGAGCATGTCAGGGAATGGCAGCACAAGCAGGAGTTGTACGGCGAGGAGGATAGTGACGCCATCAACGGAAACGCAGGCAAAGAAAGACGTATCACGTTCTTTACAGTGATTCGTATCATCATGGCAGAGTTGGGTGAGAAAGAGTATTGGCAGACTCTGTGGCAACTGCTGTGGAGGCCGGGTTATGTGATGTCGGATTTTGTCAACGGCAAAGGGCGGCGGTACTTAAAGCCGTTTCAGTTGCTGATGGGAACAACCATTTTGCTCGCTATAGCGCTCGCCATCGTGCCGGCAAAGGTGGATAAAGGCGAATCGCTGGAGGTGCTTTTCGAGCGCAGGCTCTCCAAGGCGGATATCACGGAAGAAGTCAGAGAAGAGGCGAAGCCTGTGTGGACATGCGTTAAATACATGGAAAAATACCGCCTGTGGAAAGAGGAACACATGACATTCAAATTGCTGACCACTTTTATTCTTCCTGTATTCTTTACTTGGTTGCTCTTCCGTAAGTCGCCTCGCCGTATGAATGATTTTGTGCAGGCAAAGAGCAAGCAGGCTAACTACAATTTCCCGGAAATACTGACGATTGAGATTTTTGTGGCGGCACAGTTGCAGTTCGTCAATACAATCTGGATATTGATAGTGGGATGGACGCGGCCGACGCTGACCTTGGAACCCTTTGTGTTCCCCGAATTTGTGTCATATATCATCCTGTTCATCGACTATCAGCAGTTGTATGGCCGCAAATGGTATGACACCCTCTGGCGCACCATATTATGCGGAATATGACAAATCCGCTGACGATTCTATGTACTCACTCATTACCGACCATATAGAGATAGACCGTGAGCAACGGAGCGTGCGCAGGGACGGACAGGAAATGCACCTGACCGGGTTGGAATACGGACTTCTTGATTATCTGACTGCGCATGCTAACAGGATTTGTTCGCGGCAGGAGTTGCTTGACCACGTGTGGGGACAGCGCTTTCAGTATGATACAGGAACGATTGACGTGCATCTCAATGCACTGCGTCGCAAACTGGGATGGAGTAAGAACCGTCCTATAGAAACCATACGCGGAGCAGGTCTCATCTTCCGCATCGAACGAACAGTCACGCGTTACACTATCGACCTGCAATCGTTTCTCGACGAATGGCTGCGCATTCACGAAGTGGAACTCGCATCTGCCGGATTGGTCGCCCAGTTGAATCTCACGCCTTTCGTCAACGAACTGACCATCGAACCGGAAGCATTCCGGCACATGCTGGACGGCATCCTGACAGCATTGCTTCCGTGTTCCCAACCAGGGGTGCTGCGGGTAAGTACCAAACTGACGATGCGCCATTTCTCATTGTCACTCGACATTAACGGCACAGTCAACGAACTTCGTATCCCTATTGATGGGGATTTTGATGCGTCTTAAGAAAATCTTAATCTTTGCTTAAGAAAAACGCACTACCTTTGCCGCCGAAAACAAAAATACATGTTTGTGCGCACAAAGGTATTTCTCTTGATGACATTGGTAGTCGCTTCCGTGACACGTATTGATGCGACTGCGCCGGAAGAACGGGCTGACACGGTTTCCCTTCCGGACGTGGAGGTATCTGCGTCGCGTATTGCACGCCCGCCCACGCAGCAGCAAATGCAGATAAGTGTCATTGACAGCCGCCTGTTGAATGAGACGCAAGCAGTGACACCCAAGGATGTGAGCCGTTTGATTCCGAATGTCTATATGCCCGACTACGGCAGTGCGATGACGTCATCCATATACATACGCGGTCTCGGCAGTCGTATCAATGAACCGGTGATGGGAATGGTGGTCGATGGTGTGCCGTTGTTGGATAAAAACATGTACGACCACGCCATGCAGGACATCAAGCGCATCGAGTTGTTACGCGGACCGCAAGGAAGTATGTATGGGCGCAACTCGCCTGCCGGCGTCATGGAGATACGTACGCTGCAGCCCTTGGATATGACTACGTATTCCGTGCACGGGTTAGTCAGTTATGCCACTGCGAATACAGTACAGGCACAAGCATCGTATTACGGACAAAGGGACAATCGACAAGGTATAAAGGATTTCGGGTGGGGCATAGCAACGCGCTATCAGCGGACGGATGGCTTTTACACCAACGATTATACGGGTCAGAAGATTGATGACGGACAACAAGCGGGCGGACGAATCGTCTTGGACGGAAGACCTTCGGACGAATGGCGCGTCACTGGTACTGTCTATGCCGACTGGGCACGTCAAGGTGCTTTTCCGTATGCCTCGGTATCAACAGGGCGCATCAACTACAACAGCCACGGCAGTTATGAACGACTGGCTGTTCTGCCTTCGCTCCGTGCCGACTACACGCATGCCGATTGGCATCTGCAGTTGGTGGCGAGTTATCAGTTCATGCGCGATGACATGCACATGGACAACGACTATACTCCTGCGGACATCTTTACGCTTCGGCAGACGCAATGCCAGCATAACGGCACGTTCGACGCGTTACTTCGTGCACCCAAGCCCTGCGCATGGTACGATTGGACAATCGGGCTGGGTTCTTTTGTGAAAGCCAACGCCATGCAGGCGCCGGTCGTATTTATGCGCGAGGGTATTGAAGAGCTGATTTTAGGCAACGCCAACCGCGGTATACAAACAGTCTTTCCGGATGATTCAATTGAGATATCCGACAGCACTTTACCCATTCTCAGCACCTTTGATTTGTTCAACGCGGGTATGGCACTTTATCATCAGAGCCACTTTCATTTCGGTAACTGGCATATCAACGCGGGCTTACGTATCGATTATGAGCACACGCGTATGGACTACCTCAGTACGGCAGATATGAACTACCGGTTTACGATGATTATGACAGAATTCGAAACCGTCAGAACCCGCATACAGGGTATGAAAGCGGCGAATTATACCGAGGTACTACCGCGTCTGGCGGTTTCCTATGATGCTTCTTGGGGCACAATTTATAGTTATGCTGCCAAAGGGCACAAGGCAGGCGGTTACAATCCTCAGATATTTAGTACCATTACGCAGAACCAGGTTATGACGGATATGGCAGCAGACATGGGTTTGCATCTGGAAATGGCTGACCCGCGTTTCTCGGATGCAGCCATTACTTCCTACAAGCCGGAAAGCGACTGGACCTTTGAACTCGGATCTCATTTTACGCCTGCAGAGGGTCTGAAGATAGATGTTGATGCCTTTCATATCCAGTGCTTCGACCAGCAAGTCACCATCTTCCCGAATGGCAAGACAACGGGGCGGATGATGGCGAACGCCGCGCGTTCACGCGTGTGGGGCGCGGAAGTGGCACTTCATTACCGTTGGCAACAAGGCGACTGGCATGGTCTCATTGATGCCTCTTACGGCTATACCGATGCACGGTTCATTGACTTTAACGATGGTATAGGCGACTATTCCGGCAACTATATTCCTTATGCGCCTCAACACACGGCGCACGCCCTCGTCCAAGCAGGCTACCGTGTGGGACGTAAATGGCTGAAGGCACTGTCATTTTCCGCGCACACAAATATCATTGGACCTGTTTATTGGAACGAACAGAACGACTGCCTACAAACGCCTTATGCCCTCTTGGCTGCCAACTTGACGCTAGAATGGAAATACACCAGATTGGAACTGTGGGGACGTAACCTCACCGACACGCCTTACAATGTGTTCTATTTCCGCTCCATGGGTAACGATTTTCTGCAACGCGGCAAACCGCGTGAGTTGGGTGCAACGATACGATTCGAAATATAATCATTAAGATATGAAAAAGATTTTTCTATTTGTTCTTTTAGCCGGCATGCTGTCCGCATGTCACATTGCTTCCGAAGAGCCGGAAATAAAAGAAAACGAGAGTTCTTACGAGGCTTATGGTCTATTAACCATTCCTTCTTCCGGTTTTACCAAGGAAGATGTGCACACAAAAATAGTGCTCGTTAATGATGAACTGTTGGACATCTATATGTTCGATGTCAAGTTTGCCGCCCTCATGCCTGTTACCATCGACATGGTCATTAGCGGTGTCGGTTACACTAAAAATGCCAATGTAATTCGCTTTTATGGCGACAGCATTGTGCCTACTGCCGGTAACAAACCCTACGACAAATATATCGTAACGGATTTGGAAGGCTATATCTCCGCCGACTCGCTCTGTTTGTCTAACAACTACGGCGATACGCCTAGTGTCTATGCAGGAAAACTTATAAGTGAGTAAATGATTAATTTCAACGGAATCATCATCGGTGCTTCGGTCTTTTTGATGATAGGGCTCTTTCACCCTATCGTCATTAAGGCGGAGTATTATTTGGGCACAGGCTGCTGGCCGGTGTTTGCCATTTTCGGAACCGCCGCGCTCATCGGTTCTTTGTTCGTTGTGAATACCATCATATCCGTCCTCTTAGGTGCTTTTGCATTCTCTTCCTTCTGGTCTATTCTTGAACTCTTTGAGCAAAAGAAACGTGTCGAACGCGGTTGGTTTCCTAAGAACCCGAAGATAAAATGACAAATATCACCATCTATCATAAGTATATGCGGGATTTTTAATACTTTTGCGGCCGTTTTTGTGAGGAGCATCAGTATGCGGGACAGATTGAATGTATTATTTTGTGTTATTTTTGCCGTGTTTGTTTGTGGTTCGATGGTGGCGCAGGATGAGTATGACGCGCACCTCGTCGGTCACGTGACAGATGAGAAAACAGGCGGGCATTTACCCTTTGTCAGTATTCAAATAAAGGGCACCAATATCGGTACTGCAACCGATGAGTCAGGGCACTATTTCCTGAAAAACCTGCCTCTTGGCAGACAAACCGTTGTTATCAGTTATGTGGGCTATGAGACGGTGGAGTTACCGGTGGTTATCAAGGAAGGCGAAACGGTAGAGCTTAAAGCCGTCATTCATGAGATGTCGCAGCAACTGAACGGCGTAGTGGTTACGGCAAACCGCTATGCCACCAAGCGTCAGGAAGCGGCGACTATCGTTAATGTGCTGTCGCCTGCATTGTTCGAGACAACGGCTGTTAGTTGTGTAGGCGATGCGTTAAGTTTTCAGCCGGGCTTGCGGGTGGAGAACACCTGCTCCAACTGTGGCAAGACAGAGTTGCGGATCAACGGTCTGCAGGGTCAATATAGTCAGATTTTGATGGACTCGAGGCCTGTGTTTTCTTCGTTGGCGTCTGTTTATGGTCTCGAACAAGTTCCGGCAACAATGATTGACCGCATTGAAGTGATTCGCGGTGGAGGAAGTGCGATGTATGGCGCAAACGCCATAGGCGGCGTGGTGAACATCATCACGAAAGAACCAGTGCGCAATTTCGTTAATATCGCCAACACCAGCGGCGTAAACGAGCGCGGCACCTATGACATCAATACCGAACTGAACGCATCCGTCATGAGCGAGAATCGCAAGATAGGCGCATATCTCTTCGCGGCTCACCGTACGCGCAGCCCGTATGACCGCGACAACGACGGTTTTTCCGAGGTGCCGCAACTGCGCAGTACCACAGCCGGAACACGAGTATTCTTCAAGACAAGCGCATACAGCAAACTGACGGCAGAATACCATCACACCACGGATTTTCGCCGTGGAGGAGACAGTTTTGACTTGCAACCTCACGAGGCGGAGATAGCGGAGCAACTGCGTCATAATATCGATGCCGGTTCCTTGGCTTTCGACTGGTTCTCGGCAGACAACCGCCATTTCGTATCAGCCTATTCGGCTGTTCAGCATATCGGTCGCGAGAGTTATTTCGGCACAGGGAAAGACCCGAATGCCTACGGCAGTAGCCGTGATATCACCTCTAACACCGGTCTGCAATACCGATTCTCGTATCCTTGCGGCTTGATGAACGGCGACCTGAGTGTGGGTGCGGAATATACGTACAACGGTCTCCACGACCGGATGACAGGTTATAACCGCGACCTGAAACAGGATGTGAATGTGGCAGGAGCGTATGCACAGAACGAATGGAAAAACGAACAATGGAGTGTGCTCATTGGCGCACGTCTGGAGAAGCACAATATGCTCCGCAAACCGGTCTGCACTCCGCGTGCCACCGTGCGTTATACGCCGATTGAGGGACTGGTACTCCGTGCTGGTTATAGCAGCGGTTACCGTGCGCCACAGGCTTATGACGAGGATCTGCATGTGGCGGCAGTGGGCGGACAGGTGTCGCTCATCTCCTTAGACCCGAACCTGCGACCCGAATATTCACACAGTGCCACATTGAGTACCGACTGGTACAAGCGTTTCGGACACTGGGAACTGAATCTCACGGGAGAAGGGTTCTATACCTTTCTGAAGGATGTGTTCTTCCTGCGTGAGGACGGTTTTGATTCTACCGAAAACCTGCTACTGACACGCACGAACGCATCCGGTGCATGGGTGGGCGGAATGAACCTTGAAGGGAAAGTAAGTTATCAGTTATCAGCCTTCAGTTTTCAACTTTCCGCAGGATACACCTTCCAGCAAAGCCGGTATATGGAGCCGCAGCAGTGGAGTCCTGATGTGACCGCACAGAAACGCATGTTACGCACACCGGACAACTACGGCTATCTCCTGTTGGATATCAAACCAATCCATGCGCTCACTATCTCCATCAACGGCAAGGCCACAGGTTCTATGATTGTACCGCATATGGCAGGATTTGTGGCGCAGGACGAAGAGACAAAGACTCCTTCTTTCTGGGAGTTAGGTCTTCGCCTGGCTTACGAGATACATCTTTACAAGCACTATAGCCTTGAGATTAGCGGTGGCGTGAAGAATGTGCTCGACCAGTTCCAACGTGATTTGGACCAGGGTCCGAATCGGGATGCGAACTACATATACGGACCTTCCACTCCCCGTACCTATTTTGTGGGACTTTCTATGAAAATCTAAGTTAACTACATAACACTATACGCAGTATGAAAATATATGATTTTACGGTGGCGGACACCGAGAAACAGCCGGTCAAACTAACAGAATATCAAGGCAAAGTCTTATTAGTGGTCAATACAGCAACAGGCTGTGGTTTCACACCTCAGTACGAAGGTCTGGAGAACCTGTACAAGAAACACAAGGACGCAGGTCTTGTCATCCTTGATTTCCCGTGCAACCAGTTCGCCGGTCAGGCTCCCGGTACCGAACAGGAGATAGTCACGTTCTGCCAACTGAAATACAAGGTATCTTTCCCTCAATTTGCGAAAATCAAAGTAAACGGCGATGAAGCGGAACCGCTGTACACATGGCTAAAGGACAATGCTCCGGCAGAGGAAACAAAAGGCTTTAAGGCGAAACTGACCTCATTGATGTTCAAACTTATCAGCAAGACCACCCAAAACAAGAATGATATAAGATGGAACTTCACCAAGTTCCTTGTGAACCGTCAGGGAGAGGTCATCAAACGCTATGCACCGACCGTCACTCCGGCGGAAATAGAGAAGGATATACTAAAATTATTATAGCCCCCACCAATCAATACTTTGCATCAAAAGAAGCATTGAAAGAACTGGTTTATGCACTCGCGGTTCGGCTTGGAAACAGCCATTGACTATGCAAGCGCATTTCTTTTAAGCCCGCCACTTTCATAGAAGGCTTTCACGTAAGCATCGCAGACAATCCGAAGACAAAGCAACCGCCACTCGCATATCCCTATTTGTTGTGATTTTGACTTCTCCTGTTGTTCCAATGAGATTTGTTTATGTAATTTTGCACCCTATTTGGAAAAATAGCAGAGTGTAAATGACAAATTCGTAACGGGATTTATGTACAAGAGTTCAGACAAGATATGTGATTTGATGTCACATGAAGAAGATGCAATTCAGATTATCAGCCGTTTCGGGTTAGGTGTGGGAGTGGGCGACCGGACAATCGAAGAAGTCTGTGCGATACATGGTGTACACACGCCAACTTTTTTGGCTGTTGTTAATCATAAACTGTTCCGTATGCCGGTACAACCAGTGGAAATAGATGCCAAAACACTTGATTGTTACCTTCGCAACGCACACACATATTTTCTGGATTTCCGTCTGCCTAAACTCCGTCAAGCACTAATCGAGGCTATCAATCCAGCAGACCCAAGCAGCCAGATACCGATGCTTATTTTGCGTTGTTACGATGAGTTTGTGGCTGAGATTCGCACCCATATAGAACACGAGAACGCCGGCAGATACGAGGAACATGAACACGATGACCAGCGTATTACTGACAAACTGACAGAGATAAAGAACCTCATCATCCGCTATTTCCCAAATAACAACACTGTTAGCTATCCACTCATCAGCGTCATGAGCGACTTATGGCATACCGAGCAGGATTTTGCGGATCATTGTGCCATCGAAGATGAATGCATAATAAAAGCGAAAGATAAAAAGTTAAAGGTGAGACGGGAAAGCGTTGAAGAAGAACTGTCGGACAGGGAACAGGAGGTGCTGATTGAATTGACTCGTGGTCGAAGCAACAAAGAGGTAGCAGATGTCCTATGCATTTCTCCACATACGGTAATTACCCATCGCAAGAACATCACCCGCAAGTTGAATATCCACTCTGTTGCGGGTCTTACCATCTACGCCATTGTTCATAAACTCATCACCGTGTAATCACATTAAGACATGGTTCTGACGTAGAGGAAGGAGGGACGCATAAGTTCTTGTGCATATTTCCAGTTTAGTCTATTTATGATTTGCGCGGATTAAAAAAGTGCATTATCTTTGCGCGTGTTATTTGTTGTTCCTTGGCATCACACCCTGTTGCTTGCAATCCTATTAATGAGATGTGAGGATAGAAGATGGTGTTAGGACGACAAGATAGTAGATGATATATTAGGCTATATGAGATTATGCAAGCGATAGGTATTATACCTGCACGTTGGTCCAGCAGCCGTTTCCCAGGCAAGCCATTAGCACTGATTGGGGGGAAGCCGATGATCCAGCGTGTTTACGAACAGGCAAGTCATGCCCTTGCACAAGTGGCCGTAGCGACCGACGACCGTCGTATCTACGACTGCGTGACAGGCTTCGGGGGCACAGCAGTGATGACACGCTGTGACCACCGTTGCGGTACAGAGCGCTGTTTGGAGGCGTATGAGATACTGAAGAATGCCCCTCATTCGCCCTGGTATCCCTTTCTTTATCCACTGACGGACCGAGATGTCGTTGTAGTAAACATCCAAGGCGATGAGCCCTTCATCCAGCCGGAGCAGATAGACGCGTTGTGCAATCTGTTCCAGTCACCCTCGACGGAAATAGGGACGCTGGTGCGTCCGTTCCAGAAAACCGATACATGGGTGACCCTTTCCAATCCGAACACCCCAAAGGTGGTCTTTTCGGAAACCGATCGACACGCAGTGATGTTCTCGCGATCGGTAATCCCATATCTCCGAGGCATCCCGGAGCGCGAATGGGCGCAGCAAGGAAAGCACTACGCACATATAGGTATGTACGCCTACCGTGGCGACATACTGCGACACATCGTGGAACTTCCCCCATCGCCTCTGGAACAAGCAGAGAGCCTCGAGCAGTTGCGCTGGCTAGAGCACGGTCTGACCATCCGCGTGGCGGTGAGCGGTCAGCACTCCATCGGTATAGACACACCCGAAGATCTTCAACGGGCGGAAACATATCTGAAACAAACACGAAACATAGTAGCAATATGAAGAATCAAGTACCCACACCCCATATCGGCGCCCAATACGGCGAAATAGCCAAGACGGTGATAATGGCGGGCGACCCTCTGCGCGCCCAAATGATGGCAGAGAAATTTGTTGACAATGCCGTTGTGGTGAACCAAATACGTGGCATGCTCGCCTTTACGGGTACACACAATGGGAAACCAGTAACGGTGATGGGTCACGGTATGGGCATCCCAAGCATAGGCATCTACACCTACGAACTATTCAATTTCTACGATGCCGACACCATCATCCGTGTAGGATCATGCGGTGCCCGCCAAGAGTATATCCATCTGGGGGACCTCGTAATAGCAATGGGGTGCTGCACGGACAGCAACTACGCGGCGCAGTACGACCTTCCTGGTACTTATGCGCCGATAGCCGACTTCGGACTTGTGCGCGGTGCCGTTGACGCTTGCGAACGCTTCGGCTACCGATACTTCGTGGGTAATGTCTTCTCTGCAGACATCTTCTACTGTGAGAACCCCCGCAAACAGAACTGGACCAAGATGGGTGTCCTGGCAGACGAGATGGAGGCTCCCGCCTTGTATATGAACGCCGCCCGCGCAGGCAAGAAAGCACTGACCATCTGCACCGTCAGTGACCATATCTTGACAGGTGAGGCGACCACTGCGGAGGAACGCCAGACCTCCTTCACGCGTATGATGGACGTGGCATTCTCACTGCTCTGACCTTGCGCCGCCCTGTTTACATACTGACTGTTTTCTGCCTGCTGCTGACAGCGTGCAATACGGCGAAGTTCGTCCCTCAAGGCAAGTATCTGCTAAATAAGACCCGCATCGTCATCGATGATGCGCACGAGGTAGAGTCCAAGGAACTGAAGAACTACCTAAAACAGACGAACAATACTGAGATTCTGGGTTTCTGGAAACTCCAACTTGACATCTACAACACCGCGCCGACAGACACGACCAAGAAAATTGACCGCTGGTGGGCGCGTGTGGCACACCGTATGGGCGAACCACCAGAGGTTTACGACCCCGCACTGACGGAAGCGAGCCGAACCGAATTAATAAAAGCCATGCGCAGCAGAGGCTATTTCCTCTGCCAAGCGGACACGAATGTGCGTTACCTCAAAAAAAACAAAGTCGAGGTGACATACCGCATCACCGCAGGCGAGCCGTACCGTATCCGCCGTCACATGTATAACCTTCCAGAGGAGGAGAACCTGCGCTTGATAGCAGAGGATGAACGTCGCACCCTCATCCGTGACGGTGATAACTTCGATGCACTCGTATTAGACAACGAACGCGCCCGCGTAACCAGCCGTATGCGCGACATCGGGTATTACAATATGCAAAAAGACTACCTTTGCTACATGGCTGACAGTGCGGCGGGGAAGAAACAGGTGGATGTGGAGATGCGCATGTCAAGGGCTTTCAGTGAGATGAGCGATTTGAACAAAAAACGCATCTTCACACGCTACACGATACGCCGCGTATGCTTCCATACAGACTATGATCCCACTTTTGTCCCTGACTCAGTGGTGCTGAACAGCACCGAGGAAAAAGGGTACGAATACACATGGGTGGGTGAACAACTGATGCGTCCCGCAGCTCTGCGCCACAACTGCCGCATCCATCCGGGCGACCTGTACAACGAGCGCCGCGTGGAACAGACTTATGAGATGATGAACCAGATGGGCGTGCTACGCTACGTGGACATCTCGTTCGACGAAGTAGCTGGAGACTCCCTCGACTGCCATGTCGTCATGTCGCGCGGCAAACTGAACTCATTCTCTGCCGAACTGGAAGGAACCTACTCGGACGGCGACTGGGGTATAGCTGCCGGACTAGGATACACCAACCGCAACCTGTTCAAAGGCGCAGAGGAACTGCAAGTAGGTGTGAACGGCAGCTACGAATGGCGCGCCAATGGTGGTCGCGCCATCGAGGCAAAAGCCAATGCGTCGCTCTCACTGGTCAATCGCCTCAAAGTGGCTGCTGGCTACCAATACCAGACCCGCCCAGACGAGTTCACACGGACAATAGCCACCACATCGTTGGGTTACCGGCTTCCCCAGACACAAGGCTGGACACATATGTTCAACTTCATAGACCTGAGTTATGTGTATCTGCCATGGATGAGCAGCGAGTTCCACGACCGCTTTGTCACCAATCAGAACCCGCTTAAATACTCGTATGAAGACCACTTCATCGAGGCTATTAACTACAGCTGCCGATACTCGGGCTACAACCGAATGCGCCCCAAACGCTCTTATCTGACATTCTACGGTTTCGCTGAAACAGCAGGCAACTTATTACACGGCATGAGCAAAATGTTCCTTCCCCTTCCCGAAGACGGCATCTATAAGATAGGCAACGTGGCATTCTCGCAATACGTCAAATTGGATGCCAATTTCACCTACAACCATATCATCACGGAACGACACCGTATCGTATGGCACGCCGCCGCTGGCATCGCCCTCCCTTACGGCAATTCGCAGTCAATACCATACGAGAAACGTTATTTTGCAGGAGGAAGCAACCACGTCCGGGGCTGGACGGCACGCACTTTGGGGCCTGGAGCGTATCACGGCGACGGCTCGCGCATCGACTACGACAACCAGGCGGGCGACATCCATCTGGACTTGAACGTTGAGTACCGCTGGCGGGTATGGAACTTCATTGAACTTGCTGCTTTCACAGACGCGGGAAATATATGGACCATCCGCGAATATGACAGCCAGCCTCAGGGGGTGTTCCGCTGGAATGAGTTTTACAAGCAGATTGCATGGAGTTACGGAGCGGGCGTGCGGTTGGATTTGAGTTTCCTTATATTCCGGGTGGACGCAGGAGTCAAACTATACGACCCTACACGCATATATTACGACAGCAAACAATGGCGCACGGCTAGCAATAACCTGAACTGGAAAGACGATGTCGCTATCCACTTTGCCATAGGTTATCCGTTTTGAGGACACGATGTTGCGACCATACTATATAGCGGACGTATTGGAAGCGGGTTGCGACGAGGCGGGTCGCGGGCCGCTGGCAGGAAGCGTTTTTGCCGCAGCGGTCATCTTGCCGCCGAACGGAGGACTGAGCGACGAATGGGAAAGACTGAATGACTCGAAACAACTGACCGAGAACGAACGGTATTCGTTGCGTCCGCTGATAGAGAGGGAAGCTCTCTCATGGGCGGTGAGTGAGGTGACGGCGGGGGAGATTGACCGAATCAATATCCTTCAAGCATCGTTGCTGGCGATGCGGCGGGCTTTGGACGGCCTGAATGTACGCCCGCAGCATATCATCGTGGACGGCAACAGGTGGAAACCATACGGATTTCCCGCCATACCGGCGGACACGGTGGTGAAAGGCGATGGCAAGTACCTGTCAATTGCAGCGGCATCCGTACTCGCGAAGACCTACCGGGATGACTATATGAACCGCCTGCACGAGGAGTACCCGCAGTACCACTGGGACACGAACAAAGGCTACCCGACCGCCGCCCACTATGCAGCCATCCGGCAGTTCGGTATCACCCCGTACCACCGCAGGACATTCCGACTTGAGAAAGACAAAACCAATTAAAAACAAGGAATATGAACAATCAAGAACAACCCCGCAAGAAGAAAAGCGGCTGCCTGAAAGGCATTATCATTTTCATCGTCATTTATATTGTATGCTCCGTCTTGTCGGGCATCTGGTTGGGAAAAATGTTCTCATCGGGCGCAACGCTTGAGAATAACAGTGTGTATGTGCTGAAAATGAAAGGCACATTGGTTGAACAGGGTCAGGAGGACAATCCCTTTGCTTCGCTGATGGGCGAGATGCCCGGTTACAGCGCGAAAGAAGTGGTCGGACTGGATGACCTGGTTCACAACATACGTCTTGCCAAGGAGAATGACAAGATACGCGGCATCCTGCTTCAAGGCGGCGAGATGCAGATGGGGCTCGCCTCCGCCAAGGCTCTGCGTGACGCGCTTATTGACTACAAGGAGTCGGGCAAATTCCTCATCGCCTATTCATCCAACTATACGCACGCCAACTATTACGTGGCTTGCGTTGCAGACAGTTTGTACCTCAACCCTACAGGAACGGTGGGTTGGAATGGATTGAGTGCCAACAAGATGTACTTCAAACGGCTGTTAGACAAAATCGGCGTGGAGATGCAGGTGTTGAAAGTGGGTACGTTCAAGTCTGCAGTTGAGCCGTATGTCATGACAAAGATGTCGGATGCCGACCGTCAACAGACCAGACAATACATTGACGGACTGTGGAACGAACTGCTGCAAGGCGTGTCGGCAAGTCGGCATATCACCCCCGAAGACTTGAACCGCTATGCGGATCTGTATATGGAGCTGCAACAGGCCGAGGCATACGTGGAGAACGGGTTTGTGGACCGTCTGGTCTATACCGAGGATATTGACTCCATTCTCATCCGTCTGACCGGTACGGATGACTATAACAAGATATCAACCTCCGCTTTGGCGACCATTACCGCCAAACAGACAGAGTCAGACAACAAGATTGCCGTCCTGTACGCTGAAGGCGAGATAACCGACACAGAAGGCAACGGGATAGTAGGTACAAAGATGGTGAAGGAGATTGCCAAGATACGCAAGGACGATGATGTGAAAGCGGTCGTGCTGCGTGTGAACAGCCCCGGAGGAAGCGCGGACGCGAGCGAGCAGATATGGCACGCAGTACAGACCCTGCGTGAGAAAGGACTGCCCGTTGTTGTCTCAATGGGCGATTATGCGGCAAGCGGCGGTTACTACATTTCGTGCGGTGCGGATTATATCTATGCAGAGCCGACCACACTAACCGGCTCAATCGGAATCTTTGGACTCATACCCAATCTGGACAAGGTGCGCGACAAGGTAGGACTGGACATTGACGGTGTGAAGACTAACGCTTATTCCGACCTGCAGACCAACGCCATGTACAAGGGGATGAACAAGGAAGAGCACGAGAAAATGCAGCGGATGGTGGAGCGCGGCTATGACCTGTTCACACGTCGCTGCGCAGAAGGGCGGCACACCTCGCAGGACGATATCAAAGCCATCGGTGAGGGGCGCGTATGGCTTGGCAAAGACGCGACAGGCATCGGTCTGGTGGATGCCATCGGCGGTCTGGACAAGGCTGTCGCCAAAGCCGCTGAAATGGCTGGAACAAGCGATTACGAACTGACCTACTATCCGAACAAGAAAGATTTTTACACGCAATTGATGGAGGCTTTTGACACGTCAAGCGATGAGGAGAAACTGATTATGAAGATGAAAGAACTCTGCTCGCAACCGCGTGTGATGACCCTCATGAACTTCCCCGTCATCCATTAACGGACACTCGGTTTGGACACACTCCGCAACATATTGCTCGCGCCGCTGTCGTGGCTTTACGGTCTGGCGATAGGTATCCGTCATATGCTGTACGATATGCATATCCTCCACAGTCGTGAGGTCGGTATACCCACTATCTGTGTGGGTAATCTCTCGGTCGGAGGGACGGGCAAGACCCCGCATATCGAATGGCTGATTCGCCAACTCGGTTCGCGGTACAAGGTGGCGGTGCTGTCACGCGGCTACCGCCGCCGCTCTCGGGGTTTTATGCTGGCAGACGAACACAGCACGGCCGAGACACTGGGTGACGAGTGCATGCAGTTGCACCGAAAGTTCCCAAATGTCCCCGTCGCCGTTTGTCGAGACCGCATCGAGGGCATAGAGCAGTTGATGAAAAGCTGTCCGAAAGTTCGGGTGGTACTGCTGGACGATGCCTATCAGTACCGGAGGCTGCGGTGCGGTTTCTATATCCTGCTGACCACCGCAGACCGTCTTTATACGGAGGATCATATGATGCCTTGGGGGCGGCTGCGCGATTTCGCGCGGCAAAGCCAAAAAGCCAACGCCGTGATTGTGACCAAGTGTCCGGACACGATGACACCAATCGACCGCCGTGTGGTGAGCAACCGCCTACAACTGCCCGCCTATCAGAACCTGTTCTTCTCCGGTATCCAGTACCAGCCTTTGCCCAAGTTCAAGAACGCCCTGCTGCTGACAGGCATAGCGCGTCCGGAATACCTCGTACAGCATATCGGGGATATCCCTCATCTTTCTTATCCAGACCATCACCGATTCACCAAAGCGGACATCCGGCACATTGCGGAAGCCGCCAGACAGGCCGACATCGTTTTCACCACCGAGAAGGACTATGCCCGCCTGCTCGCCATCGAACTGCCTGATAGTCTGAAAGACAAACTCTTCCAAATTGAGATTAACGTTGTCATGAATGACGGGGAACTCCTGTTGGAACAAATCAAACGCTACCTGCAATGCACATAATAAGACTGCTCACCCGTTTCATACCTCCTTACAAGTGGAAAGTGGTGCTGAACTTCCTGTTCAACCTGCTGTCCACCGTGTTATCGCTCTTCTCCTTCGCCACGATTATTCCCGCCCTGCAGCTGCTGTTCGGAATCAGCGACGCGCAGGCAGTATATACCCCTCTGACCAGCGGAATGGCACTGCAGGAAACGGTGGATGCCGTGAAAGGGAATGTCTATTACTATCTTCAGCAGATGATGGAGGCACAGGGGGCAGGGCATGTCCTGCTGGTGCTGGGACTGTTTCTGGTAATTGCCACTTTCCTCAAATGTCTGACGGCTTGGCTCGCCAATTTCTATATGGTTCCCATCCGTACGGGTGTCCTGCGCGACTTGCGCACGATGCTCTACAACAAAGTTGTCTCGCTACCGATAGGTTTCTTCACGGAGGAGAGGAAGGGCGATGTAATGTCACGTATGACCAACGATGTGAACGAGGTGGAAGCGTCCATTATGTCCACGCTCGACATCATCTTCAAGGATCCGCTGATGATTGCCGTCTATCTGGCGACCTTGTTTTTCATCTCCTGGCAGCTGACTGTCTTTGTGCTTGTCCTGCTGCCCGTGGTGGGACTGCTGATCGGTCGCATAGGCCGTTCGCTCAAACGCACCTCCACGGTCGGGCAGGAGCAGACAGCCGACCTTATGACGCAGATTGAGGAGACGCTCGGCGGACTCCGTGTGGTAAAAGCCTTCAACGCCGAGCGGAAACTGAGTACCCGCTTCGTGCAGGCGGCGAACACCACCCGCCGCACGTTCAACCGCATCAACCGCCGCTACTACCTCGCCCATCCCGTGAGCGAGTTTCTCGGTACGGTGATGATTGCGCTGCTGCTGTGGTATGGCGGCACGCTCATTCTGAGCGAGCATTCGACCATTGACGCCGCCACGTTCATTTATTACCTTGTCATCTTTTACAGCATCATCAATCCTTTCAAGGACTTGAGCAAGGCTTCTTATAGTGTCCGGCGCGGCTTGGCCTCGCTGGAGCGTATCGACCGTATCCTGAACACACAGCCGGATATCAAAGAACCAGCCTCACCGCTCCCGTTGCAGGCGTTTGAAAAGGAAGTGCGTTACGAACACATCTCGTTCGCCTACCAAAAAGGACGCCCCGTACTGCAGGATGTGTCGCTGACTATCCCGCGCGGAAAGATGATAGCTCTTGTGGGCCAGTCCGGTAGCGGCAAAACAACGATGGCTGACTTGCTCCCCCGTTTCTACGATGTGGACGAAGGATGCATACTAATAGACGGGAAAGACTTACGGAACGTGCGGACGTATGACCTCCGCGCGCTGATGGGCAACGTCAATCAGGAAGCCATCCTCTTCAACGACACGTTTTTCAACAATATCACCTTCGGCGTGGACACCTCGCAGCCCGCTCCAAACGGCATAACATGGCAAGAAGCAGTAGTGGAGGCGGCTCGACTCGCCAACGCCCACGACTTCATTATGGCGACCCCGGACGGCTATCAGACCACCATAGGCGATAGGGGAAGCCGTCTGTCAGGGGGGCAAAGGCAACGCATATCCATCGCCCGCGCCATACTCAAGAACCCGCCCATACTCATCCTGGACGAAGCCACCTCCGCGCTTGACACGGAAAGTGAACAACTGGTGCAGGAAGCCCTCGAACGTCTGATGCAGGACCGTACCACACTGGTTGTGGCACACCGCCTTAGTACCATCCGCCACGCAGACCTCATCTGCGTACTCCATGAAGGGCAAATCGTCGAGCAGGGCAGACATGAGGAACTCATCACCCTGAACGGCTACTACCGCAGGCTTGTGGAAATGCAGAACTCAAAATAAATGAGATGCTTGGCACAGTTTTTGCTCAAATCAACCGAACCTGTCACTCATAAGAACAACCAACAAAACAACCCTATATGAAAATCAAAACATTATTCATCTGTCTGCTGGCAAGCATCACGGCTTCAGCACAATATGTTATTACCGGCAAAGTGGTCAATGCCGCATCGGGCGACCCTGTCGAACTGGCTACGGTGCGGCTCTTCCAAGACTCAACAATGGTACAGGGTACGCAGGCGGACATTGACGGCGTGTACTACATCCAGCGTGTTCAGGAAGGGAAGTACCGCATCGTTGTTTCGGCTATCGGATACGAGGAGAAAGCGGTCAATGTGGAAGTGAACCAAAAGACCGGCGGCACAGCCAAAGTGATTATGGCAAACACAATCCGTCTGACCGAGATGGTACAGAACCTCGGCGAAGTGGATGTGAAAGGTCATGCAGCCGAGATGGTGGTCAAAGGCGACACCATCGAATACAACACCGCCGCCTACAAGGTCAATGAGAACGCCATGGTGGAGGATCTGCTCAAGAAGATGAACGGCGTGGAGGTGGACAAGGAGGGCAACGTGACCATCAACGGCGAGAAGATAACAGGTGTGCGCATTGACGGCAAGAAGTTCTTCGGCAATGACGTACAGTCTGCCACCAAGAACGTTCCCGCCGAAATGATAGAAAAGATACAGGTCATTGACGAGAAATCCGAGACCGCCAAAATGACCGGATTTGAGGACGATGAAACGGAACGTATCATCAACCTTACCCTCAAGGAGAACCGCAAGAAAGGCGTATTCGGCAACTACAACGTGGGAGCCGGTTCCGATATGGTGACGCAAAACGAAGGGTGGTTCAACTATGCCGACCCTGAATACGGCAAGACGGCAGGCGAACGCACGCTCCACTTCTTCCAGGATGATTTCCGCTATACGGCGGGCGTGTTCACCAATATACTCGCAGGCGAAAGCCAGACGACCATTATCGGAAGCGCCAACAACACCAACGACATCCGTTCGGGACGTGGCAGAGGGTTCTTCGCAGGAAGCAACAACTCGGGTATCACGTGGAGCGAGAACATCGGAGTGAACACCAACATCGACCTCAACAAAAATTTGAAAAAGATTGACAGCCAGACATCCTTGGCGTTCGGCGGGGACGGAACACTCAACCATTCATATAACACAACCACCTCCTCCGCCACCAAGGACAGCTATTCAGGCGATGACACCTATCATAACCTCGACTCGACCGACAAGCGCAACTGGGCGTGGGACGTGCAGGCGCGTCTCGAACTGGAATACCAGATCGACACGCTCAACAAGATCATCTTCCAACCCAATCTGACCTACACCAACAAGCGTTCCGACGGCTATTCGGCATACAACTACATGCGCCTGTCGGACAGCACGCAGATGAGCGACGGCTACCAGAACCGTTACTCCAATTCGGACGAGATTGGTGCGCGCCTCCGCGTCATCTACAATCACAAGTTCCTCCGTCCGGGCCGCTCAATTACCCTCAACGGCAATGTGCAGTTCACCGACACAAAAGGAAAAACCGACACCTACGCCTACGACAATCTGGGTGACAGCACCAAGGTGAACCAGTACACCAACTCCAGCAGCGATGCGGTCAGCATCCGGCTGCGCGCCTCATACGTGGAACCTATCTACGGCAAGAACCATTTCCTTGAGACAACGCTGATGTTCGGCACCAACCTGCGCCAAAGCGACAAGGACCAGTATGACTATGACCTCGCGACGGAAGCATACACTTACAGCAACGACTACTCCAACCGCCTGAGCAACCGTTTCTATCAGGAGGCCATCGGACTGAACTACCGCTTCATCAAGGACAATTTGGACCTCACCGCAGGCGCGCAGTTCAACCCATCGCAGACACGCAACCTGACCTATTACGGCACAACGCTCCACCGCGACACGACCATCTACGCATGGAACTGGAGTCCCAACGTAAGGCTCAAATACAAACTCGGCAAGAAAGAGTTTGCCCGCATTTTCTATCGCGGCACCAACACGCAGCCGTCCATCACACAGATGGAACCCGTGCGCAACAACTCCGACGCGATGAACGAGACGGTGGGTAATCTGGGACTACGTCCCGCATTCCAGCATTCCGTCCACGGCATGTACTCCAAGTTCGACGCCGACAAATTCTGGAGCCTGATGACGGGCCTGCACGGCAACGTGACCCAGGACGCGCTGGTCAACAACTCCATCTACGACGAGACAGGCAAACTCTACCAGCAAACCGTCAATGCCTCCAGCACACCGTGGGACGTAAGCGCGGACCTTATGTTCAACACCCCATTCGCCAACAAACTGATGCAGTTCCACACCCGTACCGAGATAGGTTTCAACCAGCGTCTGGCGTACGTCAGCCGCGAAGGCACATCCTCTGTTATTGAGCAATGGATTGACCAGAACACGTTCGGTCTGGGGGAGGAGAGCCGCACGGGCAACCTCCGTCTTAACGAGAGCCTGACACTCCGTATGACGCACGACATAGTGGATGTGGGTCTCACCGGAAACGTCCGTTATTCGCGTACCGAGAACAATCTGGCAGCGAATTCCGTGACCAATGTGGTGGATTGGACAGTGACGGGCGACATACAACTGCACCTGCCCAAGTCGTGGAACATCTCCGCCGACTGCGGCTACACCGCACGTTACGGCTATACGGGGCTTACTGATGTGAACGAGATTCTGCTCAACGCCTCCATCGACAAGACCTGGAACGCCGCCACCCTGTCGCTCAAGGCGTTCGACATACTGCATCAGAAGAAAAACATCGTCCAGACCGTCGGCGAGAACTATGTCCGCTATCAGAAAGCCAATACGCTTCCGACCTATTTCCTGCTGACTTTCACGTACAAGTTCAACCGAATGGGAGACCTGAAAGCGAAAGGAATGGCGGGACACATGCAGGAAATGATTGAGTCGGGCAACACTCCCGGGTCGGGCAGAATGCCGATGGGGCCGCCCCCGATGCTGCGGTAAATTCGATTTTATTACATATATTACGGCAGAATATTGTGGTTTACGATATTTTGCCGTATTTTTGTGCGCATTTGTCAGCAAGTGAAAACTAACTAAACTCAATACAAACTAAATTTTCATTTCTTATGTGGTTAAAAGACTCTTCCATCGGACGTAAACTCGTTATGAGTATCACGGGTGCGTTCCTGGTTCTTTTCCTCCTCTTCCACGGCAGTATGAACCTGTGCCTCGTCATTGATGACCTGTTCGGGACAACTGCTTACAACTGGATCTGCGCGATGCTTGGTGCCAACTGGTATGCCGTCATCGGTTCGCTGGTTATTGCCCTGGCTGTGGTTGTTCACTTTGTGTACGCCATTGTGCTGACCATCCAGAACCGCCGTGCGCGCGGCAACGACCGCTATGCCGTCGAGGCGCGTCAGGATGGCGTGGACTGGGCATCGCAGAACATGCTCGTTCTCGGCATCATTGTCATCGGGTTCCTCGTGCTGCACCTCTACAACTTCTGGTTCAAGATGCAGTTCGCCGAACTGACCGGCATCGAGACATCGGCGTTCGACCCGCAGGACGGCAGCGCGCTGGTGAAAGCCCTGTTCACGGACGGCTGGTGCGGCATCGTCTATTGCCTGCTGTACATCGTATGGCTCTGCGCCCTCTGGTTCCATCTCAGTCACGGCGTATGGTCGGATATGCAGACAATGGGCCTGAGCAACACCAAGTGGCTCTCGCGCATCAAGGTTATCGGTACCATTGTGGCTACTCTTACGGTAGGTCTGTTTATGATCGTAACCCTCTATTTCCTTGGAGTCAATATCGGTCAGATGTGCGCGTAATTTCATAATTCACAATTTCAATTGGATACGATTATGACAACGAAAGAAGAAATACTGGAAGCCGCAAAAGAGGTGGCAGGCAAGGTGAAAGAAACCGTGCAGACTGCCATTGAGACGGCGCAAGAAATAAAAGAAACAGTTATGGAAGTAAAAGAAGCCGTACAGCAAAGTGCCGCCAAGCAGGCTAACATCATCACGCCCAAGATGGCGAAGATACCCGAAGGTCCGCTGGAGAAGAAATGGACCAACTACAAAGACCATCAGAAACTGGTCAATCCCGCCAACAAGCGCCGTCTGGACGTGATTGTGGTAGGTACGGGTCTGGCAGGCGCATCCGCAGCCGCCACGCTGGCAGAGCTGGGCTTCAATGTGCTGAACTTCTGCATACAGGATTCGCCCCGTCGTGCGCACTCCATCGCCGCACAGGGCGGTATCAACGCTGCGAAGAACTACCAGAACGACGGCGACTCCGTGTATCGCCTGTTCTATGACACTATCAAGGGTGGCGACTACCGCGCCCGCGAGGCCAACGTCTATCGTCTGGCGGAGGTGAGCAACAACATCATCGACCAGTGCGTGGCACAAGGCGTGCCTTTCGCACGTGAGTACGGCGGATTGCTCGACAACCGCTCGTTCGGTGGAGCGCAGGTGAGCCGCACGTTCTATGCCAAGGGTCAGACAGGACAGCAGCTGCTGCTCGGCGCCTACTCGGCTTTGAGCCGCCAGATAGGCAAGGGCAAGGTGAAGATGTACAATCGTCACGAGATGCTGGATATCGTTATGATTAAGGACGAGAACGGCGAGGAGCGCGCACGCGGTATCATCGCACGCAACCTCGTCACCGGCCGCATCGAGCGTTTCTTCGGTCACGCCGTGGTCATCGCCTCCGGTGGATACGGAAACACGTTCTTCCTCTCGACCAACGCGATGGCATCCAACGGCTCCGCCGCCATGCAGATGTACCGCCACGGTGCCTACTTCGCCAATCCCTGCTACGCGCAAATCCACCCCACCTGCATCCCCAAGCACGGTGATTTCCAGTCGAAACTGACGCTCATGTCCGAGTCGCTGCGTAACGACGGACGCATCTGGGTTCCCAAGAAACTGGAGGATGCCAAGCGTCTGCAAAAAGGCGAAATCAAGGGTCGTGACATACCCGAAGAGGACCGTGATTACTACCTCGAGCGTCGTTATCCCGCCTTTGGCAACCTCGTACCCCGTGACGTGGCTTCCCGCGCCGCCAAGGAGCGTTGCGATGCCGGTTACGGCGTGAACAACACCGGTCTGGCTGTCTTCCTCGATTTCAGCGAAGCCATCCAGCGTCTCGGCAAGGACGTGGTGGCACAGAAATACGGCAATCTGTTCCAGATGTATGAGAAGATTGTGGATGAGAACCCCTACGAGAACCCGATGATGATCTTCCCCGCCATCCACTACACGATGGGCGGTATATGGGTTGACTATGAGTTGCAGACCAGCGTCAAGGGTCTGTTCTGCATCGGCGAGGCGAACTTCTCCGACCACGGCGCGAACCGTCTCGGTGCCTCCGCGCTGATGCAGGGTCTCGCGGACGGTTACTTCGTTCTGCCCTATACCATACAGAACTACCTCGCCGACCAGATCGGTGTGGCTCGTATGAGCACCGACCGTCCCGAGTTTGATGCGGCGGAAAAGGCTGTACAGGACAAGATTGACCGCCTGATGAAGATTCAGGGCAAACGCTCCGTGGACAGCATCCACAAGGAACTGGGTCTCGTTATGTGGGACTTCGTCGGCATGGGACGTACTGCCCAATCGCTGAAAACAGCCATTGAGAAAATCAACGCAATCAAGAAAGAGTTCTGGAGCAATGTCTATATCCCTGGCAAGGCTGACTCGCTCAACAACGAGCTGGAGAAGGCTCTCCGTCTGGCGGACTTCATCGAGATAGGACGTCTGATGGCTATTGACGCGCTCAACCGCGAGGAGTCCTGCGGAGGTCACTTCCGCGAGGAGTACCAGACAGAGGAAGGCGAGGCTCTCCGTCAGGATGACAAGTTCTCTTACGTTGCCTGCTGGAAATACAAAGGTGAAGACCAGGATCCCGAACTCATCAAAGAGCCTCTGGACTACGAGTTCACCGAACGCAAGACACGTAACTATAAGAATTAGAAGTTAAGTTAATGAGTTGAGAAGTTGATAGGTTTATAGGTGGTTTAATAGGTTGATTGGTTAATGGATTACTTGGGGTATAGAAAGTTGGAGGCATATAATAAGGCATTGCTGACTGGTCTTCAATATAGTTATATGCCTGAAAATAAAAAAGGTGAGCCTGTTAAACCATATAAACTCATTAACTAATTCAACCACAAATAAACTTATAAACCCATAAACATATAAACTAAAGAATTATGGACAGTTATATAGATATCAAGGTTCGGGTATGGCGTCAGGCAGGCCCGAAAGCGCAGGGTCATTTTGAGACCTACGAACTGAAACACATCTTCCAGGGGGCTTCCTTCCTTGAGATGATGGATATTCTCAACGAGCAGCTCATCGCCGAGCACAAAGACCCTATCGCGTTCGACCACGACTGCCGCGAGGGTATCTGCGGTATGTGCTCGATGTACGTGAACGGTCATCCGCATGGTCCCGACAGTGCCATCACCACCTGTCAGCTGCACATGCGCAAGTTCCACGACGGCGAGACCATCACCGTTGAGCCGTGGCGCAGCCGTGCCTTCCCTGTAATCAAGGACCTGATGGTGGACCGTCAGGCATACGACAAGATTATGCAGGCTGGAGGTTTCGTTTCCGTTAACACGGGCGGCGTGCCGGATGCCAATGCCATCCCCATTCCCAAGCCTGTTGCCGACGAGGCGATGGATGCCGCTTCATGTATCGGCTGCGGTGCCTGCGCCGCGGATTGCAAGAACGGAAGCGCGATGCTCTTTGTGGCTGCGAAAGTCAGCCAGCTCAACCTGCTCCCGCAGGGCAAGGCGGAGAAGCACCAGCGCGCCAAGGCGATGCTGCAGAAGATGGACGAACTCGGATTCGGCAACTGCACCAACACCGGTGCCTGCGCCGCCGAATGTCCCAAGCAGGTCAGCCTCACCCATATAGCCCGCCTCAACCGTGACTTTATCGGTGCCAAGTTCAGCGACTAAAGACAAAGACGAAGTTAACTATCGGAAAAAGGGCTGCAACATCTACGGTTGCAGTCCTTTTTTATCCTCAATCCGTACAGCGGTTACGGTATATATTCGATAGATATACTTCAGCGACTAAAGACAAAGACGAAATAAACTATAGGAAAAAGGGCTGCAACATCTATGGTTGCAGTCCTGTTTTATCCTTAATCCATATAGCAGTTACGATATATATTCGATAGATATACTTCAGCGACTAAAGGCAAAGACGAAGTAAACTATAAGAAAAAGGGCTGCAACATCTATGGTTGCAGTCCTTTTTTATCCTCAATCCATACGGCGGTTACGTCATGTATTCGATAGATATACTTCAGCGACTGAAGGCAAAGACGAAGTAAACTATAGGAAAAAGGGCTGCAACATCTTTGGTTGCAGTCCTTTTTTATCCTTAATCCATACGGCTGCTACGGTATATATTCGATAGATATACTCCAGCGACTGAAGGCAAAGACGAAATAAACTATAGGAAAAAGGGCTGCAACATCTTTGGTTGCAGTCCTTTTTTATCCTCAATCCGTACGGCGGCTACGGCATGTATTAGATAGATATAGGGATAGTTAAGGGATAAGTATAGGAATAGCCAAAAGAGTCGTATCCAGATATATACGGGATTGTATGCCGAAGAAGTGCGAAGGGATAAACAGTGTCTCATCCAAATATCTGCGTCTCATCAGCCAGAAATCTTATGTGATTCTTATGTGATTTATATGTCATTCTTATGTTAGTCCGCAGACCGCGCCGATACCACACCGTATACTGACCCCATTTTATTGGACACAATAATTGTATATTATGAGACAAAGAGTGTCATTAGAGTTAAAGCATGAGGCTCTGAGACTTCTGGAATCGGGCGAGTCAGTTGCTGCGGTCAGCAAGCGTCTGCATATCAGTTCCGGAGAGTTGCGTACCTGGGGTCTGGTTTACGCGAAAGAGGGCGAGAAAGGCCTGTCCGCCTACCCTAAAAACATCTGCACGGACGAGATAAGACGCAAGATTGTTTGCAGATACGGGAAGGAGCGTGTACCTTGGCACACGCTAAGCGCCCGCTACAGTGTCCCGTATTCGTCAGTAGTCCGTTGCATATCAACCTACAAGCGCAAGGGAAATGCTGGTGTGGAGGGCGTTGTGATAGACTTTATGGATTTGGTGAGAGCCGGCGACAAGATGGAAGAAGAACTGACAAAAGCGGAGTTGAAGCACCAACTCAAGGAAGCCCTTAACGAGAACGAGTACCTCAAAGCGGAGAATGCCTACCTAAAAAAATTGAAGGCCTTAATGGAAGCGGAAGAGCGCAGGAAGACTATGCTGTCAGCCCCTGCACGATTACAATAAGAACCCGCTGAAGGGGCAGAGTTGGTGCATATCAATCTCTTCCTATAAGCCTGACTCATGACCAAGGAGATTCTAGATGCAGGCAAACCCGAAGATACGCCACCCGTGTCTGTCCTTCCTCCGAGTCCATGTACCTCACTATGCAAACAGTGCACATCGGTTCCCTCGGTAGTGCGTTGTAACGCGAAGAGTGGAATAAAGCCACTACAAACAAAGAAGCCTTACGGAGTTCATCCATAAGGCTTCCGAAAGTGGCGGCTACCTACTCTCCCACAAACGCAGTACCATCGGCGTTGCTGAGCTTAACGACCCTGTTCGGAATGGGAAGGGGTGGGACCTCAGCGCT
>JAGCWE010000118.1 GCA_017962005.1 Paludibacteraceae bacterium | reverse complement strand
GTTGTCCCGCGTGAGACGCGGTCTTTGTCAGAGGTCCTTCGTCTGTTAGCCCGACATTTGATGTCGGTTCCTTTCGCCTGCCTCGCTGCTCTTTCTTCTATTAGGTCGGATCGTATCTGCCATCGCCGCACGCGGCGATATCTGTCATTTTTTTGCGCCTGTATCTGTGTTAGTTATAAAGAAAATGCATTTTTTTGAAAAAAAGTTGCTTTTTAGGTGATAGATTTAGGCCATTTTTTTGCTATATTATGGAGGGGTAAATAATTCGAGTGACATAGTTAGGGAATGGGGAGAGCGGAGGCACAAGTCGCCTGTCAATTAAGCGTGCGTTATTGACCATTGCGATAGCCCCCAAGGGCGTTGTTGCCGAACGCGAAAGTGGGACGCAGTGTGACTTATTGTGCATTATTGGGACGCAGTGGGACGCAGTGGGAAAGTGCCAATCCCCGCTATCGTATCTTTGCGGCTGGAAAATAATCCTGCCTTTTGCCCTCTGTTTTTTGTTTGCAAGAACGAAAAATATGCCCTACTTTTGCCGCTTGAAAGGAATATTGTTTTTTCAGAATGAACAGACTGCGTTACATATTCCAAAGCGGCAAGAACTCCAAGGCGTTGTACTACCTTCGCGGCTATGCATCGGAGGTGGTGCCTGCCGGAATATGGCGGAGACAGCGGGAGCGTCTGCTACAGGCGATAGATCGCCGCGATGACCGCGAATACATACGGGAGCGGATTGATTATTACTGCACGCTGAATGTCCGCTGTCCGTTGCCCGAAAGCAGTCCGCGCATCGGCGAACAGCGGATTCCGAAGAAACAGAAAGTGTATTATTTTGACAGCCGCGAGGTAACACGTTATTTTGACCCGTCACTAAAATGGCTGCTGCTGCCGGGCGATATCACATACGTGCCAGAACTGCCATCAATTGTCAAGAGCCGTCCGCTCGCAGCGGATGTGAGCCGCAGTACCCTGTTGAAGATGGACAAGGTGCGTCACTTTATCTTCGTGAATGACCCTTATACATGGGAAGATAAGCTGCCGACCGCCATTTTTCGCGGCAAGACGGCAGGCAATCAGTCACGGATGGATTTTATGCGAATGTATTTCGGCAGCGGCATATGCGACTGCGGGGACGTAAGTCGTCCTAGGACGGTGCCACCCGAATGGCAGACGGAGAAAAAGACCATACGGGAACATCTGACATACCGCTATATAATGGCATTGGAGGGTAACGATGTGGCAAGCAATCTCAAATGGGTGATGTCAAGCCATTCAATTGCCGTCATGCCCCGTCCCACGTGCGAGACGTGGTATATGGAGGGGAAATTGAAACCCGACTGCCATTATATCGAGATAAAGCCTGATTTCAGTGATTTGGAGGAACGGCTGAACTACTACAATGCCCACCCCGAGGAAGCGAAGCGGATTATGGCGAATGCCAATGCATATGCGGCGCAGTTCCGCGACCCAAACCTCGAGCGGTTGATAGCTCTCGGCGTGATGGACAAATATTTACTACAAGTCAATTAACACAACAAAAAGATGAAAACAAATGACAAGATTCGTGTTGCCGTCTTCGGTTACGGCAATATAGGAAAGGCAGTCGAAGAGGCTGTCAGTGTTACCAGTGATATGACCCTTGCGGGCATCTTCCATCACGATGAGATGGACCGTCTTGAAGCCTCCCGTCCCGACGTTGTGCTGTTGGGCGTACCCTCGCGCGAGGCGCCCGCTACGGCGGAAAGGCTCTTGGAAAAGGGATTCAATACCGTTGATAGTTTCGACATTCACACGCAGATTCCCGCGGTGTACCGTCGCCTTGACGATGCGGCGCGTGCGCACAATGCGGTCAGCATCCTTTCCGCAGGATGGGACCCGGGGTCGGATTCGGTGGTGCGTGCCTTGATGGAGGCGCTCGTGCCGCAGGGACTGACATATACGGACTTTGGTCCCGGGCGTTCTATGGGGCATACGGTCGCTGCCAAGCACATACCCGGTGTCCGTGACGCGTTGTCTATGACCATTCCCTTGGGGACAGGCATTCACCGCCGCATGGTCTATGTGGAGATTGAGAAGGGGCATACCTACGACGAGGTGCGCGATGCCATCCTACGCGATGACTATTTTGCACACGACGAGACCCATGTCATTGAGGTGGACAGCGTCAAGGCGTTGAACAACGTGGCGCACGGCGTACGCTTGTCGCGCAACGGCGTCAGCGGAACGACGCACAACCAGCGCATCGACTTTAACATGACCATCAACAACCCTGCCCTTACCGGACAGATTATGGTCGCTACGGCGCGCGCTGCCATGCGTCTTTTGGAACGCGGGCAGTACGGCTGCTACACTATGATTCAGCTCGCGCCTGTCGATATGCTCGAGGGCGGCAGCGAGGAATGGATTAAGAGGCTTGTCTGATTTTACTCCTGTTTTCTTGCCATGAAATCATCACCGTTTCTTGTTGCGCTCTTTCTTGCGGCGGGACTCTTGTCCGCTCGGGCGCAGACCATTAACTTGAATGTATGCTACGATGAGGTAGAGTTCGTCCGTGGCGAGCTCTACCAGTACAGTGAGCGCTATCTCGGAACCAAGCAGGCTCTCACCGAAAGCGGCACGACCTTCACCCTGCGCTTGGTCAGCGTGCTCGAGCCGGACACGGCGGCTAAGAAGGCCGGTTCGCGCTTCGGAAGGTCTGCGCATGAAACGCCGCGGAACGAAAAGAACAGGACGCAGACGCCCCATCTCCCTGCCTTGAGCGAGGATGCCCTTTTGGCTTCCAGCACGGCGAAGAAGGCGGAGATAGTGGCAAAGCAGATTTACCGTATCCGTGAGGCGCGTATGGCTATCCTTAGCGGTGAAAGCGAGCATGCGCCCGCCGACGGCAAGGCTATGGAACTGGCGCTCAAGGGACTCAACCGTCAGGAGGAGGAACTGACCTCGCTCTTCCTTGGCACAACCAACACTACGCCGCACGTTAGGAATATCGAGTACACCCTCAGCGACAGCATTGGCGAAGTGGTCGAGGACATCATGTTTCGTTTCTCGCAATTCACCGGACCGGTCTCTGCGGACGACCTCAGTGGGGAGCCCGTACACATAGTGCGCTATAACCAGCTGGCGCAGCGCCCTTCTTCTCGCAGGAACGCAAAGAAGGGGGAGATGGAGACGTACATTGCCGGAAGCCGCATTGAGATTCTCTTTGAGGGCAGGACAATCATGGAATACAAGTTGCCGGACAGCAAGCCGGCGGTGCAAAATAAGAAGTGAACGATATGAGACTGACTATTGGACGATACGCGGCTCTTTGCCTCATGCTCGTGTGTGCGGGCGCGGTCAGTGCGCAGGAACTGCGCTGTACGGTGACTGTCAATGCCGACCAGGTGGAGGGCTCCAACAAGGAGATGTTCAAGACCCTGCAGCAGACCGTGACCGACTTTGTCAATACCACCCGATGGACCGATTTGGTCTTTGCGGAGCAGGAACGCATCGAGTGTAACATGATGTTCATTGTCAATGCGGTCACTACCGACGGTATGATTGATGCCTCCTTGCAGGTGCAGAGCCGCCGGCCCGTCTATGGTACGTCCTATACCACCACCCTGCTCAACCTCAAGGACAACGACTGCACCTTCGCCTACCAGGAGTACGACCGTATGGACTATCAGCCGCCACAGTTCACCAGCAATCTGACGGCTATCGTTACCTACTACTGCTATCTCATTCTCGGTTACGACCTCGATAGTTATTCCAAGTTGGGCGGTACGGCTTGTTTCCAGCGCTGCGAGCAGATAGCGGCCAGTGCGCAGACCGCTTCTTTGTCCGGCAGTGAGCAGAACGGATGGAAGGCGTTCGGTAGCACCCACAACCGCCATGTGCTCATCAACAACCTCATGGATGAGGCCTTTAGGAACTACCGCCTTTACTTCTACCAGTACCACCGCATGGGCTTGGATATCATGGCGTCCAACTCGTCCAACGGCAGGGCGACCATCAGCGAGGGGTTGTCCGTACTCAAGGAAGCCAAGCAGGCGCGCCCCAGTTCGTTTGTCGTTAGCGCATTCATGGATGCCAAGAACGACGAGCTGACCAATCTCTATTCCAAGGCGACCGACAGCGAGAAGAATGCCTTCCTCACCCTTATGGAGTCCGTTGACCCCACACGTATGTCCCAGTACGAAAAGGTGAAGGAGGAGAAGTGATGTTTATGCCCACCCGATAGGTTCTCCCCGTGCTGACCCACCTGCACATACAGAATTACGCGCTTATCAGCCTTCTCGACATCGACTTTGCCGAAGGCTTCTCGGTGCTGACCGGTGAGACGGGTGCCGGCAAGAGCATCATTCTTGGTGCGCTTGCCCTTGTCATGGGCGGCAAGGCGGACACGAAGACCATCACCGAGGGTGAACAACGCTGTGTCATTGAGGCCACCTTCACCGACAATGGCGAGGAACTGCTTGTCCGCCGCGAACTTAATCAGAACGGGCGTTCCCGTTCGTTCGTCAACGATGAGGTCGTCTCGCTGGCAGAGTTGAAGCGGCTTGCCGCGCGCCTCATTGACATTCATTCGCAGCATGAGAACCTCCTGCTTGGTGACGACTCGTTCCAGCTCGGCATTGTGGATGCCATTGCCTTTGCGCAGGACGGTGAGCCACTGCTCGCCTACTCTGCCCTCTTCGGCCGCTATCAGGAACTTACGGGCCGTCTTTCGGCGCTGCAGCAGGAGGCGCAAAAGGCGCGTGCCGATGCCGATTACTTGCGCTTCCAGTACGACCAGTTGAAGGATGCCGGCCTGCGGGAAGGTGAGGAGGACGAACTGGCGGAGGAGGCGTATAGGCTGAACCACGCGGAAGAGTTGCAGACCGATATGCAGGCGGCAATCCAAACACTCACGGAGGAAGGCGGAGTAATCAGCCTGCTCCATTCCGTCCGTCTAAATGCCGTTTCAGCCAATCTGGCAGAACGGCTGCAAAGCGTCAGCATCGAACTGGACGACATAGCCGGTGAGACGCAACGCATTGCCGACCGTACCGAAGTCAATCCCGCCAGACTGCAGGAGGTGGAGGAACGCATCAGCCTGTTGGACACGCTCAAACGCAAGCACAATGTGCAGACGGCGGACGAACTGATAGCCCTGCGCGACACGCTCGAGAAGCAATGCTTGCATATCGATTCCTACGACGTTGAGATTGCCGCGCTGCAGAAGGAGCTTGCCGCACACGAACAGTTGCTTGCAGCTGCTGCCGGCCGCTTGACAGGCTCCCGCAAGGCGGTCGTGCCCGGTATCGTGAAGGCGCTGACGGACAACCTTACCCTGCTCGGTGTCCTTCATGCCAAAGTGGATGTGGATATCCGTCCGTTGGACGATTATACGCCGCAGGGAAAGGACGATGTGCAGTTCCTCTTTGCTGCCAATCTCAACCAGACGCCGCGACGGGTGAGTGAGGTCGCCAGCGGCGGGGAAATCAGCCGCCTTATGCTCTGTATCAAGGCGCTTATAGCCTCCGCCAACGGTCTTCCCACCATCATCTTCGACGAGATTGACACAGGTGTCAGCGGCGCGATTGCCGCGCGAATGGGCGGGATAATGCGGCAGATGGCGCGTTCGCGGCAGATTATAGTCATCACCCACCTTCCGCAGATTGCCGCGATGGGTGACGCCCAGTACAAGGTCTTCAAGCGGGACAACGACCGCCGCACGGAGACATCCATACGCCGTCTCGGCGCTGACGAGCGCATCGACGAGATTGCCTCTATGCTTGGCGGAAGCAACCCCACCCCTGCGGCACGCGACAACGCAAGGGAGTTGTTGGAATCCTGATTCGTATGTTTTTGGAAGTCTGTCCCGCCCTATGTCAATGGGTGGCTTTCTTCTGCTGACAGATATATAGTCCTGTTATGATAAGGGCTATGCCGGCCAGTTTGCCCCATGGCAGATGCTCGTTGAAGAGAAGGAACATCGCTATGGCGGTGAAGGCGGGACGCAGGTTGTTGAATACGTTTGCCCGCGTGATGCCTATCTTGCGTACTGTGTAGCAGAACAGGATGAATGCCGTCACCGAGGAGAACACAGCAAGATAGAGAACCGATAGGACGGCGTTTGCCGTGACCTCTGCTGCTGTTTTGTCCATAAAGAGCCACACTGCCACGAACAGAAGCAGCGAGAAGGCCTGCATGTGGAATACGACAGTTAGTGAGTTGTACTGTGCGGGGATACGCTTCAGCGTCACGGAATACAGCAGTGCCGCTGACACGGCGAGGAAGGCGGTCAGCAGTCCCCATGCGTTGCCCAGCGCGAATGAGTCGGCGCCCACAAGGATGAGCATCAGCATGCCCGCCGTCGAGAGGGCTATCCCGAGCACGTTGTTGCGCGTCACTTTCTCTCTCAGGAAAAGGATGCCGAACGCGGGCGCGAACACGGGGGCCGTGGACAGTAGCGCTTCCGCTATGGTCGGGGATGAGAGAGCGTCGTATGTGAATGTCTCCAGCAGGAAGTACAGGAAGGGTTGGAAGAAGCCTCCAACGAGGAAGAATGGCAGGTCCTTTCGTTTCACCCGCTGCAGGGCGAGTCCGCTTTCCTCATTGGCGGACTGTTTGCCCGTGCGGCGGCGCGACAGGGCGCGCGCTGACAGGCCGATACACAGCATCAGCACGACCGCTATGCTGAAGCGCAGTACAATCAGTGTGAGAGGGGGGAATACGGTCAGAGCCTCCTTGATGGCGATGCCCGACACCGACCAGATGAGCATAGCCGTCACGATGGCTATATACGGATGGGCGTTTTTCATCGCTGTCAGCACGGTCTTTGTTTGGGCAGGTGGAAGATGCGTTGCACGTCCTGCATGGCGTTCTCGGTCATTCCTTCCGGTTGCGACTCGGGATGGACGGCAGTGTATGCCAGTGCGTCCAGATAGATGCGTGCGGCCTTGTTGAGCACGTCCACTTGGTCGAATGCATCCATTATGTCCTGCCCCACAGCGAATATGCCATGCTTCTCCCATAGGACGACGTCGTAGTCACGAATCTTGGCCATGGTCGCTTCTGCCAGTTCCGTTGAGCCGGGTACCTCGTACGGAACGATGCCGATACCGAGGGGCGCGAAGGCGAGAGTCTCGGGAATCATCGACCATAGTGTCTGCGTCAGGCGGTTGGGACGCGATGTGTCATCCAGCATGGCGCGGTGATGGCTCAGTGCCACCAGTTCGATGGGGTGCGTGTGCAGCGTCGCCGTGTAGCGCGAACCGCTCCGCATCAGGTAGTCTTGCACCATCAGGTGGGAAGGCAGTTCGCTCGTAGGCGGTACGGGGGCGGTAGCGTATGTGAACGAGTCCCCCGTGTCGGCGATGCGGATGACGCACCCGTTGGCGAGCGGGTCGCGCGCAAGGTCGCGCATTCGCTTCTGCGTTCCCTTCACGTAGAAATACATGCCGGCTATGTTCGGCAGCGTCATGCCTATCGGTACTGTTTCCTTGGGTTGCCCGTTTTGTTGGCATAGTGTGTCGCATCCGGAGTCCAGCCGTACGGTGAGGTTGCCGCCGTTGCGCTCTCCCCACCCTTTCTGCCATAGATAGCCTGCTGCTTCGGCGATTTGGTCAAGAACGTGTGTCATGCTCATTGTAACAGTTGCGGAAGGAATGAACTTACTATCAGTATCACCAGTCCTGTTACCAAAATGGCTATCGTGCGCCCCGATGCGCCCTTCCATTCGTGTAGGAGTATGCCCCATACGTTGGAGAACGTCACGTTGAGCGCCATCAGTATGCAGAATGAGAATGTGAGCAGCGTGTCACTTTCTGCCAGAAAGCCCTTTCCCAGACTCAGTCCGAAGAACTGGCTGTACCATAGCAGTCCCGCAAGGCAGCAGAAAAGCAGGTTGTTGCCCCATACTTCCTTCTTGGCGTAGTCGCCGAACGTATGGTTCCTGTTGTTCTGGTATAGACAGTATGTCGCGTTGGTCATGAAGCCGCCGAGAGTGACAAGCAGCGTGGCGGGCAGGGAAGCGAACAGAGGCGATGAGGAGGCGAAGCATATCGGTTGCCCGAATGTCAGTCCCACGTTGAAGCAGCCTGACATAAAGCCTGCAAGCAGCGCGATGAGTATGCCCTTGGGGAAATTGAAGTCGGACACGGCGGATTGCTGGTCTTTCGCCTCACGCGCTTTTCTTCCTCCCGCTATGCCGATGACGGCTATGCCGAGAAGCGTCACTGCCACTCCCCACAGCACGCCCGATGTGAGTGCTGCCACAGCGTTCATCTCGGGGAAGAATGCCTGCAGCAGTAGCGGGCCGAGTATCGTGCCGAGTGCTGCGCATGTGCCGAGCGATATGCTCTGTCCCAATGCCACACCGAGATAACGCATCGACAGGCCGAATGTCAGTCCGCCCACTCCCCATAGCACGCCGAAGAAGACGGTCATCCATAGGTGGAACGGGTCGGCGGACGCGAACAGCGCGGTCAGCGACTGACCTTCAGGAACTGCCAGCAGTGCCCCGAGAAAAGGGAACAGCAGCCAGGCAAATACGCCTTGGACAAGCCAGTAACTCTCCCATGCCCACGACTTGATGCGGTTGATAGGCACGTACGAGGACGACTGGCAGAACGCGCCGACAGCGATAATCAACAGACCAATTAGTATCTTCATAACAAATACGTTTTATCTATGTTTCGTTGGAATGAATCATCCTTTGTTCGGAATGGCGGAACCTGTTTCCTCCACATGCTCTATGAACGGGAAGCGGAGAGCGTCCTCGTATGGTTGGATAAGGCGGACGAGTTGCTGCATGTACCCGTTCAGCAGCAGTTTGTTCGTCAGGTATATGGTATTGTCCGCCTCGCCTTGTGCTGCCAGTTGCTCGTTCTCCTCCTCCAGCTTAGCCAGCTTGCCGAATACCGCCTTGAACTGCTGCTCGCCTTCCTGCGCAATCTTCAGCCACCGCACTGCCGCACGGCTGTTCCAGCGGTCGATGAGTGCGTTTTCCTTTGTGCGTCCGGCTGTCCACCATGCGGGATAAGGCACCTCGTCGGCTTTGGTGTTGAGCGTGGCAATCCATTCATCCGTGCGCGACTGCAGTCTTGTTTCTATCGCCTCTATCTCCTTGGCTTCGGAACAGTTCTTCCAGTCGTCACGCAGTTGCTCCCGCAGTTTGACATAGGCGGTTCCGTACGTCTGTGTCTCATTGTCGCTTGCGCCGTTACCGGTGTATGACAGCAGGAGTTGGTTGAACTCCTCTCCTGCGCGTTGTATTTCCGCGGTTATCTCGCCGAAACGGGTGTTCCTGTTGTCATCCGCTTCGTTCTGTGTGTTATGCCCCGCATTGGCAGCGTCCAGCCTGCTGTGAATGTCGGCAGCCTCTTTCAGTGCGTTCAGTCCAGCCTGCTCAATCGCCAGTTTATAGGAAGCGGCAGTGGAGACCGCTTGCGATATGGAGGATTGCGAACATAGTTCTTCCGCTTGCGGCAGCGCGGGAAGGGACTCTACCGCCTCGGCGAGTGTTTCGGGAACACGTGCATAATTCACGTTTTCCTCCACATCATAGGTGCCGTTGCCGAACCAGTCGCTGGTGTAGCGGTTGTCCTCTTCCTGGGCGAATACGGGCATAGCAAGTACTATGCATGCCAACGCCGTCAAGATGGTCTGTTTCATAGATGGTGCGTGCAGGGTTAGTCCGATACCTGTTTGTTTATCCTCTTTTGGAGGTGACATCACGCTCGTACTGCTCAATCTCGGCGATGATGTCCAGTCCTACGGGTACATCCTCGCGGACGCAGAACTCGTCATAGACAGCCGCCCACGGGAGCGACTTTTCCTCTTCTATGTATGCGAGTTTCTGGAAGCCCTTGCCTGCGGACTCGCAGTCGCGGATGGTACGCACGGGTTCAAGCAGTGCGCGCGTCATACAGCGCTGCGCGGCGCGTGAGCCGATGACGTAGGCGCCGATGCGGTTGATGCTGCCGTCGAAATAGTCCAGACCGTAATGTATGCGGTTCAGGGCGTCGGCACGCACAATCTCTTGGAAGAGTTCGAGTGTCGGGTCGTCCATAAGCGTTACATGGTCGCTGTCCCAGCGCACGGGGCGCGATACGTGTAGCATCAGTTCGGGCACGAACAGGAGCATCGAGGACACCTTGTCCGCCACGCTCTCCGTAGGATGGAAATGTCCCGTGTCAAGCGTTATCATCACGTTGTTGCGCGATGCGTAGGCGGTATAGAAGTCGTTGCTGCCTACTGTCATTGTCTCCAGACCGATACCGAAGAGTTTGCTCTCTATGGATGTCTTCTCCCATTTGTACTGCTTCTCCAGTATTTTGTCAAGCGAGTCCTTGAGTAGCGAACGGTATAGGTGACGGTTCACGGTGAAGTCCTTGCTGCCGTCGTGAATCCAGATGTTGATGCAGCATGGGTCTTGCTGGAACTTGCCTATCTCATTGGCTATCTCGCGGCAGCGGCGGGTGTGCTCAATCCAAAAGGAGCGTATCGCCTCGTCGGGGTTGGCGAGCGTGAGATTGCCGGACTTGGGATGGGAGAACGATGTGGAGTTGAAATCCAGTTTGGTGTCATGCTCCATTGCCCATTGCATCCATCCGCGGAATAGGTCGATGGTGCACTCGTCACGGTCAACAAACTTGCCTTTGAACTCGCCATAAATCTCGTGTAGGTTAAGGCGGTGCTTGCCCGGGATGAGCGATTTCGCCTTGAGTATGTCCTGCCGCAGTTCGTCTATGTTCTTGGCCTTGCCGGGATAGTTGCCTGTGGACTGGATGCCTCCTGAGAGGGCGTTCTGCGCCGGCTCAAAGCCAGTAACGTCATCCGCCTGCCAGCAGTGCATGGAGAGGTGGAAATCTCGGAGAGAGTTGATTACTTGTTCGGTATCTATGCCCAGTTTGGCATAACGCTCCTTGGCGATGGCATAGGCAGCGTGGGTGGTAAGTGTGCGTATCATATATGGTAACGGTTTGTTTCTTATTTCGCGCGGGACTGAATCAGGATGTTACCCAAGGCGGTCGCTTCGGTGGAGCCGGCAACTACAGGCACTCCCACAGTCCCTTCGGTCAGACGGTTAAGGTAGGTGTTGCGTGCGCCTCCGCCGATGATATATAGCCTCTCTAACGGCCACGGAGCGAGTTGCTGCAGCATGCGGAACACCTCGCCGTAGCGGTGTGCCATGCTATGGTAGATGGTCCATACCGTCAGTTCGTCGGATACATGGGTTGCGGCGATGGTTCGCTGCACCTCGGTGAGCATGGATGCGGGATTGGCGAAACACGGCTCGTCCGGGTTGAAAAGCGAGGGCTTTTCCAATTCGCCTTTCGCCAGCATGTGGTCAATCCGTTCCGCCATCGCTATGAGTTGTTGGTGGGCGTAGTCCTTGCCCTGCTCCTTCCATTCGCGGCGGCATTGCTCCAGAATCCACATGCCGGTTATGTTCTTGAGCAGGCGCGCCGTCTGCCCTACTCCGCCCTCGTTGGTGAAGTTGAGCTGGTAACTCTGTTCCGTGATGACCGGTCTGTCAGAGACGACGCCCATCAGCGACCATGTGCCGCTGCTCAGGTACGCCACATGCCCTTCAGGGACGGTTGCGACAGCGCTTGCGGTATCGTGGGAGGCTGCTGCTATGACAGGGATGTCATATACGAATGGTGATATACTCTTTTGCAACAATCCTATTCGCGCGCCCGGGAACGCCATCGGAGGAAGCTGTTCACGGCTGACGCCGCATACCGCAAGCAGGTCTTCGTCAGGACGAGGCAGTACAGAACCGTTGTCATACCAGTCGAGAAGTTGGGAGGTGCTAAGCAGCGTGTATTCGTTGCGCATCTCGCCGGTCAGCAGGTAGTTGAAGTAGTCGGCAATCCATAGACAATGTGCCGCTTGTCGGAAGGGTTGGTAGTCCTGCACCGAACAGGCGTATAGTTGGTACAGGGTGTTGAAAGGCAGCATCTGAATGCCGGTCTTGGCATAGACTGTGTTCCGCCCGTCGGACGCGGGATGGAGTGTATGGACTCTCTCCCACACCTGCTCCATCATACCGTTCGTATAGGGGTCGCGGTACGCACGGGGATGAGACAATGCACGACCTTCCTTGTCCAAGAAGACCACATCACAGCCCCATGAGTCCACACCTATGCTTTTGACGTGCAAATCCTTGCGTTCGGCGAGCAGGGAGAGTCCGTTCCGTATCTCACCCCACAGGGCATCGGTGTCCCAGAAGAACATACCGTTCCGCTCGTACATGGCGTTTGGAAAGCGGTATATCTCCTGCAGGTCATCATCGCGGGGAGAATCTGCGGCGGGAGCGTTCCCGGCAATGATGATTCTGCCGGACGTGGCACCCAGATCAATGGCGCAATAGACTTCCTTCATCGCTGCTGTTATTCCAATCTGCCGTGGCACTGTTTGTATTTCTTTCCGCTGCCGCATGGACACGGGTCATTGGGGCGCGGCTTCTTGTCGGCTATGATCGGCATCACTTTCTGCTGCTCGCGCGTGTCGCGTTGTGCTGCTCCCGCCATGCCTGACTGCTGTGCCGCCTGTTGCACTACGTCCTTCTGCGTGCGGTAGCGGCTCATGTCAGTGCGCTGCGGAGCACGTGCCTGCTGCATCTGTGAGGGCTGTTGTTGGGGTATGAACCCGCGCAGAAGGATGGCTATGGCACGGCGGTTGAAACTGTCGAGCATCCGGCGGAAGATATTGAATGACTCGAGTTTGTAGATGAGCAACGGGTCTTTCTGCTCGTAGGAGGCGTTCTGCACGCTCTGCTTGAGGTCGTCCAGCTGACGGAGATGTTCCTTCCATTCGTCGTCTATGACATAGAGTACCATCCGTTTCTCGAACTCCTTGACCACTTCCTTGCACTCGGTTTCGGCGGCACGGCGCAGATTGACGGATATGTTATAGACACGCTGCCCGTCGGAGATGGGGATGAGTATGTTCTCATACATTGCGCCCTTGTCCTTATATACCTGCTGTATGACTGGATTGGCGGTGGTCATCAGTTTGTCCATACGCCGCTTGAAACTGTCGAGAGCCTCCTCCGCCAGTTGGTTGGAGAGCGGTTCTTCCTTGCTGTGACGGAACGTGTCCTCGTCAAAGGGCGTTTCGATGGCGAAGGTCTGCATGATGCTGTAGGTCAGTTCCTCGTAGTCCAGCGTCTCTTTCGACTCGGCGATGATAGCCTCGGCGGCATCGTATATCATATTGGTGATATCCACGCCGATACGTTCGCCCATCAGGGCGTGGTGGCGTTTGGCGTAGATGACGTTGCGCTGCTGGTTCATCACGTCGTCGTATTCGATAAGGCGCTTACGGATACCGAAGTTGTTCTCTTCCACCTTCTTCTGCGCTTTCTCCACGTTGGACGAAATCATCTTGTGCTCGATGGCCTCGCCTTCCTCCCAGCCCATACGGTCCATGATGCCGGCTATGCGCTCGGAGCCGAACATACGCATCAGGTCGTCCTCCAGTGAGATGAAGAACACGCTGCTGCCGGGGTCGCCTTGACGACCCGAACGTCCGCGTAATTGACGGTCCACACGGCGGCTCTCATGGCGTTCGGTGCCGATAATGGCAAGTCCGCCTGCCTCTTTGACTTCGGGTGTGAGCTTGATATCGGTACCACGGCCTGCCATGTTCGTCGCGATGGTGACAACGCCTTTCTCGCCTGCGTGTGCCACAACCTCCGCCTCTTTCTGGTGAAGTTTGGCGTTCAGTACGTTGTGGGGGATATG
Organism: Paludibacteraceae bacterium; assembly: GCA_017962005.1. GTDB lineage: Bacteria > Bacteroidota > Bacteroidia > Bacteroidales > Paludibacteraceae > Colicola. Next base: position 10,380 of record JAGCWE010000118.1, on the reverse strand, counting down.
GCGCATGGTAAGCATCTTGGAGAGCAATTCGGAAATCTCAACGGATGTAGTACCTACCAGCACGGGGCGGCCGGCATCCACCAGGAGTTGTATCTCGTCAATCACCGCCTTGTACTTCTCGCGTTTGGTGCGGTAGATGCGGTCGTTCATATCGGTACGGGCAATGGGCTTGTTGGTGGGGATGACCACCACATCCAGTTTGTAGATGTTCCAGAACTCGCCCGCCTCCGTTTCCGCCGTACCGGTCATGCCGGATAGTTTGCGGTACATACGGAAGTAGTTCTGCAGCGTGATGGTGGCGAAGGTCTGGGTGGCGCCTTCCACTTTGACGTTCTCCTTGGCTTCAACGGCTTGGTGCAGTCCGTCCGACCAACGGCGTCCTTCCATGATACGTCCTGTCTGCTCATCGACAATCTTGACTTCGTTGTTGTCAATGATGTAGTCCACATCCTTCTCGAAGAGGGTGTAGGCCTTGAGCAGCTGCTGCACGGTGTGCACCCGTTCGGACTTGACCGAGAAATTGGTCATTATCTCATCCTTGCGCTGCTGTTTCTGTTCGGGAGTGAGAGTCTCCTTCTCCAGTTCGGCTATCTCCGAGCCGACATCGGGCAGGATGAAGAAGTTGGGGTCCTCACTGTTGCCTGCCAATGTCTCGTTGCCCTTGTCTGTCATCTCCACGGACTTCTGCTTCTCGTCAATAACGAAATAGAGCGGGTCGGTGGCGATGTGCATGTTCTTCTCCTGCTCTTGCAGGTAGAACTCCTCCGTTTTCTGGAGACGGACCTTGATGCCGGGTTCGCTCAGGTACTTGATGAGCGCCTTGTTCTTGGGCATCTCCTTGTAGGAGCGGAACAGGGCAAGTTCGCCCTCCTCTTTCTCCTTCGGGTCAGAGCTTGCCATCTTGCGCTTCGCCTCCACAAGGTACTGGTTCGCCTGCTGCGCGCCGGTGCGGTAGAGCAGTTCCACGCGGTGCTTGTACTCGTCAAACATCTGGTCCTCTCCCTTGGGTACGGGACCGGAGATGATGAGCGGTGTACGGGCGTCGTCAATCAGCACGGAGTCCACCTCATCGACAATGGCAAAGTTGTGTCCGCGCTGCACGAGGTCGAGGGGCGAGGTCGCCATATTGTCGCGCAGGTAGTCGAAGCCGAACTCGTTGTTGGTTCCGAAGGTTATATCGCAGGCGTATGCTTTGCGGCGCTCGTCCGAATTGGGGCGGTACTTGTCGATGCAATCGACGGTAAGACCGAGGAACATATAGAGCGGTCCCATCCATTCCGAGTCACGCTTGGCGAGGTAGTCATTGACCGTAACCACATGCACGCCTTCGTGGGTCAATGCATTAAGGAAGACGGGGAGCGTGGCGACCAATGTCTTACCCTCACCGGTAGCCATTTCGGCAATCTTGCCTTGGTGAAGTACGACACCGCCGAAGAGTTGCACGTCGTAGTGCACCATATCCCACGTTATCTCGTTGCCGCCTGCCATCCAGTGGTTATGGTAGAGGGCTTTGTCGCCGTCTATCTCGATAAAGTCGTAGCGGGAGTCCGCCGCCATATCGCGGTCACGGTCGTTGGCAGTGACAACAATGGTTTCGCTCTCTGTAAAGCGGCGCGCAGTGGACTTGACAATAGCGAATGCTTCAGGCAGAATCTCGCCGAGAACCTGCTTGTAGTCTTCCTGTATCTCCTTCTCAAGGCGGTCCACCTCGTCATAGACCTTCTCGCGCTTGTCTATCTCAAGATTCTCAATGGAGGCTTTGAGGTCGGCAATCTGCTGTTTCTTGTCCTTCACGGCATCGCTTATGCGCTGCATGAGTGACTGGCTGCGAAGACGCAGGTCATCATTGGAGAGAGCGTCAATCTCGGGGTAAACTTGCTTGATTTTCTCGACAACGGGCTGAATCTCGCGCATGTCGCGCTGCGCCTTGTTGCCGAATAGTTTGCTGATAATTCCGATAAAATCCATAGTTACTATCTCAGTTAAAAATCTTCATTCACGCGCAAAAGTACAACTATTTTCCAATATACGCAGAAATAATTGTGTGTTGCGGATAATTTTGCTACCTTTGCGGCGTTTTTAAGACAATTTGAAGCAACTTGATACCTATAAACCTTAATTGTACGATTATGAGAAAAGTTTTCCTGTTGGCAGGCATTGGCCTGATGCTTGCCGTTGGTAGTTCGTTTGCCTGCACCAATTTCATGGCAGGCAAAGCCGCCACAGCGGACGGCAGCACGATGATTAGTTATGCCGCCGACAGTTATTCATTCTACGGTTTTCTGCACTACCGTGCGGCAGCCGACCATGCTCCGGGATCGGTGCGGGAGGTCATCTGCTGGGACGACGGCAAGCCGCTGATGTCCATTCCCGAGGTGGCGCACACCTATACGGTGGTGGGCAATGTCAATGAGAACCAGGTGACTATCGGCGAGACCACGTGGGGCGGACGCGACTTGGCGGACACCGTCGGCATTGACTACGGCAGCCTTATCTATATTGCATTGGAACGCAGCAAGACCGCCCGTGAGGCGATTCACTGGATCACCTCCCTTGCCACCGAATACGGCTATTTGAGCGGCGGCGAGAGTTTCTCCATCGGCGATCCCAACGAGGTGTGGATTATGGAGATGACCGGCAAGGGCAAAGGCAACAAGGGCGTTGTATGGGCGGCGGCACGAATCCCTGATGACTGCATATCGGGACACGCCAACCAGGCGCGCATCACCTATCTTCCCGTCAAGGGTGCCAAACGTAAGGGCGATATCTACACCTCCAAGGACGGGCAATGGATGTGGCACAAGGACGTGATTCAAGTGGCGCGCGACAACGGATTCTTCACAGGAAACGACGAGGATTTCCAATTCAACCACGCATATAATCCGTTCGATTTCACAGGCTTGTACGTCTGCGAAGCACGTGTGTGGAGCGTCTTCCGCAAGTTTGCCGACGATATGGACAAGTACCTCGGCTATGCGGCAGGCAAGGTTTATTTGGCTACTGACGGACGTGAGGCGGGTGAGCCGATGCCGTTGTGGGTAAAGCCTAATCACAAGATTACGGCACAGGAACTCAAAGACGCTATGCGTGACCAGTTTGAAGGCACTGAACTGGACATCACTAAAGGTGTGGATGCAGGTCCGTATCACAGCAAACTGCGTTACGGCGGACTCGGCTTCAAGCAGGACAGCACCCAGTACTGGTTCGAGCGTCCCGTGGCGACCCAGCAGACGGCATGGTCCTACGTCAGCCAGATGCGCGGATACGAGAGTGCCAAGGCGGGAGGCATCTTCTGGTTCGGACTGGACGATGCTGCCACCAACCTTTATGTACCTGTATATAATACTATCACACGCGCACCCGAATGTATGCGGCAAGGGAATGGCGACCTCTATACCTACTCGCCTACATCGGCTTGGTGGGCATACAACCGAGTGGCCAACTGGGCTTATCCGCAGTACTCGCTTATGCTCCCCGACATAAAGAAGGTGCAAAAGTCGTGGGAGGACAAGTTCAACAGCCAGGTGGAGGCAATTGACCAGAAAGTGGCGGATATGAGCGAAGCCGACCGCCGCGCGTTCCTTACCGACTACTCGTGCCGTCAGGCGGACGAATCGACCGCCGCATGGAACGACCTGTTCACCTACCTCACCGTCAAGTTCATCGACGGCAACATACGCGCCGAGGAGAACGGACAGTTCAAGCGCAACGAATGGGGCGAACCCGTCGGTCCGAAGCGCGTGGGCTATCCGAAGGAGTTCCAGGACCTCTTCAAGAAAGACCTCTACCACGAGAAAGTACAGTAACCTATTATTCAAACCTAACAAAAACACACAACTATGAAAAAGATTCTTTTCTTCGCAGCCGCGATTGCAGCAGGCACGCTTGTTTTCACAGCTTGCAACAAAAAAGACGGCAACACACCTGATGACAAAACTCAGAATCCGTCCGATTACAACTATGCCGGTCAGAAATGGCGTATAGACTCCTGCAAAGTAGAGGGTCAGCTGGAACACGGACCACACGCTCTTATTGATATCCTTTCAAACAATCAGGTTATATTCAACGGTTCGGATACCACGACGTATGCTTTTGACAGCGACAAACTGCTTATCCATTCAGGAGAAGAGCATCCAATGGAGCTGACCATCAAGAAAGCGGAAGCCGCTTTCGCCATTCTGGATATGGATCACATGGAACTATATCTCAGCCGTATTCCCGAATCCAACGGCAAGAAAGTCGATGTTACGGCTGACAACCTCATCGGAAAGTGGCATTGGGACTGGTACTACAACGAGTACTATCACTATGTTTCCGAATGGGAGAAATGGTACACAGACTACAACATCGGTACCACCTTCGGCGTGGAAACTTGGGAATTCCGTGCAGACGGTACGCTCGTAAAATCCAACTCCTACAATGCTATGATGGGTGCGGAGTCACAAACGGTATGGTGGGTACTGGACGGCAACCGCCTTGCTATGGGATTTGACAATCAGAAGCCGGAAAAACTCGAAGATATACCCGCAGGCTACTGGGTAAACGTTCTAACCCTGACTGACAACGTGTTCTATTACGGAACAGAAGAACACTCCCAATACGATGAAGGGTATCAGATTCACAAATGGTATCTGTCAAAAGTGAAATAACCAGCTAAATACTACATACAATGAACAACTTGGAACCGAAAGAAGTATTTTCCATCTTTGATGAGATTCGCAAAGTGCCTCGTCCCAGCAAGCACGAGGAGCAGATTTCCGCATGGCTCGTTCGCTTCGCACAAGAGCACGGCATCGACCACACGGTGGACGATGCGATGAACGTCATCATGCGCGTACCCGCCACACCGGGGTACGAGAACAAACCCGGCATCATCCTGCAGGCGCACATGGATATGGTCTGCGAGAAGAACGGAGACGTCAATCACGACTTTATGAAAGACCCTATTGACACCTACGTGGACGGAGACTGGCTCAAAGCACGCGGCACAACACTCGGAGGAGATGACGGCATTGGCGTGGCTATGGCACTCGCGGCTCTCACATCCAAAACACTCAAGCACCCCGCACTCGAATGTCTCTTCACCGTGGACGAGGAAACGGGACTGACAGGTGCCAACCGCCTCAAAGACGGATGTCTCAACGGCAAGATGCTTATCAACCTCGACTCCGAGGATGACGGGCAGATCTTCATCGGATGTGCCGGAGGTATTGACACCCTCGCCAAGATGCACTTCACACCTGCTACGGTTGACACCAAAGACCTCTTCGCTGCACGAATCAGCGTCAAAGGACTGATGGGCGGACACTCAGGAGATGACATCAACAAAGGGCGCGGCAACGCCAATATCCTTATCATCCGCTTCCTCTACGAGATGATGCAAACCGATGGTTTCCAACTCGCTGCCATTAACGGTGGTAACTTGCGCAACGCTATCGCACGCGAGGCTGAAGCAGTCTTCACCGTCCGTATGAGCGAGAAGGAGAACCTCCGCATACGCTTCAACGAGTATGTCGCTGCCATCGAAGGCGAACTGAGCGACCTCGAAAAGGATATGCACTTCGACCTTGAGAGCACCGATATGCCTGCCGCATTCATTCCCGAAGAGCAGGCTAAACGCCTCATACGCACCATCATGGCTTGCCCGCACGGAGTGGTCGAGATGTCTCGCGATATGCCCGGACTGGTACAGACCTCCACTAACCTCGCTTCGGTCAAGATGCGCGACGGGTATGTGGAAATCAACACTAGCCAACGCTCATCCGTAGAGAGCCAGAAACACTATATCAAAGACAAGGTCGAGTGTGCTCTTTCTGCTGCGTGTGACGAGATAACCCACGGCGACGGATACCCGGGATGGAAGCCCAATGTGCATTCGCCTCTGATGGAAGTGGTCAAGAAAGCCTACGTGGACTTGTTCAAAGCCGAACCCAAAGTGCTTGCCATCCATGCCGGATTGGAGTGCGGTCTGTTCTTGGAGAAATACCCGTACCTCGATATGGTGAGCATCGGCCCGCAAATGTACGGTGTCCACTCGCCGCAGGAGCGCTTGAGCATCGCCTCGACCGGACGTTGCTGGCAGTGGCTCTGCCGCACGCTGGAGAGTTTGTAATAACAGCTACAGTACCACATAGCCGCTGGCATGAACACGTTTCTTGTCATCCTATCTTTTGTCTGCCTGATATTGGGTTTGATTGGCTGTGTGATACCCGCCTTGCCAGGTGTCCCTTTGTCCTATGCAGGTCTGCTTGTCCTGCATTTCACGGACTCAGCGGAGTTCAGCGGTGCCTTCCTGTGGACATGGGCGGGCATCGCTGTTCTGACGCTGGTGCTGGATTATCTTGTCCCCGCATGGGGCACAAAGCGTTTCGGAGGAAGCAAGTACGGCGTGTGGGGAACCACCATCGGACTGGTTATCGGACTGTTTTTCGGTCCGTGGGGGATTGTTCTCGGTCCGTTTTTCGGAGCCTTAACAGCCGAACTAATTGGCGGCAAGCGGTCTGACGAGGCTCTGCGGGCAGCGTTCGGCAGCTTTGTCGGTTTCCTTTTGGACACGCTGCTCAAAGTGATATGCTGCGCACTGATGCTGTACTACGCCATTGATGCCTTGGTTTAAGCATGCTGTGCTGCTCATAGAAGAACAGGAACGGACACCTACAACGTCCCTTCCAGTCAGGCAATAGAGGGCATGAGATAGCGTATGCAAGCTGCTATGAAACGATAGCGCGGTTATGCGACCTGTGGCGGTTCGGGAAGTTGTTTTCCCCTACAGAAGCGCACACAGATGTCGCGGTCATCGCCGATATAGATGAAACGTTCGATGCGTTCGGGCAAGGTGTAGTGGTCGAAATTGAGATAGGCATCGTCAATAACCAACGCGTCGAAGTCGTATCCGAGGTCGAAACACCCGACCTTGCCGAAGAAAGAGCCCCCCGACTTGGTAGCGAGAAAGAAAGCTTCGGCAAGTGAGAGGAATGGCATCTTACCCTGCGACTGCGCGTAATGGATTTTGCTGGTCTGAATGGCGTACTGAATGACCCGAAGCATAGACATATAATGCCCACCCGAAATGTCGGTTCCCAGAGCGACCTTTATACCGTTGTTGAGGAAATGGCGTATGGGTGCCATCCCTGAAGCGAGATTGGTGTTGGACGTGGGGCAATGGACAATGCAGACGTTATTGAGCCGCATGAGTTGCGTCTCCTGCGGGTTGGTGTAACAACAGTGCGCCATGAGCGTAGGCGTCTGCCCGAAGAGTCCGTACTTATGATAAGCATCTCCGTAGCATGTGGCATCGGGTTCGAGTTGGTGCACCCAGTCAATCTCGTGCATATTCTCGCTGAGATGGGACTGTACCGGAAGCCCCGACTCATTAGCCAGCCGACCGAGCGCAGTGAGCATCTCTTCGGAACAGGAAGGAATGAAACGGGGCGTGACAATAGCCCTTACCAGCCCGTCCCTGCCCAAGTAACGGTCGAGGTTTGTTGTTTCGGCGAATGCCTGTAGTGCGGTATTGCGAAGCCCGTCCGGTGCGTTACGGTCCATAGCAACCAATCCGACATACGCGCCAAGCCCCGCCTCCCGCAAGAGGTCAGCAAGGAGACGTGTCGCCTCGGGATGGACAGTGGCAAAGACAGAAACACGCATAGTGCCCTGCATCCAAAGCTCATGTACAAAGCGGGAATAGATACGCCGCGCATAGTCCACGTCCGCGAACTTCATCTCCTCGGGGAAAGTGTATTTATTGAGCCACGGAAGGAGTTCGAGGTCCATAGCCAGCCCGTTGTTGCGGTACTGGGGCGCATGGAGATGGAGGTCGCAGAAAGCAGGGATAAGCAGGCGGTCGCCAAGGTCAATGAGTTCGCCCGTCTCTACGGGACATTGCGAACCGATATACACCACCCTGCCCTCGTCCGAGACAGAGACATAGCCGTTCTCAAGGATGCGAAAGGCATCGGGCGAGGGAGTGTCAATAATATGTGCTTTGTAGGTCCTCATACCGCAAGACGCGGCAAAAGTACTACAATCAAAGCAAACCTACAAATTCATCGAAAAGAAACTGCGTATCGGTAGGTCCGGAAGCGGCTTCCGGATGGAACTGGACGGAGAAGAACGGTAGTTTTTCGTGACGTATTCCTTCGTTGGATCCGTCGTTCATATTGACGAAATACGGCTTCCACCCGTCCTGAATAGTGTCCGTACGTACGGCATATCCGTGATTCTGTGAGGTGATGAAGCATCGGTCAGTACCAACAATACGCACCGGCTGGTTGTGGCTGCGATGACCGTACTTGAGTTTATAGACAGTAGCCCCGACCGCCTTGCCGAGCAACTGGTTGCCCATACAGATACCCATCAGCGGACGCGGTTTAGCACTCTGCTTCTCACGGGCAAGGAACGTGCGGATATGCTGCACCGCCAGGTCACACGTATTGGGATCGCCAGGTCCGTTGGAAAGGAACAGCCCGTCAAAGTCAAGGGAATTGAAGTCGTAATCCCACGGGACACGGATAATCTCCACGCCACGCTGCAAGAGACACCGGAGGATATTGTGCTTGACCCCGCAATCGAGCAAAAGGACACGCTTACCTACCCCCTCGTTGTAGCGGATAATGCTCTTGCACGATACCTGACCGACATAATTGACCCCTCCGTAGGTGGCGGACGGAATCTGCGCGGGCATATCATCGAAGATAATCTGCCCCATCATGACACCCTGCTCGCGAAGCCGCTTGGTAAGAGCACGAGTATCAATACCCGTAACGGCAGGCACATGCTCACGCTGCAACCACTCGGCAAGACTCTCATGAGCGTTCCAATGACTGTACGTGTCACTATAATCGCTGACAATAAGCGCAGAGGCATAGATATGGTCGCCCTCCATATAATCCGCCACCCCATTGGCAGCAAACGTGAAAGGCGGTACACCGTAATTGCCAACAAGAGGGAAAGTGAGCACCATCATCTGACCCGCATAAGAAGGGTCAGTAAGACACTCGGGATAACCCGTCATGGCAGTGTTGAAGACTACCTCACCGGCTACAGGCTGCTCGTAGCCGAAACTAAAACCGTGGAAAGACGTGCCGTCGGACAGGCGCAAGGTTACTTTTCGCATAAGGGAAGAGGTTGGTTGAGTATTTGAGATTCTTCTATGTATTCAATAAAGGCTTCGTTGACCTTCCTGACACCCCCCGGAGTGGGATAATCACCACTGAAATACCAATCGCCCGAATGGTCAGGACAAGCCTGATGCAAACCCTCAAGAGTCTGGAAGACAATGCGTATATCGGTAGTAACCGAAGGGATACGGAGCAACTGAACCATCTTGGCAGCAATCTGCTCGGGCGAGAAAGGTTCGTAAATACGCTTGACGGCATTGCGCATCTGCGCCTTGGGAAGAGTGAGCTGCTGACGACAATCAAGGCAGACATCCTTGATAAGAGACGTCATACCGTTCTCCTTCAACAAGGCAATAGCCGCCCGAAAAGCGATGAACTCCTGCATACGGCTGATGTCGATGCCGTAGTAGTCGGGGTAACGTATCTGCGGCGCGGACGAGACAATGACCAGCCGCTTGGGATTGAGACGACTGAGAATACGTATGATGCTCTCACGCAAAGTGGTGCCACGAACAATGCTGTCGTCAATGACCACCAGATTGTCGGTGTCCTCCCTGAGACTGCCGTAAGTGATGTCATAGACATGGGCAGCCAAGTCGTTGCGGGCGTTGCTCTCAGTGATGAAAGTGCGGAGCTTGATGTCCTTCCACGCCACCTTCTCACGCCTTACATGGTCGCCGAAAATAGTGCGCAGTTCGTCCGCCGAAGGAGCGTGTCCGAGCGAGAGAATACGCGATATACGCTGCTCGTTCTTGTAATAATCCAAGCCCTCGGTCATGCCGAAGAAAGCCGCCTCCGCCGTGTTGGGGATATAAGAGAAGACAGAATGGTCAAGGTCTCCGTCAATAGCCTGCAAGATAGGCTGTACAAGCTGCCTGCCAAGGGCTTTGCGTTCGCGGTAGATGTCCCTGTCAGACCCCCGCGAGAAATAGATGCGCTCGAAGGAGCAGGCTTTTCGCTCCTGTTCAGGGAGTATCTGCTTGAGCCTGAGTTCGCCCGCCTGGTTCATCATAACAGCCTGTCCGGGTAGCAGTTCGCGTATGTCGTCCACCGCGAGATTGAATGCTGTCTGGATGACGGGGCGTTCGCTGGCGAGCACCATCACCTCATCGTCCGCGTACCAGAATGCAGGGCGAATGCCGTGCGGGTCTCGCATAGAGAAGCATTCGCCGCTTCCGGTGATGCCGCACACGACATAGCCGCCGTCCCATACGCGGGTGGACTGCTCGAGGACATGGCTGATGTCGATATGCCCTTCGAT
>JAGCWE010000117.1 GCA_017962005.1 Paludibacteraceae bacterium | reverse complement strand
TTCAGGTTCGCATTGATGGCAGCATGCATACCTTTGAGGTCTGCCATCAAACTACCCATCATGCCGCCGGGAAGACCGCAGCCGACCAACAGCGAACTCATCAGCGCGTTCTTCGGGTCAATCCAATAGCCGAGGAAATCGTCGATAAACTCCTGCGTCAGGCTCCGCGCCTCCATATAGGCTTTCATGTTGATGTCCTTCACCAGGAATCCCGCGTCGCGCAACATCGCCTGAATAGTGATCACATCCGGATGGACCTTGCCCCAACTGAGCGGCTCCATCGCTACATCCAGTACATCGCCGCCGGCTTTGGCCACTTCGAGCATCGAAGCCACGCTGAAACCGGGACCGCAATGTCCGTGGTACTGAATGATGATATCCGGATGTTTCTCCTTGATGGCTGCCACAATCACGCCTAACATATGCGGACGACCGATACCGGCCATGTCCTTGAGACATATCTCCTGCGCACCGCCTTCAATCAGCTGCTCCGCTAAGTTGATATAGTATTCCGCCGTATGCACTTTCGAATAGGTGATACACATCGTCGCTTGTGCGGTCATACCTGCCTCTTTCGCCCACTTGATAGAGGGGATAATGTTCCGCGGGTCATTCAGACCGCAGAAAATACGGGTGATGTTCGTACCCTGCGCATGCTTCACTTTGTACATCAGTTTGCGTACATCTGCGGGCACGGGGTTCATACGCAGCGCATTCAGACCGCGGTCCAGCATATGCGTTTGGATACCCGCCTCGTTGAACGGCTTGCAGAAGGTACGAACCGCCTGATTGGGGTTCTCGCCGTACAACAGGTTCACCTGCTCACTCGCGCCGCCGTTCGTCTCCACGCGGTCAAAACAACCCATGTCAATAATCACAGGCGCTACACGCGCCAGCTGATCTTTCCGCGGCACATACTTACCACTACTCTGCCACATGTCGCGGTAAACAAGACTAAATTGAATCTCTTTCTTTCCCATTATCGTTGATTTTTGTTTCGTTCAAACCTTTGCGCCTGCAAAGGTACAACAAAAAAATGACATACGCAAATAATATGTCATTTTTTTTGTTTTTTTACATACTCGGCAAGGCGGGTGAGGGCTTGGGAGAGAACATCACGGGAGGTGGCGAGGTTGATGCGGATATAATGTTCCGCGCCGTACATCTCGGATGGATTGAAGAGGACGTGCGCATCACGGGCCAAGTCATGACAGAAGGTCTCGGCAGAAACGTTGAGCGCCGATATATTGACCCAAGCGAGGTAGGTGCCTTCCGTCTCATGGAGCTGCAACAGAGGCAAATGCTCATGGAGAAAATCACGGAGGAAACAGAAATTGGCATAGATATACTCGTTCAGTTCGTCGAGCCAAGCCTCCGACTCGTTATAGGCGGCGACCTGTGCGACGAGGCCAAAAGGATTGAGTCCGTTCACTTCGTGAATCTCCAGCGCGTGGTTGATCTGTTCGAACAGTTCCTTGTTAGGCACGAAGATATTCGCGCAGAGCAGTCCGGCCAAGTTAAAAGATTTGCTCGCCGATGTGCAGACACAGAAATCCGTATCGTTGATGACGATATTGGCGAAAGGTGTGTAAGGGTGTCCGGGGAAAGCAAACTCACAATGAATCTCGTCGGAGAGAACAAAGAGATGTTCACGCCGCATGATATCCGCCAGGCGCTCCAGCTCCTCCCTACTCCATACGCGACCTGTGGGGTTATGAGGGTTGCAGAGGAGAAAGACATCCGCCTGCTGTGCCTTGCGCTCCACATCATCGAAGTCGATCTCAAAGCGGTTGTTGCGCAACACCAGCGCCGAAGGAACAAGTTCACAGCCCATATTCTCAATACACGAGAAGAAGCAGTTGTAGGCGGGAGTGAAGGTCAAGACCTTCAATTGGCTATTACAGGTCTGACCTAGCTCCTGGCTCTTGGCTTTTCGTTCCTTCAAAGCAGCCAAGATGGCAGAAATAGCAGGCACGACCGCAGTCGTATAGAGGAGATTGTCACAACGGATTCCCTTCCATCCGTGCCGGCGTTCGAACCACGAAGCTACCGCATCGTAATTGGCCTGCGGCACGATCGAATAGCCGAAAACACCGTGATCCAAACGGCGTTGCATCGCGTCACGAATAGGTTGCGCCGCCGCAAAATCCATATCTGCCACCCACAAAGGCAAACAGCCTTGTGCCTCGTCCGAATCCCATTTATAGCAGTCGGAACCGCTGCGATCGATATATTCAAGCATTCAGTTATCTGTTTTTCAGTTTTTAGACTAAAGCACGAACCAGTTGTTCTGTGGTACCCGGGAGGAGGTCGATTGGACGGAGTTCAATCATGGTCCTGGCGCCGAACTCGCCACGCGATTTCATCCGAAGGGCGGCACGGGCACAGCTGACCATGACCTGACCTGTCAAAGCAGGGTTGTTAATGGCCATATTGAACTCAAAACGCTGATTGTGAGTCGTTCCAGACACGCCGTTCCGCACGAGATTGACACCGTGAGCGACATTATTGAGAGCCTCGACACTTTCGACGGGAATGACATGCGTCTCGTCATGCGCGAAATAGTCATCCGCCAAGAGTGCTGCTTCCACGGTCTTGAAATCCGCTCCGGGTTCGAGTTCGACATACACCATCCGGCGATGGATACCCGTGCCCAACGGGATAGTCATGGAAAGCGCGTTCTTGACACCCTTGATGGCTTTGGCTGCGACGGTGTGACCCATCGAACGGCCCGGACCAAAATTTGTGTAGGTCAATCCGTTAGGCGCCAGTGCCTGCAACAGAGCACGAATCATACTGTCGCTTCCCGGGTCCCAACCGGCGGAGAGGATGCTGACCGCCTGATGCGCCTGACATACGGCATCGAGATTGGTCCTTAAATCCCAAATCTGACCGTGAATATCGAAACTATCCACAGTACAGATTCCTCGCGCAGCAAGGAGCGTGGCGAACTTCTGCACTTCGCGCGTCGGCGTGCAAACGAGTACGGCGTCGGCATCGATGCAGTCCAAACAATCATTATGATGGAATACTCCTGCGAGTTCCATATCAGGAGCGGCTTTGACCGCCTCTTCTGCGGCACGGCCTATATTGCCATAACCTAAAATAGCTATTTTCATAAGCAATAAGTTTTCAGTATTCAGTTATCAGAGTTCTACTGTTTCGCCTTTTTCGGGGATTGATATATTGCGGAAACCGGCATCATGAAGATGTCCTTTGTAGGCCTCGGTAGCAGCTTCGTCACCATGGACCACGAAGGTCCGTTTGACACCTTCCACCTGCAGGCTGCGCGTCAGGTAGTCGATCATCTCCTTGTAGTCGCCGTGGCCGGAGAAGCCTTCTATCTTCGTTATCTGCGCTTTGATGCGGCGGTCCAAACCGAAGATGGATATCCATTGGAGTCCTGGCTGTTGGATACGCGCACCTAAAGTGGTCGGTTCGCAATATCCCACGATAAGAATCGTACACCTTGGGTCGGATATATGGTTCGCCACATGATGCTTGATGCGTCCGGCTTCCAACATGCCCGAAGCAGAGATGATAATGCAGGGTTCGTCCTTATGATTGAGGGCTTTCGACTCGCGTATGTCGGTAATGTACCGGAGCGTATTGAAACCGAAGGGATCCGGATCGAACTGCATCGTGTCGCGCACTTCGTCGGACAGTATATCCGGATACATGCGGAAGATCTGCGTGGCGTTGGTGGACATAGGCGAGTCCACATAAACGGGTATCTGCGGCAGTCGTCCGTCGTTGTAGAGTTGGTTAAGCACATAGACTATCTCTTGCGTTCTGCCGACAGAGAAAGAAGGTATCAGCAACTGTCCTTTGCGATAGACGCAGGTGTCCTCCACAACGCCGAGTAGCATTTCTTCCGTCACGAGTTCTTCGTCGTGGAGCCGGTCGCCGTAGGTCGATTCGCAAATGAGATAGTCACACTGTGGGAAGAGTTGCGGCGAAGGCAGTATATGACTGTGCGGACGGCCTATATCTCCCGTGTAGGTCACGCGTTTCCACACTTTAGCCTCTCCTTCCTCCTCCCCTAAAGGGAAATTTTTCTCCCCTCCTTTTAGGGAGGGGTTGGGGGTGGGCTTCTCATATATCTCCAGCGAGCAGATGGCTCCGCCGAGCATATGGCCGGAATTGGTGAAAGTGAGCAGCACATCGTAGAAGAGGCGGAAACGGCGGTCATAACTATATGTGACGAAATGCTTCATCGCCCGATTGACATCGTTCTGGTTGTACAGCGGCTCCACAAAATACTTCTTGCCTTTCTCCTTATGCGGATTCTGCCGATCGATCTTCTTATTGTACATACGCACATCCTGCTCCTGAATGAAAGCCGTGTCTGTAAGCATGAGAGCACACAGGTCACGCGTAGCAGGCGTACAATATATATCGCCCGTGAAACCCATCTTGACGATATAAGGGATCAGGCCCGAATGGTCGATATGCGCATGGCTCAAGACCACACAATCGAGCGTTTTGGGGTCGAAACCCAAGTCGCGGTTCGCCGCATCCGTCTCCATGCCTTTACCTTGATACATACCGCAATCCAAGAGGATCGTATGCCCCGAATCGGTTGTGATCAGATGCTTGCTGCCTGTCACTTCACGCGTCGCTCCTAAGAATTGAATTTTCATGATACTTTCAAATTTGGCACAAAATTACAAAAATATTTGCACATATGCAAAAAAAAGTGTAAATTTGCACGATTTTTCTTAAAGACAATGAAACAAATACGATTTTTTATCATGGCACTACTGGCTTTAGTTGGCGTTAGTTGCCAAAAAGCAGACGAGGGTAAGGCTCCTGTCACGAAGCCGCAAATCACGATCGAAGGCGGTCGTTTGACGCCGGAAGGACTCTGGGCGATGGGCCGTATCGGTAGCGTAAAAAGCGACATCGAGACAGGCTTGCTGGCTTACACCGTCAGCTATTACAGCGTAGAAGAAAACCGCTCGACGAGTTGGATTCGTGTATGCAATCCTTTTGACGACATGAAGGTCGCTGATGAGTTCGTGGGCTATGAACCGGCGTGGTTCGGCTGTAGTGGCTGGCTGGCGTATATGCGCGGAGGACAGTTGTACCTGCGTCGTGACGGCGAGGAAGTGAAAGTGGAAGGCGCAGACGACATCGAAGGTTTCCTACTCTCCCCAATGCGCGACCGGGTGATTTTGATCAAACAGGTCAAGACCGTTCCTACCACAGCCGACAAGTATCCTGACCTGCCCTTGGCGTCCGGACGCATATGCGAGGACCTGATGTACAAACATTGGGATGAGTGGACCGAGACCGCTCCGCAGCCCTTCGTATGCCCGCTGGAACTGACATGGTACGGCGAAGGCGAGCGTATCAAATCCGCCAAGATCGGCGAAGGCGTGAACATACTGGAAGGCACCGTTTTCGAGTGCCCGATGAAGCCTTTCGGCGGTATCGAACAGCTGGCGTGGAACCCCAACAACGAAGAGATAGCGTACACCTGCCGAAAGAAAACGGGACTCGAGTATGCCGTTTCAACCAATAGCGATATATATTTATATATTGTACGCACGCGCGAGCACACGAACATATGCGAGGACATCAAGGGCTATGACACCAATCCGAGCTATTCGCCTGACGGCAAATGGATAGCATGGCAGTCGATGGAGCGTGATGGCTACGAGAGCGACGAGAACCGCCTGATGGTGATGAATACAAAGACAGGTGAGAGGCGTTTTGTGAGCAAGGCGCTGGATTCGAATGTCGATGAGTTCGCATGGCTGGACGACGCGTCGCTGGTGTTTACCGCCTGCTGGCATGCCACGGAGCAGCTCTACCGTGTGGACTTGGAAGGACATATTGCCAAGCTGACTGACGGGCAATGGGATTTGGGTCTTGGCGACATACAGGATTACCAGGCGTATCTGCTCGGGCACTCTATGCGCCAGGCGAACGAGATTTATCACCTCGATATCCGTGAATGGCTGCGTAAGAACCAAGAACAATACGCCCACACGGAGGTTTATTACGACCAGCCGTTTGACACATTCAATCAGTTGTTAGCCCAACTGACCCACGAGAATGACAATATCTACGACCAGATTGAGCGTTCCACCGTTGTGCCTCGCTGGCAAAAGACTACCGACGGCAAACAGATGCTGACATGGATCATCTACCCACCGCATTTCGACCCGAAGAAAAAATATCCGGCCATCCTTTATTGCGAAGGTGGTCCGCAAAGTCCCGTGAGTCAATTCTGGTCCTATCGCTGGAACTTCATGATGATGTCTGCCGGCGATTATATCATCGTGGCACCGAATAGACGGGGTCTGCCCGGTTTCGGCAAGGCATGGAACGAAGAGATTTCCGGCGACTATAGCGGACAATGTATGCGTGACTACCTGACGGCTATCGATGAGTTCTGCTGGGAGCCGTATGTGGACAAAGACCATC
>JAGCWE010000116.1 GCA_017962005.1 Paludibacteraceae bacterium | reverse complement strand
GGTTACGGGTTACGGGACATAGAGGCCTTGGACTTCGTGTTTGCAAGCGAGGATCAGCCAAGATTGGCTGAGCGGTTTGACAGCATCTACAGCTACACGGATGAGGCGGAGGTGGCGTGGACCGTTTGGCGGAGCAACAAGGAGATCAAGAACCGCGGGCAACGGGTGTTGGTGGCGAACGCATACAAGACCTTTGAGGAGTATGTGGTGTCGCATACGGCAGCCAAGAAACGGGGTAGCGGCTGGATATGGTGGCTGTTTGCAGGTCTGCTGTTGGCAGGCACGGCTGCGTACGGCGGTTACATCATCTACAGCCGCCGCAAGGAGAAGCTGCTGACGCCCGTAGAACAGGAGATACTTCGCCGCAAACGGATGGGCAACCGCCGTCACTACGGTTCGCAGCTGTACCTATGGCTGTTGCTGCTTGTTCTATATGCGCCGATAGCGTTGATAGCCGTGTTCTCGTTCACCAAGAGCAAGATACTCGGTAACTGGACAGGCTTCTCCATGGACCTGTATGTGAACCTGTTCACGGGTAAGGCGGACGCGGGTCTGAACAGCGCTATCTGGTACACGATAGTCATTGCCTTGATAGCCGCGGTGGTGTCCACTATCCTCGGTACCTTGGCCGCTATCGGCATCTACAACATGCGTGCCCGGAGCCGCAAGATGGTCAGCCTGCTCAACTCGGTACCGATGATCAATCCCGACATCATCACGGGTATATCGCTGTTCCTGCTGTTCGTAGCTTTGGGCATGAGTCAGGGCCTGGCGACGGTGTGCATCGCGCATGTAGTGTTCTGTACGCCGTATGTGGTACTGAGTGTGCTGCCTCGTCTGAGCCGTATGAACCCGAACACCTACGAAGCGGCGTTGGACTTGGGCGCTACGCCTGCGCAGGCTCTACGAATGGTCATGCTGCCGGAGTTATGGCCGGGTATGCTGTCGGGATTCATCCTGGCGCTGACGCTGAGTGTGGACGACTTCGGCGTGACATTCTTCACCAAAGGCAGCGGCGGACTGGAGACGCTGAGCACCTTCATCTACTCGGACGCGCGCAAAGGCGGTTTGACTCCGCACCTGCGTCCGCTGTTCACCCTCATCCTGCTGGTGATGTTAGTGGCTTTGATAGTTATCAATATTCGCAATAATAAACATCAGAAAGATTAAAATTATGAAAAAGATTCTTCTCTCCGTGCTGGCTATTGCAGCCATTGTGTTCAGTTCGTGTAACCGCGTAGACCGCGCACATCAGCTGAAAGTGCTTAACTGGGCCGACTATATTGACGAGGATGTCAAGGCCAATTTTGAGCAGTGGTATTTCGACCAAACGGGCGAAAAAGTACAGTTGGTTTACGAGACCTTCGACATCAACGAGACCGCTTTGACGAAGATCGAAGTGGGTCACGAGGACTACGATGTGTTCTGCCCGTCGGAGTACATCATCGAGCGGATGCTGAAGAAAGAACTCATCCTGCCCATTCAGAAGGACCTGATTCCCGATTCGATTTGGTATTTCGACAACATCTCGCCGTTTGTGCTCAACAAGTTCCAGCAGATGGCACCGAACGCCGCCTTGCAAGTGAGCGACTACACGGTGGGATACATGTGGGGCACCACGGGTTTCATCTTCAACCCGCAGTTTGTTAATCGTGAGGACCTGGTTAGTTGGGGCGCTATCCTCAATCCTAAGTTCGAAAACCGCATCCTGATGAAAGATGCGTTCCGCGATGTCTATTCGGTACTCGTGCTCTATGCTTATGCCGACGATATCGAGAAAGGTCTGGTGAACCGCGACGAGTTGGTGCGCAACATCAGCCGTGCCCGTGTGGCCAAGGTGAAGGAGATCCTGTTAGAGGCCAAGAAGCAGATCTGCGGATGGGAAGTGGATTTCGGTAAGGAGGAGATGACCAAAGGCAAAGCATGGCTTAACCTGAGCTGGTCCGGCGATGCGCAGTTCGCTATCGAAGAGGCTGCCGAGATGGGCGTGATGCTCGATTATATCGTGCCGCAAGAGGGCTCGAATGTATGGTTCGACGGTTGGGTGATACCCAAATATGCCAAGAATGTGAAGGCTGCTACCTATTTCATCGACTATATGTGCCGTGCGGACAATGCGCTGGCTAACATGGACGAGATAGGCTATGTATCCTGCGCCGGCGGTGAGAAAGCAGCCGAGGTGATTCTGGAGGCTCAGAACGACGCGGAAGAGTGGCCGGAGACCGTGGACGCCAGCTATTTCTTCGGCGAGGACCCGATAGAAGTGGACGGCGAGTGGCTCGACCCGCACAAACTGCACCTCAACCCCGTTTACTATGCCGACAAGAGCATTATCGACCGTTGTGCCCTCATGCACGATGCCGGCGAGAGCCAGGAGATGCTGCTCGAGATGTGGAATGAAATCAAGTTAGCGCGCTAACTTTTAATTAAAAATTAAGAATTAAAAATTAAAAATTTAATGAGAAGACTTCTCATCATATTAGGTCTGTATTCTGTACTCTGTATTCCAGGCTCTCCTCTCTATGCCCAGACGACGGAGATGGAACAGCGCTACAACGAGCTGTCCGCGCGTTTCGACGGGCGTGACAAGCTGTTGCAGCGGGACCTCAAGACCTATCTCGAGGCCTTCCCCTACACCACTTTTGCCGATGAGGTCAAGTTCATGCAAGGTGTGCTGCAGGTGGAGAAAGGCCATTACAAACAGGGTCTCAAGATCCTCGAACCGATAGAAGTACAGGCGCTGACCAAGCAGCACCAGACCGACTATTCATTCTACCGCGGATACGCCTACCTGATGATGCAGGAGTACCAACGGGCATCTATCTATTTCGGGCAACTGAGTAAGGGTGACAGCCGTTATGCGACGCGCGCGACCTATTACTACGCCTACTGCATGTACAAGCAGGAGAAGTACGACAAGGCCTTGCCTGCTTTTCTCCGACTCGAGAACGAGCCTGCCTACTCGAAGACCGTGCCCTATTATCTGGTACAGCTGTACTACGCGCAGGGCAATTACGAGGAAGTGGAGACGCGTGCGAACACCCTGCTTAGGGAGCACCCGGACAGTCCCAATAACGGCGAGCTGCACCGTGTGTTAGGCGAGATGTACTACATGAAGGAGGACTATGCGCAGGCCGTGGAGCACTTGCAGCGCTATCAGGCTTCCGCCAATGAGCAGAAGTTAGAGCCGGTGCGCAACGACATGTACATGCTCGGTTCGGCGCAGTACCGATTGGGTGACTACGAAGAGGCCATCAAGTCGTTCAAACAGGTGAAGCAGGAGAAAGATACACTGTCCGAGGCCACCTGTCTGACGATGGGTCACGCCTATGTCAAGCTCAAGCAACCTGAACAGGCCATGCTGTCCTACCAGGCTGCAGCCGGATACGGTCTGACGCCCGAAGTGACCGAAGAGGCCAGCTATAACTACACGCTCTGTACCTATCAGAGTTCCAGTGCGTTAGGCGAGTCAGTGCGGGCGTTCAACGATTTCTTGCGGCGGTTCCCGGACTCCAAATACGAGGCCAACATATACCGTTTGCTGAGCGATGCGCTGATGCAGAGCAAGAACTACGCCGCTGCCATCAACACGCTCGATTCGATACCCAATCCCTCGCCCAAGATGCGTGAGACCAAGCAGTACCTGCGTTATCAATTGAGCGCAGACCATTTCCTGCAAGGCAAGATGCAGCAATCGGCCGATTGGGCGAGCGAGGTGATCAGTCACGCGAGCGAGTCGGACAAATATACGACGGAGGCTTACTATGTGCGTGCGGAGGCCAACTACCGCTTGCGCAACTACATGGCCTGCGAGCAGGACCTGAACAAGTTCTTCGCGCGCAGGGATGTGAAGCAGTCGTCCAACTATGTGATCGCGCGGTACCTGCAGGGCTATTGCTTCTTCTCGCAGAAAGAGTATGACAAGGCCCGCAATGCGTTCTCGACTTATATCGATGCGGCGTTGGCCACCGAACCGACCTACGCGGATGCGCTGAACCGAATCGGAGACTGCTATTTCAACAACCGTCAGTTCCAGCAGGCCATCACCTATTATTCGCAGGTGAGCAATCTGCAGGCTTCGGGTGCAGACTATGCCCTGTTCCAACGCGGCTACGCCCTGGGACTGCAGCATAAGTACGCGGAGAAAATCAATGTACTGCGCGAACTGGTAAAGCGTTATCCCAAGTCCGACTATGCCGACGACGGCGTGTATGAGATAGCCCGTGCGCACTTGCAGCAGGACGATGAACGGGGTGCGATAGTGACCTACGAACAGTTGCTCAATAACTACCCGCACTCGAACCTGGCCCGCAAAGCTTCGCTGGAGCGTGCGATGCTGTACCGCAACCTCGGGCAGAACGACCAGGCTATTGCCGCATACAAAAAGACCATTGAGAAGTATCCGGCTACCGAAGAGGCGTATACGGCCTTGGAGGCACTGCAGGCGTTGTATGTGGAGCAGGGCAATGTGGATGAGTACCTGGCTTTCACCAAGAACCTCGCTAAGATGAACATGACCGTGTCCACGGCGGAGGACTCGCTCCTGTATGCCGCAGCCGAGATGCAGTATATGCAGGCGTCGTACCAGAAAGCGACCGTCTCGCTGAACAATTATATCGCGCAGTACTGTGCCGGCGGACGCTATTGCACTTCGGCGCGCTATTACCTGGCGGATTCGTATTACCGCTTGGGCAAGACGACCGAGGCGCTGGGTCAGTATGTGGTGCTGGCGGAGATGGCGGCGAACCCTTATCAGGAGGAAGCGGCGATGCGTGTGGCGGAGATATGTTACGACAAAGGCGACTACTCGTGTGCGCTCGACGGCTTCTACCGGATGCATGCGTTGGCTTCCACGCGTGAGAATGCGACCGTGGCCAGACTCGGTATCCTGCGTTGCAGCCAGGCGCTCGGACGGCATCAGGCGGCTATCGACATAGCGGACCAGATCCTCAGCGACACGCCGGTGAGCGATGAGACCAAGGCGGAGGCGCTCTATGGACGAGCCAAGGCGTATGTGGCGATGAACCAATGGCGCAAGGCACAACCGGACCTCAAGATGCTCGCCAACGAAGTGCGCACCGCGCAAGGTGCCGAAGCCAAGTACCTGTTGGCGCAGAGCTATTACGAGCTCAAGGACCTCGACACCGCCGAAGAGCAAGTGATGGAGTTCACGCGGATGAACACCACGCAGCAGTATTGGCTGGCGCGCGCGCTCATCCTGCTCAGCGACATCAACCGTGATCGCGGCGAGTACTTCCAGGCACGGCAGTACCTGTTGGTACTCCAGCAGAACTATGTGGCGAAGGACGATATCGCGTCGCTCATCAGCAAACGGCTCGAGACACTGGACAACTTAGAAAAACCCGTAAACAAGGAGGAGTCATATGAGATTGAAGATTGAAGATTGGAGATTGAAGATTGGTGATAACTCGATATCTCGAGGTCTCGTCATCTCGATCGTTTTAACGGCAAGCCTCAGCGCCTTTTCCCAAAACGACAGTGTGCTGCACCGCAGTGTGACCGTGGAGCGGGATTTTCAGCCGGTCATTCAGGCGGCGGGAAAGATTTCGACCAAGCCGGCGGTGATGGAGACTACTATCGACCCGACTCCGGTCGAGTACTCCGACTATACATCGCCCGTAACGCCCGGAGTGTCCTTCAATCCGCTGCTCTCGCAACCTACGCGTTTCGAGGCACAGCCACCCTACAACGGCTATCTCCGTGCTGC
>JAGCWE010000115.1 GCA_017962005.1 Paludibacteraceae bacterium | reverse complement strand
CTTCGGAAGCAGTCACCCCCAAAAAAGCAGGCATCCGCAGCTGCGGATGCCTGCTTTTTTGGGGGTGACTGCTTCCGAAGGCCGGCTTTCTGATAACTACTTTGCGGAGGCGGGCTTTCGGGTGACAGGTTTCGGGTGACTACTTTTTGGCTGCCTGTTTTTTGGCTGCCTGCTTTTCCTCCTGGAGCTTCTTCCTGATGTACTGCTTGTAGCGCAGCGGGGTTGTTCCTGTGACGCGCTTGTAGTAGTGGTGGAAGATAGTGGGCTCGCCGAATCCGAGTTTGTAGGCAATCTCCTGGATGTTGAGGTCCGGATGTATCTCAATCATCCGTTTCGCCTGGGCGATGACATACTGGTCAATCCAGTCACCAGGCGACACACCCTTTGTCATCAAGCGTATGATGCGCGTAAAGTGCTTCGGCGTGAGGTTCAGCAGCGCGGCATAGTATTTGACTTCGCGTGACTCCCTGTAGTGCAGCGACACAAGCATCCTGAAACGGTTGAACAACTCGACATAGCGGTTTCCCGCCCACTGTCCGTCCAACTCCTCGCGGTACACATTGAGGAACTCGTATCCGACCGCCAGCACAGAGAGCAACATCTGCCTCCTCCGCTTCAGCACCGTCTCGTCCTGCCCCGCAACATCGGCAAGCAAGTCGGTAACGTCGAGAAGCTGCCGCATCTGCTCATCCGTGACCTGACACACCGGCGTATAGTGGAACTTCTCGTAGTCATGGCTGAAGGCACTCAACGTGAGTTCCTTTATCATATCCAGCGAAACCGCAATACTGGTATAACAGTAGTCGTCCGTGCAGTCCATCGGGTGCAAAATATGCCCCGGCATAACGATTCCCACCCCGTTCTTCTGCTGTGTCATTTCCTGCAGGTCATACTTAGAACGGGCACTTCCCTGCGTGCACAGCGTAATGACGAGATGCGGGAACGTAAGATCCACACCACGAACGGCAAACCCATGGATGTCCTTTTTCACGAGGACTCCAGAACGGCTGACCGCCTGTATCAATGTCTCATAAGAGGGCGACTTTTTCATACCATAAAATGTTAAATTTCCTTTTTCGACTGCAAAATAACATCGTTTTTCCGGCACACACAACAAAAAGCGACATTTATACAATTAAATGTCACAAATCAACACTCATTAGATGAAAATAACACCATACTTTTTCCGCCGGATTATGATGGGCAATCAGGCTTGCATTATCGGCAATAATGCCGTACCTTTGCGGCGTTCTTAGAGCAGGGAAAGCGGAATCACATAAGAATAACATAAGAATCACATAAGAACCACATAAGAAATACGGCTACCAGCAAGCCAGAAAGCGAAGAAAACCATGCCTGTTTATGCGGATGTCATACTGCCCCTCGCCATCCAGGACACGTACACGTACCGTGTGCCTGACGAATGGGCAAGCGCCGCCGTCACCGGCGCACGCGTCGTTGTGCCACTGGGCAAGAAAGAGGTGTCGGGCATCGTGTACCGCAGACGGGACGACCTACCCTCATCGGTCGAGGCGGAGAAGGTACGGGAACTGACTGCCGTCCTGGACACGGCACCCGCCGTGACGGAAGAGCAACTGCGCTTGTGGCAATGGATGAGCGACTACTACCTGTGCCCGATAGGCGACGTGCTCGCCGCCGCCCTGCCGAACAAGACACTTGACCGCCAGTTCTCCTTCGACGCGCCCTCAAGACGCACGAAACGCGCCCACACGCCCGCCACAGAGACCCATCCCCCCTACCCCCTCACAAGCCAACAGGCACGCTGCACAGACGAGATACGCCAACAATGGCAGGAGAAGCAGGTGGTGCTGCTGCACGGCGTTACATCGTCGGGCAAGACAGAGGTGTACATCCACCTGATAGAAGAGCAACTGCAAGAAGGCAGGCAAGTGCTGTACCTCGTGCCGGAGATAGCCCTGACCGCGCAACTGACCGACCGTCTGGAGCGCGTGTTCGGCGGGCGCATGTCGGTGTATCACTCGCGTGTGAGCGACACGAAACGCGCCGAGGTGTACAAGCAGGTACTGAACCACGGCCCGGGCCGACTGGTGGTAGGGGCAAGGTCGGCAGTGTTCCTGCCGTTCCGCAATCTGGGACTTGTGATAGTGGACGAGGAACACGAGGCGAGCTACAAGCAACAAGACCCCGCCCCGCGCTACCACGCACGGTCAGTGGCCATCATGCTCGCCACGCAGACGGGCGCGCGCGTGCTGCTCGGCACAGCCACCCCCGCCATCGAGACACAACGCAACGCCGAGACCGGCAAATACGGCATCAGCCGCATGACAGAGCGTTTTGCCGGGCTGCAGATGCCACGCATCACGCTCATCGACCTGAACCGGCAGTACCACCGCAAAGAGATGTACGGACACCTGAGCGACCCGCTGGTGGAGAGGATACGGGAGGAACTGGGCAAAGGCAAGCAAGTCATCCTGTTCCAGAACCGACGGGGCTACGCGCCGTACATGCAATGCACGCAATGCGGGAGCGTGCCGAAATGCCCGGACTGCGACGTCGCCCTGACCGTACACCGCAACCTACGCGGGAGTTACATGCAATGCCACTACTGCGGGTACGAGAGCGCGCTGCTGTCCGCCTGCCCCGAATGCGGCGGCGAAGTACGCGTGCGCGGATTCGGCACGGAACGACTGGAAGACGAGGTGGCACAACTATTCCCCGAGGCGAAGACCGCACGCATGGACCTCGACTCGACACGCAAGAAAGACGCATACCAAGAGATAATCCGCTCGTTCTCGCAGCACGAGGTGGACATCCTGATAGGTACGCAGATGGTGACCAAGGGACTGCACTTCGACGACGTGAGCCTCGTAGCCGTGCTGCAAGCGGACTCGCTGTTCAACCAGCCGTCGTTCCGCAGCTACGAGCGCGCGTTCCAGATGCTGGAGCAGGTGGCAGGCAGGGCAGGCCGGAAAGGACAGCAGGGCGAGGTCATCATCCAGACATTCGACCCGAAACACCCCATATTCGACTACCTCGGCAGGCACGACACGGACGACTTCTACCGATGGCAGATACAGGAAAGGGAGCAGTTCCGCTTCCCGCCGTTCGTCCACCTGATAACGCTGACCCTCAAGCACCGCGACGAGCGCCGCACAGAAGAGGCCGCAGAGGCCCTGCGCCAACGGCTGACAGCCGCGTTCGGCAACCGCTGCTCCGCCGTGATGCAACCGTCGGTGACCCGCATACAGAGCCTGCACCTGAGGCAACTGCAACTGCGCATCGAACGCAACGCGCCGCTGGGCAAAGCCAAACAGATGGTGCGCGAGATACTGCGGCAACTATCCTCCACGCCCCCCTGCAAGGGCGTTATCATACAGCCCGATACAGACCCGATGTAACGTTTTTTGCAAAATTGTTGCATCGACCGAATAAATATCGTACTTTTGCGCGCTTTTTGTGCAAACCACAGAGCCGAAACAACAAACACAAAACATATTATGGCAAACAAAGAAGAATTCAAGAAACAAGATCAGAATCTTGAGAACGTCGAAGAGGCAATGTCCACGACCAGTGTATGGATTGAGGAGCACAGCACAATGCTCACGTGGATAATCGTAGGCATAGCAGCCGTGGTAATGGGCTGCATCGCCATCAACAAGTACATCATCCAACCCAAAGCGCTCGAAGCCAGCAACGAGAACGCCAAGGCCGTGGTCTATTTCGCCGCAGGCGACTGGCAGAAAGCCCTCGCTGGCGATGACGCCGAATGCATGGGCTTCGAAGCGATAGCCGACGAGTACAGCCGCTACCAGGAAGGCGAACTCGCCGCGCTGTACGCCGGCATCTGCCACTACCAGCTGGGCCAGTACGAGGAAGCCGCCAAGTACCTCAAGAAATTCTCCGCCGACGACATGACCATCGACCCCGCCGCCCGCCAACTGCTCGGCGACGCCTACGTGCAAATGGACGAACTGGAGAAAGCCGCCGTCGCCTTCCGCTCCGCCGCCAACTCGGAGAACGAGATTGTCGCCCCGATGAGCCTGAAGAAAGCAGGCCTCGTATATCTTGAACTCGGCGACAAGAAAGAGGCGAAGAAGGTGTTCGAGACCATCCGCAAGCAGTATCCCACCTCCACCGAGGCTTCCGATATCGAAAAGTACATCGCACTGACGGAGGAATAAGCGGTGAGAGCCAATCTGTCATCATACGACGTGACCAAACTGCCCGCCAAAGAGATTGTGGCGGAGCAACACTACGCCATCGTGGTAGCCGACTGGAACGCCGACATCACCTACAAGCTGTCGAACGGCGCACTGCACACGCTCCACAAGAACGGCGTGCCTGACAGCCATATCTGCGTGGTACACGTTCCCGGCACCGTGGAACTGACGTACGCCGCAGCACGGCTGATGGGCAAGGTGGACGCGATAATCGTCATCGGCTGCGTGGTCAAGGGCGACACGCCCCACTTCGACTACGTATGCCAGTCGGTGACGGAAGGCGTGACCCGCCTGAACGTGATGGGCAAGACCCCCGTCATCTTTTCCGTCCTGACCGTGACAGACAAGGAACAGGCGCGTGAGCGTGCCGGCGGCGAACTGGGGAACAAGGGCGTGGAAGGCGCAGTGACGGCAATCCGTATGGCTAATCTTCAGACCCATCATGCGCGTCTTTAAGTTTGGCGGCGCTTCCGTCCGAGACGCGGAGGGCATCCGTAACATAGGACGCATCATCGCGCAGACAGACGACCGGCTGATGGTCGTCGTCTCCGCCATGGGCAAGACAACCAACGCACTGGAAGGCCTGACGCGCGCACTGTGCGGATACGACCTGACGGGCTTTGACATGCTGTACGACCAAGTGGTCAGCACAGGCGAACTGCAATCGACACGGATAGTGAGCGCCTACCTGAACCACTGCGGCATAGCGAACGAATGGATGGACATCACCCGGATAATGGTGACCGACAACGCGTTCCGCCAAGCCAACGTCGATACAGACCTTACGCTGCGGCAACTGAAAAGCTACATGAGGGTCCATCCCGCGCACGTGTATGTGACGCAGGGATTCATAGCCGGCACAGCAGACGGCATGCGCACGACACTCGGCCGCGAAGGGTCGGACTACACCGCCGCCCTGCTCGCCAACCTGCTCAACGCCGAATCGGTGACGCTGTGGAAAGACGTACCCGGCGTGATGAGCGCCGACCCGCTGCGGGACAGCAGCGCACATCTGCTGCCGCATCTCACCTACGACGAGACGGAACGGATTCTCGCACAAGGCGCGCAAATCATCCACCCCAAGACCATCGCTCCCCTGCGGGAGAAAAACATCCCGCTCTATGTCAAGCCGTTCCTCAACCCCGAAGCGGAAGGGACGGTGATTAAAGACTGAAAATCCATTTTATTTATGCAACCTACTCTATTTGTACTGGCTGCCGGAATGGGCAGCCGCTACGGCGGTCTGAAACAGATTGACGGCCTGGGACCGAACGGCGAGACAATCATGGACTACAGCGTATATGACGCGCTGCGCGCCGGATTCGGCAAGATTGTCTTTGTCATCCGCAAAGACTTTGAAAAGGAATTCCGGAAAGTCGTTCTTGCCAAGTACGAGCAAAAAGTCAATTGCGAGGTATGCTTCCAGTCGGTGGACAAAGTGCCGGCAGGCTACACCTACAACCCGAGCCGCACCAAACCCTGGGGAACCAACCACGCCGTGCTGATGGGCAAAGACCTTATCAACGAGCCTTTTGCCGTGATTAACGCCGACGACTTCTACGGCAAGGAGTCGTTCGCCGTGCTGGCACGCTTCCTTCAGGACGCCGACGGGCAGACAGGCAAATACTGCATGGTAGGCTATCAGGTGGCCAACACGCTCAGCGCAAACGGCAGCGTGAGCCGAGGCGTCTGCACCACCGACAAGGACGGCTACCTGACCGACGTGGTGGAGCGCACACAGATTGAGGCAGTGGGCAACAAAGTGGTGTTCACCGAAGAAGGCGAAGACACCGAACTGGACCCGAAGACCCCCGTATCGATGAACATGTGGGGATTCACGCCCGATTACTTCACCTACACAGAGGAAGCCTTCAAGCAGTTCCTCACCTCCTACGGGCAGGAACTGAAGAAGGAGTTCTACATCCCGACCCTCGTGAACGACCTCATCCGCTCGGGCAAGGCGACCTGCAAGGTGCTCAGCACGCCGTCCAAATGGTTCGGCGTGACGTATGCCGAGGACCGCGACCAAGTCATCATGCAACTCAACCAACTGATAAAGAAAGGCGTATATCCGCAACATCTTTTCTGACTATGAAACGAATACTGGTGACAGGCGGCGCAGGCTATATCGGTTCGCATACCGTAGTGTGCCTGCAACAGAGCGGCTACGATGTGGTCGTAGTGGATAACCTGAGCAACTCCAACCGCGAGGTGATGGACGGCATCGAAGCCATCACAGGCTGCCGTCCGACATTCGAGCAGGCGGACTGCCTCGACCAGACTGCACTCAGGGAGGTGTTCCGCAAGTACGCCCCCATTGACGCCGTCATTCACTTCGCCGCAAGCAAGGCGGTCGGCGAATCGGTGGAGAAACCGCTGCTGTACTACCGCAACAATATCGGCTCGCTGCTCAATGTGCTGGACCTGATGCGGGAGTCAGGAACGGGGCACATCGTCTTCTCGTCCTCATGCACCGTTTACGGCCAGCCGGATGCCGACCACCTGCCCGTGGACGAGACGGCTCCCATCCAAAAAGCACTGTCGCCCTACGGCCATACCAAGCAGGTGAACGAGGACATACTCTATGCCGCCGCCAAGGCGGACAAGTCGTTGCGCGCCACCATCCTGCGCTATTTCAACCCCATCGGAGCCCATCCGAGCGGCAAGATAGGCGAACTGCCCAACGGCGTGCCCAACAACCTGCTGCCCTTTGTGACGCAGACAGCGGCAGGGCTGCGGGACAAACTGCGCGTCTTCGGCGATGACTACAACACACCCGACGGGTCGTGCATACGCGACTATATCTATGTGATGGACCTCGCAAAAGCCCACGTCAAGGCAGTGGAGCGGATGCTGACCACCCCCGCACCGGAACAGTACAGCTATCCCGACGCCGAGCGCGTGGAAGTGTTCAACCTGGGTACAGGACGCGGATTGTCGGTACTGGAGATAGTCCGCACATTCATTGAGGTGACGGGACAGCGCATCCCATACGAGATAACCGGCCGCCGCGAAGGCGACATCGAGCAAGTATGGGCATCGCCCGAAAAGGCGAACCGCGTTCTCGGCTGGCGCGCGGACACCCCCGTGGAGGAGATTCTGCTGTCCGCATGGAACTGGGAGAAACACCTGCGCGGCATCCAATAGGCTTTGTCAACACATCCAAAACAATGTTATACCCTCTTCTTTTTCATCCTATCACGAAGCCCAAAGTATGGGGCAGCGAGACGTGGCTGCTGTCGGGCTACGGCGATGACCAGTCGGTGGTTGCTAACGGCTTCCTCAAAGGGAACAGCATCGGCGAAGTGCTGGAAATCTATATGGACGAACTGGTGGGCGGCAAGGTGTATGACCGCTACGGTTCGCTGTTCCCCCTGCTGTTCAAGATTATCGACGCCAATGACAACCTCAGCGTCCAGGTACACCCTGACGACGAGCAAGCCGCCGCGACAGCACATGACAACGATGATGTGCGGCAACTGGGCAAGACGGAGATGTGGGTAGTGACCAAGGCGGAACAGGACGCTTCCATCATCCTCGGATTCGCCCGTCCGACGAATGCCGAAGAGGTGCAAAAGAGCCTTTCAGAGAATACGATAACCGACCTGCTGCAGGTGGTGCCTGTAAAGAAAGACGATG
>JAGCWE010000114.1 GCA_017962005.1 Paludibacteraceae bacterium | reverse complement strand
TTACAACAACGACCGTATCAAGCTGCGTCTGCGCATGAGTCCTGTACAATACAGGCAGACCTATATGAACAACTTGTCGATGAACACGCATACGGCCAACAATATTTACTAACCCCGTCCAATAAAATGGGGGCACCTCAGAACAATAACTGTCGAAACTTGCAGCCGTTATTCCGCTTTAGAAAACAAATGAGGCTGCCCGATATACTGAATCAGGCAGCCTCGTGCATTTATCAGAGGTTCAATTAGAGAGCCATTTTGGCACCGGCTTTGAACTTAACGACCTTCTTGGCAGCGATTTGGATAGCCTTACCGGTAGCGGGGTTGACACCCTTGCGGGCTGCACGTTTTGCAACAGAGAAAGTTCCGAAACCAATCAGTTGAACGTTATCGCCTTTCTTCATAGCTTCGATAACAGCTTCCATAGCAGCCTCAACGGCCTTGGTGGCATCAACTTTCGTCATGCCTGCTTTTGCTGCAACAGCAGCAACGAGTTCACCTTTGTTCATAATTGAGAGTTTTAAAATTAAACGTTTAATTTTGGATAAGGAACACTCCCTCCTTTTTTCGGTGGCAAAGATACAGCCTTTTTCTTGACAAACAAACTATTTTGCAAAAAAAATCGCTTTTTTCGTGTTCTTTTCGTATTTTATCTGCCTGCGAGACTGCTTTTTGTCCAATTCAGCCTTTTATATTACTTTTGGCACGGCTTTTGAATGGTGATATAGTAACCTGTTGATTTTGGTATTATGTTGAACAATCTTCCCCGCATAACGCGGTATCTGCTTCTCGCAAATTTGGTCATGTGGCTGTTGGACGAGTGCCTGCAGCGTTATGGCATTATGCTCACGTCTGTCTTGGGGCTTCACTATTGGTCTGCACGGGGTGTTCATATCTGGCAGCCGCTGACGTATATGTTTATGCACGGAGGATTCCGTCACTTGTTCTTCAATATGTTCGCCCTGCTGATGTTCGGTCCCTCGTTGGAGCGCGAATGGGGGGAGCGCAAGTTCATGCTCTATTATCTTGTTTGCGGACTCGGTGCGGCGCTTGTTCAGGAAGTGGTATGGACCATTCAGTTGCAGGCGCTGTTGGGTAGGTACACCGAATTGCAGGTGGCGGCATACGCTTCGCAAATGGTGACAATCGGTGCCAGTGGCGCGGTGTTCGGCATCCTGTTCGCGTTTGGGTGGCTGTTCCCGGACGTGCCGATGTTCCTGTTTTTCATTCCTATTCCTATTCGCGCGCGCACGATGGTGATTATCTATGCCCTGATTGAGTTGGCGGAAGGTTTTTCGTCCATACCGGGCGACAATGTGGCGCACTTCGCGCATCTGGGAGGTATGCTTTTCGGCTGGCTGCTGCTCCTATGGTGGCGGAGGGGCATAGGCGCGTCACGAACCTCCAAATTGTTCTCACTTTTCTCTGGCAGACGTCAGCGGGTCGATAAAGAGAAGAAAACGAAGTTCTCTGACTATCATTACCAGCGCAGAGTTGATGAATAAGTTTGGAAGGACGGAGAAAAAGCCGTACATTTGCCGCCTGAATACATAAACGTACAATTAGCACACCATACGTATGAGAAAAATCAATTATAGTCTGTTGGTATGTGCATCGGCAGTATGCCTGCTGACTGGTTGCGCGGTGGACAAGATGACGCTGTTCAGTGCTTCTGCGTCAGGCAGCGGGACGTACAGCGTGCCCGATGCCCCGAGGTTTGTTCTTGAGCCGGATGATGTTGTGAGCATTGTCTTTTACGGCAATGACCAGGAGACTGTCACTCCGTTCAACGCCAGCGATACCAACTATGTGGTTGCCCGCGACGGCAGTGTGACGCTGCCGGTGCTTGGCAGGAGGCAACTGGCCGGGATGTCCGAGACGGAAGCCGAGCAGGAACTGCAAAAGGCGGCAGCGCAACATCTGCGTAATCCGATGGCAAGGGTGCATATACGCAATGCGAGGATAACCGTATTGGGCGAGGTGCGCCGCCCTGGGACATTTACTGTCAACAAACCCGTCACGCTGTTGGCGGCTTTGGGGTTGGCGGGGGATATGCTGCCCAGCGCGAAAAGGGACAACGTTCTGGTACAACGGCAGGCTGACGGAAAGGTAACGCAGTACCGTGTCAATCTGTTGACCGACGAACTCTTTTCCTCACCCTGCTACTATCTGCAAAAGGGTGATGTGGTCTATGTCAGCCCGCGCTACAAGGCTTCTCGCCATTAACCGAATAAAAAGCAACGGATATGGATGATTTGAAGAAACTGGTCAACTGGTCTATACGGCGGTGGTACGTCTATGCGGCGTGTCTTGCCGCGAGTATCGTGCTCGGATATGTAATCTACCGTTTTACTCCTTCGTCTTATAAGGTGAGCGCGTCGCTAATGCTGCGTAACCGGTCGCAGCAGCAGAACACGCAAGACCAGTTAATTGGCATGATGGGCTTCGGCGATGAGAAGACAACGGTTGACGAGGTGGAGGTATTGAGGTCGTCCTCGCTGATGGAGCAGGTGGTGGATCGTCTGAATCTGCGTACGCTGTACTATCAGCGTACGGGCTTTCAGTGGAAGAACCTGTATCCCGAACTTCCTTTCACGCTGACATTTCCTGCCGAGTGTCCCAATCTGCTTGCCACCTTGATAGCGGATGCAGACGGATACACGCTGCGCATAAAGGATGAGAACGGGAAGAAATCGGAAGCGCATATAGCGGATATGCGTCAGCCTTTCAAGACGCATTTGGGCGATATGCTGATTGTGGCAGACGGGAAGATGGAAGACGGCAAATACCGTATTGTCCACCGTACCACGGAATGGGCTGTGCAGGACTTCCGCGAGAGAATAAGTGTCAGTCGCAATTCCCGCGAGTCACGTATTATCCACCTGAGTGCCACGACATCCGAAGAACAGTTGATACGGGACGTTATCAGTGCCATGCTGTCTATTTACCACCACGAGTCGGCATCCGACAAGAACGTGCTGGCGAGGGAGACGGAAATCTTCCTGAAAGACCGCATTGCCGAAGTGGCGGCGGAACTGGACAGTACCGAAGCGGAACTGGAGGCATACAAACGGGCATATCGGATTGCCAACTTGGATATTGCTGCCGAGAGTTACCGCACGAACAGCGAATTATACGAGCAGCGCGTAGCCCAGCTGGATGCCGACCTTGCCGTATTGGACTTTATGGCGCAGCGGCTGAATGCGATGGGTGACGACTTTACGGTGCTGCCCTCCAATCTGGGTATATCCGACGGGGCCATATCCGAACTGGTACGGCTTTACAACTCATTGGTGCTGGATTGCGAGAAACTGCGGCAGACGGCTTTGCCCGGTAATCCCAAACTGGACAGCAAGACGGAACAGGCCGGGCACACACGCCGCGAACTGCTTTCCGCCATTGAGCAGTCGCGCCAGTCAACGCTGCTGACCCGCGAGAATATCCGCAAGCAACGGGATGTGTATGCGAACAGACTGCAAGCCACACCGGAGCAGGAGAGACGCTATCAGGAGATGCTGCGCAATAGGAATGCGAAAGAAAAGCAGTACAATTTCTTGGTTGAGAGCAGGGAGGAGAACTCGCTCCTGCTGGCATCGGATGCCATGCCGGTCAAGATTATAGAGCGTCCGACCATCTGTCCTAAGCGCGTGTCGCCCAAAATGTCCAGGATACTGCTGATGAGCATTCTGCTTGGGCTTATACTGCCGGTTGTTTGGTTCTTCCTCATGGAGATAATGGCCGTTCTCCGTGCCACTCCTGCCGGATTGTCAGCCTCCCCTGTTTCTTCCAAAGAGGATAACGAATGATACTTTGTATAGCCGAGAAACCCTCCGTAGGGCGGTACATAGCGTCGGTAGTGGGTGCAACGCATTCACACGACGGCTTTATGGAGGGCAACGGTTATTGTGTGAGTTGGACATTCGGACATCTCTGCGGGCTCTTCGCCCCTGACGAATACAAGTCCGAATGGAAGGGGTGGAATCTATCCACGCTGCCTATGATACCCGAGCGATTTGCCATCCACGTGGACAAGGACGATAGAGTACAAAAGCAGTTCAACATACTGAAGGGTCTTATCAGTCAGGCGACGGAGGTTATCAACTGCGGTGATGCCGGGCAGGAGGGAGAACTGATTCAGCGGTGGGTCTATCAGAAGGCAGGCTGCAAGGTGCCTGTCAAACGTCTGTGGGTGTCTTCCCTGACGGAGGAGGCTATCCGTGAAGGATTCCAGCAACTCAAGGACCAGTCGGCATACCAGCACTTGTATGAAGCCGGACTGATGCGCGCCATAGGCGACTGGCTGCTTGGCATGAACGCCACCCGTGCCTATACGTTGCGCTATGCGGAAGGCTACGGGCGCGACAGGCAGGTGCTGTCTATCGGACGGGTGCAGACTCCTACCCTTGCGCTGGTGGTGAAAAGGCAGGCGGATATTGAGCGTTTCCGCCCGAGAACCTACTGGGAACTGAAGACCAAGTACCGCGACACGCTTTTCTCTGCGCAACTCCCCGCCGAAGAGGATGACTATGCCATCAAGACACCCGAAGAGGGGCAGCAATGGCTCAATAAAATACAGGGCAAGCCTTTCGTCATCACTTCGGTGGAGAAGAAGAAAGGCAGGGAGAGCGCACCCCGTCTGTTTGACCTTACAAGCCTGCAGGTGGAGTGCAACAAGAAGTACGGCTTCACCGCCGAACGCACGCTCCAGCTCATCCAGTCGCTTTACGAGAAACGGCTCACCACCTATCCCCGTGTGGACACAACCTTCCTGAGCGAGGACCTGTACCCGAAAATTCCCGCCACGCTCCAAGGCATAAAGGACTTTTTCCCGCAGACGGCACCGCTGCTGGCGTTGAAAGCGGACGGAAAGAACGGCAAGGGCAGCCTGCCGAAAACCAAGAAAGTGTTCGACAACAAGAAAGTGACCGACCACCACGCCATTATCCCCACCGGGCAGCGTCCCGACCGGATGGATGCGGACGAGAAGAAGGTGTACGACCTGGTGGCATTGCGCTTCATAGCCAATTTCTATCCCGACTGCGAAATCAGCCAGACCACCGTATTGGGCGCAGTGGAGGATGTGCCTTTCAAGGTGACGGGCAAGGAGATTCTTTCCACCGGATGGCGGGAGGTGTTCCGCAAGGACAAGACGGAAACGGACAAGCAGGAGGATACGGCAGCCGACTCCAACGAAGAAGAATCGTCAGACGGCAAGAACACCGAACCGGTGAAGGTTCTGCCCGCTTTTGTGGAAGGCGAGAGCGGGGAGCACACACCCGAACTGGCGGAAAAGACGACCACTCCCCCGAAGTACTATACCGAAGCGACTCTGCTGCGGGCAATGGAAACAGCGGGAAAGACGGTGGAGGACGAGGATTTGCGCGATGCGATGAAAGAGAACGGGATAGGCCGTCCTTCCACGCGCGCCGCCATCATAGAGAAACTGTTCCAGCGCAAGTACATTGTCCGCGAGCGCAAGTCCATACATGCCACGGAAACGGGCATACGGCTCATTCAGACCATCATCTCGCCGCTACTGAAGTCCGCCGAACTGACGGGCAGGTGGGAGAAGAAGCTCCGCGAGATTGAGCGCGGCGAGTTTGAGGCGGCGGAGTTCCTGAAGGAGTTGAAGCAGATGACCTCCGATGTGGTCAGGGAGGTGAAGACGAACAAGGCGGGGATGCCGTGTCCCGTCTGCCGCAAGGGTGTCATTATCAGAGGGAACACCCGCTACGGCTGCTCCCGCTGGCGCGAGGGCTGTACCTATGCCGAGGCATTCTGAACTGTCCCCACAGTGTTTATTCTTACAAAACCTGTTCAGCAACCATTTCATGTAAAACCTGTTAGTAACGCTTCTAACAGGCTGAAGACAGGTGCTTTTGAGCATACTGTCAGCGACTCTCTCCGTAGGATAACCGATATATAACCTAAGGATAAGCGATAGATAGTGCTTAACAGAAAGAAAGCACAGCGTATCCACGCCGTACTTTCTTTCTATGCGTCACCCGTTTTGGGGACACTTTTATTATCTTATCATCCTTTGTCTTGCGACCCGGACACCATGCCGCAATCCAAACAGAGCACTACTCCGCCGGACGTTCCGGCATGTGTGTACAGCTCCGGGTTGAATTGCCGGCGGTGCGCCGTCTCATCCACAGCGCATAACCTGCCGCCATCAGCAGCAACGGCAGCAAACCACTGCCTATCGGCGCACCGGGCTGCAACGGGTTTTCGGTACCACCGATAGTCTCCCCTCCAAAAGGATCATCCTCCATCGGGCTATAGCCACGCGAAGACAGGGGCAAAGGACTGCTGCCTGACATCCTGACGCCATCAATGGCGGCGGAAGGAAGACGGGAGCCGGAGCCGGTCATGCAAGACGTGGAATGAAAAGAATACGAAGGTGCTTGGCTGCCGCCTTGCCACGACCCGGCAAGACTGATGGTTACAGACAGGAACAACACCATGAATGTTGCTAAGGCAATACGTTTTGACATATGGTTTTTCATATTCGTTTCCTTATTCTTTTGTTATTCTGCGGTAGTAACTTTTAGTTTGCCGGTGGCGTCATAGATCCTGCCGTTGCGTATGATTGTCAGACAGCCGTCCACGATGCGTTTCTCCACCTTGCTGCCGGTGTCGGTGACATCGCTTGTGGCGGTCGGAATCTTCGGCTCGAGGCGCAGCACGACATTCAGAGCGAAGCGGGTGTCATCCTGCGTGCGGTCGGTAGTGAACGTGTAACTGTTTTCCAGCAGGTTGGTCAGGGTTCCCTCCTTGTAGTCTATCAGGTCAAGACGCTCAAAGCGGTCCGCCGGGTAGGTGTCGTCCAACGCAAAGGTGTACTCGCCTGCATCAGGAGCGCGGAAGCCTACAGGTACGGAGTTGGCTACGTCTCCTATGGCAAGGGCGTTGAACACAAGACGGGTGTCGTCTTCCATCACCGTGTAGGTGGCAAGGGTATAGCCGTTGCCGAACATCTTCTCGAGGTCCGCACCTATTTCGTAGGTAGCGGCTTCGTAGTGGTCGCTGATGATCAGGGTCGTCTTGTCCGTACTGCCGTTGCCTGCCAATACAAGGGCAGCGCGAACGGTCAGATGCTCCTTGTCGGTACGCTGCGGAGCATAAAGCGGCGTATCGCTGTCCTCACGCTGGTTATTGGCTAAGAAGGTCAGATTGCCGCTTGTTCCGACTTGCACGAAGAAGCTCCAGCCCGGAAGCAACTTGGCATCGGTTATGTCGGTCTGGATGTACTCTGCGAAGTTATGCGTCGGAACACTCACGTAGGGAACACTCGTATTCTGATAGGCAAAACCCTCTGAACCACCTACAATAACTATATTGCCTTTTATCAGTGCATCGGCATCATACATGTCGGTTCCTGCGGTGTAGCACGACATGAACGGCACGCCGAGGATGTTCCAGCCCGCATGACGCCGGTTGTTCGCACTCTCGCCCGCAGAGGCGGCGCCTGCATGGGCAACCACGGGTACCACGTTCTTTGTCACAGCTTCAACCGTGGCTTTCTCACCGGCTGATGTCCACGCATTGTCAAAGCTCAGAGGTATGCGGATCAGTGCCTCCCCCTTGACTGCGACTGCCGTGATGATATAGCCGCGTCCGGGTTGAAGCGTGCCGTCTGACGCAATTACCCTCCAGTTCTCGTCTATAACACCGTTCTCCGCACGCAATGCGCCGTCGTAGTCTTTGATGACATAATGCGTGCCGTACGTCGAGAATCCTGCCAGATAGTCGTCCGCATAGTCAATCGTACTTACAGGAGTGCTGAACGGAACGGCAAGAGGATAGTAGTGCTTGCCCTCCTCGCTGTCGAAGATGTCATACTGCATAGCCGCGTGCGTCTTGGTCAGTGCCGCCGCCGGGTCGATGAACACACGTGCCACATCATAGTCCTTGCCATTGGCGCGAGTCCAACCGCAGCGCAGATTGAGGTCGGTGGTGTTCAGTGTGCCGGCACTGACATGGAGGGTCGCGTTCGGATAGACCTCCAGCGTCTTGACCGTCACAGTGCCCGAAGCATACGTATTGGCATCGGCAGTGAGTTTGACGCCCGGAAGCACATGCACCTCTTTCTTCTCCCAATGGGTCTTTGCGGCATCAATGCTTGACATGGTCTTGTCCTCCGCTATAATCAGAGGAACGGAAATCTGCGAAGTGGCAATGAGTTCACTGGACGAGTTGTACCAGTCAAGATACAGGCTGTGTCCCTCCTGCGCGGAGAAGTCGATGGCATCGACCGTATTGACCAGCAGGTTCTTTGCACCGGCTATCGTTGCCACGTTCACGGGCTGCGGAGTCAGTGCCGATGTCGGAGCGGCATTGTCGATGTGCGCCTTCACAGTGGCGATGTCAGTAGTAGCCACCTCCACAACAACGGCTTACCTGCCCCACTCTTTCACTTTCGCCTCACGCGGAGTATATTCAGCATCAACAGGGAGCAGATAAATCTGGCTGTTGGAGGGCGAGGTGTGATAGCCCATGTAAGAGCCGTTGTAGATACCCATCTTCTTGGTCGGATAAGCGTTGCTCGGAATGGTCAGTTCGTAGGCGTTGAAGTCCGTCGAATGCAACTGCCAGTCCTGGACATCCGTACCGCCCGTATTCGACAGCCACATGTTGTACGTGCCTTCTATGCCGGACACCTGCAAATAATTGCTGCCTGTGACAGTGAAGCGCAGAGCGGTGGTGTTAGCGGGCGTATATCTGTTTGCCGCCTTATAAAGTGCCGTCTGCGGGGCAAGAAGAGCTGCAGTGGGCGTCGTATTGTCGTTCACCATTATCTCCACAGGCACAATGGCGGGTTGTGCACTGGTGTGTTGCAGGTCGCCCGGCAGCGCATACCATTTGTCGTTGTTCTTCACTGCTATCACAAACTCTTCAGGCAGCGAGCGGCCACGGATGGTAACCTCTTCGCTGACCGCACCCGATGTTTCGTCCTTGAAGCGGAAGGTGGCAGTATGAGTGGCTGCACCGGAACCCGTTCCGAAAGCATCAGGCGTGTAGGTGAACGTGTAGGTGAAATCAGTATCGTCGCCGTCATTGGTACCCGGGGTGGTGATGGTCACTGCGAAATGCGTGTCATCGCTCAGTCCGTCCACTACAGGGGTGATGCTGTGCGTACCCTTTACTGTCATGGTAAATGTCTCGGACATGGTAGTAATATCCTTATAAGAGGTTACGCCGTATGCAGGGTCGCTCACTTCGAATATTTCCGTCCACTGTGCGGTGAAGGTGACAGGGTGGTTGATGAGGAAAGTCTCGCCGCCGAGATATACATCGGCTTTCTGGTCGCCGTTGATGGTGACTTTCCAGCCGTCAAAGCGGTAGTTGTCCTTGCTCAGCGTCGGCAGAACGAACAGGTTGCCCAATGCCGATGTGGCAGGCTCGGTGCCTGTCTCTATGGTGCTGCCCGCTACTTCCGCCCACGTCAGAGCCACAGGCGCGCTTGCCGTCTCGCAGGTGGTGGAGTAGTCGGTGTAATAATATGTACGGTCGGCTATTGTGAAGACAATATCATTTAGATATAAATATTTACCAGATGTTGGTGTTACCTCTGTTGCGCGTAACTTTATATACAAATCTTTTGGTTCAGAAAAAGTCTGTTCTGTTCTATATACTTTTGTTGATGATGAAACTAAAGTGCCTATTCCCAAGTACTTATCTTCCCAAACTACTCCATTTGCAGACCATAATAAAGTGCCAGTTATATCAGTTGCACCCTTACCTGCCCAAACAGATACACCTATAACATCTTTCACTATAGAATTGGACTGCAAATGACACGAACTACCAGAATTCATATAGCACTGATATGGTGACAATACTACATCTTTTGTGCAACCTCCACCAAAATAAGTTGCTCCTGTATTCGTCACATTTCCATAATCAATCACCCACGACAGACCGTTTGCGTTGTTGAATGTTAGCCCTGTATTGCTATAGGTCATATTGGTTAAGTAACTCTCGAAATCCTCTGTCAGAGTGTGCGACCCTGTCACTTTGCCGCCGTTGCGTGAGGCATAGACAGCATAGAGGGTCTTGGGTGCGCTTACGCCGGTCAGCGAACCATCGGCGGTATAGATAGTCGGAGCGGTCTGCTGCAAGGAGGCAATGCCCGCTTCAGCCCAACCGATAAACTCCTTGTCATCGCAACCCAATGCGGGATAGTATGCGGGCAGGTCGTGTGAGTCGTCGCCGCCTATCTCCACTACGTGGTCTTCCTCGCCAGCCGCCTTATAGGTGACGCGCAGGGTGCAGTCGGGAGCGGAAGCATAGACTACCGAGCCTTTACCGAAGTCAATGCTTATGGACTGCACATTGACGTAACCCGAATTATCCTTGATGTAGAGGTAAGAATACTTGTCGGAAGGATAATATGTCCATGTGTTAGAACCGTCAATATGCTGCATCTCCTCTGCCTCAAGCAGATGGGTGGTGGCTTTCTCTTCATCACCTACATAAACGCGGAGGTTGCTGATTCCACCTGCAGTAAAGTTGGTGAAACTAATGGAGTTGATTTTGCCCAATGAAGTCTTGTTGTACAGTTCTCCGAGTCCGCTCTCGAACTGCATACCAATGCTGGACTGATGTCCCAAATCCACATAACCGAATGTATAGTCACCCATAGAGGTTACAGACATGATAGTGGTTTGCTCGCTGTTTACATAGTTCTGACCTATATTGTCCTTTGTAAACGTGATTGTACCATACTTGGTTTCGGGCATGCCGGTATTGGAATAGACAGCATAGTATTCTTCATCATCCGCATGGATAGCATGATGCTGGTTGCCTCCGCCGTCGTTGAGCAGGTCGGTGGTGAGAACAGGAATCTGCGTTCTGGCCAATTCAGAATCCAACCAGCCGACGAACTGCCAGACATTGCCGTTGCAGTCCGCAGCATCCATCGTTGCAACAGGCGTGGTGATGCCGTCACCACGGTTGGCCTCGGTGACAACAAGGTCACTGCTCACATTTTCGCCATCGCTCACTGTTCCGCCGTTACCGTGGAAAATGACACTGCGCGGCGCACAAGGAGGATTGGAAGAGAATGTATTCACATTAGTACAATAATATGCTCTACCACTGGTGAAAGCCATCCAATAATTAGATGAATTATACCACGACAACATTTTACTGCTATATCGCGATGTTGGATATAGTTGACTGTCATTATTGTTTTGATCAAATGTAAATTCATCTTCAACAGAGTTAGTCAACGAGATTGTTCCATCACTATTGAGTTTCAGATATTTGTTGAGAGAGATATTGCGGATACGCCAGTAGCCATCCTCTAAATATAACTGCCATTTCCATGAAGCATTAGGTGCCACTGTCAGTTTATATCTGTAATCATTGTTTGCATCAATAATCCTTTCGCAAACAGTACTTAATACAGAGCCTGCGAGATAAGATGTTGATGCTGTTGTGTTAGTTAATGCCACATGTTTTGAATCTGAATATGGTGCTACAATCACATAAGTAGCTCCTGACTTTAATTCAGTTTCATCAAAAGCGGACAACCAAGTTGATGTAGTATCTGCATATACTGCATATAACGTCCGTGCCGTACTTGCATTAAAATTGCGTATCGGAGTGAAGGATGTGGAATTGTCAGCCACCGATGTTTCACTCCAACCAGCGAAGTCCCAACCGTCACATGTTGCGGCATAACGTCCGAGGAGTGATTCAACATCGACCAAATCGCCCAAGTTGTATTTGACCGTTGTCGCCTCGCCTGCATCAACGAACCTTACAGGTATGCCGTCCATGACCTCTATGCTGTAAGTAGTGCTTGCGCTGCCGCATGTACCGACGTATGAAACTGTCACGGTATAGGTGTCAAGCGTTGACATGTTATATCCGGAGAATGTCAGAGTAGCATCATTCCATTCAAGGTCTTCCGTCTCGCCGCTGTTGTAGGTGACACGTATCCGCTCACCGACAAAAGCAGTGTTCTGCACCAGTATGCGGTGAGTGTCAGTAAGAGGAGCAACAGATGTGACAGACTTGTCAGAGAAGGTAGCAGTAACGGTAACATCTGCCTCCGGCATTATGAAAGTGTAAGGCGTTGAGGAAATGTTGATGTCGTAATCATTGCTACCATCGTTGTACTTCAAAGCAGACAGGTACTTGCAACTGTTCGGGATTACATTTACCGTCACTAACGATGTTGCAGCCGCCACACTTGTGCCTGCCGCCGGAACGGTTGTCACCTCTCCGTCATCCGTATCAGCAATGGTAATGTTGTACATCACACAATTCGGCACAGAATTATATATCTTGCCACCTTTCTTGTAAAGATATACAGCTTGTTGCCCGGATGAATAACAAGCAAAACGAGGCTGGCTGGAGTTATATTTCAATACGCGTCCGCTTACACCAATACTCTCAATCATGCCATCGTTGTTTAGTTTCCATTTCTGATTGTCACTACTATTTGTGGCACTATGATATAAACCATTAGAAGAACCGGAATATGACAAGTACTTGGTGTCAGTGGATTCGTCCGAAGCTTTTCCGGCATCATACATATAGAAATTACCAGTAGTACCGTCCAACGATATGGTAATCTCTCTGGCATTTTTCTGGGCTGAAATCGTGCTGGAAGAAACGGTTACATTCGCAGTATCACCATAGGAATTTGTATTCCATCTCTTATATGCTTTCCCGTAATCATCTGCTACGATAAGATACGTTCCAGCGGTGACACCCGAAGTAATCTTCTTGTATCCGGTGGCCGTTGCATCGTTGTGGCTGTACATCGCATAGAGACTAATACTGCCGGTTGCCGTGTATGAACCACTCAATACAGGA
Organism: Paludibacteraceae bacterium; assembly: GCA_017962005.1. Classification (GTDB taxonomy): domain Bacteria; phylum Bacteroidota; class Bacteroidia; order Bacteroidales; family Paludibacteraceae; genus Colicola. The sequence goes on along the minus strand of JAGCWE010000114.1, from coordinate 14,536 downwards.
TTCTTCAAAGCCTTTTGGTCACCCTGCAATGTGTCCGCCAACGGAGTCCAACCTTCAAACGTGTCGAAGTCCAGACAGCTGACACCCGTCACTTCCTTCAGTGTCTGCGCCTCATCGTTCACAAAGTAATGAACCAGCGTGCCAGCCGCGCCGGAGATGTTTCCTACAGGGAAGTTGTAAGTCACCGCATAGCGTGTCTTCATGGTGATGGAAACTGTCACATTGGCAGAAATAATCGTTTCGGCAATAACGAGTGCAGCAGCCTGTTTGCTGTCATCCACCGTCCATGTGTAGTCTGTTCCAGCAGTCCATGTAGCCTTTCCGCCACCGGTTATGCTAATCGTACCAGGAAAGCCATAGGTGCCTGTACACGTATAATTAAGCGTCAAACCGCTCGGCGAAGTGTCGCCAGATTTGATATCCGTCTTCTCTTCTGTATTAGAATAGTTGCTGCCGCTGTGTGTCAAAGTATAGGGAGTGTCTTGCCATTGTGCAGTGAGCGTGACATCAGCAGCAGGCATTGTGAACGTGGAGCCTGCGGTTTTGGTGCCTACTTCGTTGTCACCGAGCCAGCCCTGGAATGAAGAGCCGGACTTGGTCGGCGGGGCTGCGCAGACCGTCACTGTAGCACCGGCAGCGTATGTGGTGGCATCCGAGCAAGAGCTTGTGCCACCCATATAGTTGTAAGTCACCGTATATACGCGTGTCCAGTAGGCATGAAGGGTGATATCGGCGGCGGGAGTGTAGCTTGCTCCGCCAGCACCTACAAGATTGCCACTTGTTGCTGCATCATACCATCCGTCAAAGCGGTAGTTCTCGCGTGTCGGTGTCGGGAGGGTTGTGGAAGGGTTGCCACAAGCAGTAGTAAACGATTCCGGACTGCCTGTCCCGTCGTGATAGTTGTATGTAACCGTCTTCGCTCCGCTGAAGGGCTGTGCATCCACGGTGGAGGAAGACACTTCACATGTGGCACCGACGGAGGCTACGTAATACGAATACTCCGTGCACTCTGTCAGTTCGGAGACCGTAACGGTTGTGGTGCCAACTGCTATATCACTTCCAACTTTTGCGTGTGTCGAAGCATTGCGTAACTCCAAGTGGTCAATTCCTGTCGTAGGACTCGGAGCCGTCCATGTCAGTGTTACGCTATTGGCCGTCGTGCCGCTGACATTCAGACTTGTAACCGGCTTTATGTCGCAGCAGGTGGTCATGTAGTCAGAATAAGTAGCGGCTGAGCTGGCAGTAATAGAAACATCATCTAAAACACGGACAGCACTTGTTCCTGTATAGTAAATTCTAACATAAACATCTGTAAGTTCGCCAGACCACGACAATGTTTCAAAAGTACCTTGAGTTACATTATTCATTGTTTTGCCTGTTGCTTTATCCGTCCAAGAAGAACCGTCTGTTGATGTTTGAATAATAAATTTACTGCTACTATTAGTATTACTTGATGCCTTCGTGTATTTACACGAGATAGAAGTCGGCGATAGTTTGCTGCTGTATTTTATATAAGAAGTTTCCTTACCCTGCGTAGAACCGGCATAAGAGCCTCCACTTTTATAAGTACTATAACTTCCTTTCAAATCAAAGTTATTAAGGTTCCATGGGGTCTCATTATCCGCTGATTCCCACCCAAAAGTATATGTTGTACTTCCTCCACCGCTACTCTTTGCCCACACAGCGTAGAACTTGGTTCCATTAGCAGTAATGTTTGACATCGTCGAATTATCGGCATGAATAGTCTTGTCACTTACGTCACCAATCTTATCCGACCAAGAAGTGGTCGCCCATCCTATAAAGGTGGTGCTTGTCAGGTCGCAACTGCCGGGATTCGGACTTGGCAGCGTCGGCTTGGTGCTATTCGCGACAAGACTCTGTGTCTCAACACCATTAACACTCCATATAACTTCCCATTTACCTGTTCCTGTTAATGCGACCGTCTTGCTCGTTGCATCAGTACTGGTAATATCTACTTGTGCAGAGTGCGAACCCGCTCCAGTAGGAGAATACGAAACAGTAATCTCCGTCGAGCTTACACTTCCTTCGCTCGCTGTCAGCGTCTTCGGTGTTACATCAAACATCGCAGAGTTCGCTCCGCTAACTGCCAAACTAATATTTCCCTTCAGATAAGAGCCTTCAACATTAAAGGTCATCGTGTACGGACCACCATTCACCTTTCTATCCCCAAAGGCGCGCGAGGCTTCGCTCACTGTAATTACCGGCACATGTGTCCATTGCGCAGTCAGCGTGATATTGCTCTGAATGTTCTGAATGGTTGCAGCATCTGCAATCAACGTTCCTGCCGTCACGGTGTTTCCTCCGATCTTCACGTCCACGTCGGCTTTCCAACCGGTAAAGGTATGGTCTGATTTAGTAAAGGCGTTAGCAGCCAAAGTCTGACTACTTCCTATACATATATTGCTGACGTTGGTCATTGAACCACCCGTATTGCCATTCCCGGCATAGGTGATAGTGTATTTGAAATCATGCCAAGTATCGTCAGTATTGGCGTTGAATTTGCCCAAACCGTCCGCTGACAAGTCGCTTGTCTGATTGCCATAGCCACCGCTGCCATTGTTAAAGATGATGACATTGTAAGTGCCGCTCATGGCATTCAGTGCCGCGTAATGATATGTCTCACCACAAATTGTAGTAGTAGCAGACATAACCGAACCGGGCCATGCCGCGGCTTTGTTATCATTTCCTGAGTTCGCTAAGTAGCCGTAAACAGTTCCCCATACATCAGAGTTCTTGAAATATACATAATGCTCATTGGGGTGAGTAACTGATGGATAAGTTACTGTAACAGCCTTCGTTGTCGTATTGATAGCGAATGTATAAGTGCCGGCAGGACCGGTGTGAATATGACAGTTACCATCAGACGTATTGAACACCCAACCGCTTGTGGTGGTGATAATCGTTCCGTTATTTTTGTAGAATGCTGCACCATTATCATCTATGCCAAACTCAAAACGTGAATCAGCAGCTAATGATATGCTACAGGAAGCAACACCAGCTGATTCATTCATAGTGTGTTCTTCCCAACTATCTCCACTATATTTAAATTTCCATCCCGACGGCGCATTAACCGTAACTTGAGCGGCGTTCGAAGTCTCGTTAGTGCTACATCCTGCAGCTGCATTAGTTACAACGCACTTATAATAAGTCGTTCCTGCTGATGCCGTTGATGGTGAGTATGTGCTTGAATTACCTCCATTTGCCACGTTAACGTATGTACCATCTACCGTCGCACATTGTTTCCATTGATAACTCAGACTGGCACCACCTGCCGCCGCGGTTACACTTAATGAGGGAGTCGCTCCGACTAAACACGTGGTGCTTGCAGCAGGTTGAACAGATATGCTCGGCGTGATGCACTGCAAGTTAGCCGTCACAGACACATCGCCTGTACCCATTGTGATGGTTGTCGGGTTGGCTGTAGTGCTACTCAATGTTGCCCCCGTTCCGGAAATAGTCCAGTTAACAAACTCATATCCGGCTGTGATGGCGGAATAAGTTGCAGTTGTCGTACTGCCCTCTGCCACACTTGTCGCTCCTAACGTCACAGTCGCTTTCCCTGTCGGATTAACCGCTGAACTTACGGTATGAGTGACTGCGCAAGTGGTAGAATATGCAGAATAAGTTGTTCCACCGGATTGCTTGAATAAATAGAATGTTCCGTTTTGGTTTGTTGTACTTGAACTATAATTACGCCAGTAGTCATCTGCATATACTGCCAAATACATATTCGTGGAAGCATTGTTTTTGAATTGCCAACCATAATCATTAGATGTAGCAATAGTCCATTCCGTATTCACATATGTAGTTGAGATTCGGATATTTGCTCCTGTCGAGTTGGTGGTTCCCAAACCGATTGTGGTGCTTCCGTGAGGACGTATATAATACACCGAGCCGCTTTTTAATGTAAAATCCCACAACATAGCAGCAGTAACAGAATTTGTCAACGTAGTTACTCCATTGGTTGTAGACATGGTTATGCCGCTACCTAATGGGGGATTTGAACCAGAAGAGGTTGTGTTTGGCATGTACCTGTATGTGCTTGCGGTTTTTTCGGAAACCATTACGTAAGTACCAGCACTAATACTTGTTACTTTCGTATATACATAATCTCCACCCGCTGCATCCGCAAATACGGCATAATAAGTTGCCGCTTCGGTAACAGAACCACCTGCGGAAACATAAGTCGGAGCCGTTGAAGCGTGAGAATAGTTTTTGTTCGCTTCGCCAACCCATCCGACAAATGTCTTGCCAGTACAACTATAGGTTGCGCCATCGGGATTGCTTGCAGGAAAGGCCAATGTGCCGTTATAAGCATAGGTCTGTGTTGTGAACGTTGAACCGTTTGCCTTATAAGTAATAGTAATCGGTTTGTAATAAACAGCTGTCACTGTTACCGCACCCGTCGGATTAGAAATGGTTGTCGGACTTGTTGTAGTTGATGCAGCTGTCGCGTTCGTTACTTGCCATTCCTTGAATACATAGTTTCCCGCATTCGCCGCAGCAGTAATCGTTGTTCCGCTTCTTGTTGGTGCGCCAGGACCACCTGCGGCAATAGTGTTGCCGTCCTCGTCACGCGCCTGCACGGTTACGCCACGGACAGTTACAGCACATGTGGCAGTAAAACCACCGTCAGTGGTCGTACATGTGATGGTCGCTGTTCCGGCAGCAACCCCTGCTACCACACCGCTGCTGACTGTTGCATAGCTTGTGGCACTAGATGACCAAGACACCGATTTATTAGAAGCACCTGCCGGAGAAACGGTCGGTGTGATTGTAAATGTTTCATCTGGAACAATAGATTTGCTCGTCGGAGCGACAGTTACGCCAGTTACAGCAACAGGATCTCCTCCGGAAGCTCCCTCATAAAATGTCACCGAGTTTACTTTGAAGTATCCATTACTGCTGCTTTGCGAATTCTTGACATTAAATTTTATGCGATAGTACGAACCAGCTGGCCATGAAATTAACGGCGAAGTAGGAGTAAAATCGTTATCTCCATTGATATTAGGCGAATTATTGGTCTTTGTATCAATAATATCAGAGAAATCGCTTTTTGATGAAACTTCCAACACTAATTTACTAAAAGTCATCGTACCTGTTCCTCCTGTTCCGCCCGTTGTGATACGAACTTTTCCTATAGTAGTACTACCTATTCCGGAAGTGCTATATGATGTGCGATCTGTAGCTGTTGTATTTTTACCTCCTACGCCTAAGAATGTGCCTATACTTTGATTTCCAATTAAACTCCATCCTTTAGAAGATACGGTGACCGTGTGCGCTGATGCATAAGAATTGTAGTTTGTACCACTCGTCAATTTCGTAAAATTAAGGGTGTAATTCACATCTCCTTCCGCTGCGCATGCATGCCCGATGGAGAGGGCGAGGAGAAGGAGGAGTGTGACGACAGGGCGTATCAGCCTTGCAAGAGTTCTGCCATTGCACAAGGTCGGCAACACGGATGATGTTAATGTTGTTGAGAATAAAACTGTGTTTTTCATATAGTTTGTATATTTATATCCAGGTTAGTCGTCTCTCTTATTCAGGCTGACCGTTCCGTCGTCGCCCTTGCTATCCCTGTCCGTCTCCACCATGCATCAAAGAGCAGGGACAGAGCGGAAAAGAACCACCAGAAAGATGCCATAGCAGACCGGAAACGGGATAAAAAAATGCACTCTTTCCAAAAGAAAGAGACACAAGCGCTATCAAAAAATTGATATTGCGGCACATAAGCTGTAGTGTGTCTTAACCGTTTACTGTCTTATGCTGATTCTGTCCTAAAAATCGGGTGCAAAGATACTATAAAAATCCATTTTTTCCAAACAAATTGAGGAATATATTTTTTTTGCAAAGCGGGGGTGGCAAACAGCAAGGCCATCATACACCAAGGCCATTCAAAATCGGCTTCATGCCTTTATTTATCGGTCAAGAGAGCGCCTCAAGGAGGCAAGTGGAAGGGCTTTTCCCAACCGCAAAAAATAATTCCGCGCATAAACTTTTGCCGATACGAAAAAAAACGTACCTTTGCCCCCGTATTTGAGCGACTATTTAACTACAAAATACCAACAATACTATGGCAGAAGAAAAGAAAATGCCGTCGGCAGAGAAACTGAAAGCCCTTCAGTTGGCGATGGCGAAGATAGACAAAGATTTCGGCAAGGGTGCCATCATGCGCCTCGGCGAGAACAAAGTGGAAGACGTGGCGGTGATACCGACCGGCAGCGTGGGACTGAACATCGCCCTGGGCGTGGGCGGCTATCCTCGCGGACGCGTCATTGAGATTTACGGTCCGGAATCAAGCGGCAAGACCACGCTCGCCATCCACGCAATGGCAGAAGTGCAGAAGCAGGGCGGCATAGCCGCCATCATCGACGCGGAGCACGCCTTTGACCGCTTCTATGCGGAGAAACTGGGCGTGGATGTGGAGAACCTGCTGATAGCCCAGCCGGACAGCGGCGAGCAGGCACTGGACATAGCCGACGAACTAATCCGCTCCAGTGCGGTGGACCTGATTGTCATTGACTCTGTGGCTGCCCTGACCCCGAAGGCGGAGATAGAAGGCGACATGGGCGACAACAAGGTGGGCTTGCAGGCGCGCCTGATGAGCCAGGCACTGCGCAAACTGACCGCCACCATCAACAAGACACAAACCACCTGCATCTTCATCAACCAGCTGCGCGAGAAGATAGGCGTGATGTTCGGCAACCCCGAGACCACCACGGGCGGCAACGCGCTGAAGTTCTACGCCAGCGTGCGTCTGGACATCCGCCGCGTGACCGCCATCAAGAACGGCGACGAGGTAACAGGCAACCAAGTGCGCGTCAAGGTGGTGAAGAACAAAGTGGCTCCCCCGTTCCGCAAAGCCGAATTTGACCTGATGTTCAACGAAGGCATCTCCAAAGTGGGCGAGATAGTGGACATCGGCACGGACATGGGTATCCTGACCAAGAGCGGCAGTTTCTACAGCTACGAAGGCAACCGCATAGCGCAAGGTCGTGAGGCGGTGAAAAACGTGCTGCGCGAGAACCCCGACCTGTGCGACGAGATAGAAGGAAAGATTATGGGCCAACTCAAGCAGGGCGGCCAGACCGGTCAGGAGGCTTGATAGAAGAGACTTTCATATTAACGCCCGAACAGGCGCAGGAGATGGAGCGGACGTACCGTGTGGTACGCCGCTCCGTAGATGCCCGCCAGCGCAGGCCGCACGTCATGCTGAGCATCCTGTGCGACGAGCACGGGCAACTGGTTCCCCGCGATGCCCCCGTGCCACTGTACGAGCCGCCGCGTTTCCAGGATGTACACAGCGACAACAAAGGCGAGGTGGTGATTGTCGGCATGGGACCGGCGGGTCTGTTCGCCGCCCTGCGCCTGCTGCAAGACGGCTACAAGCCCATCGTGATAGAGCGCGGCAAGCCGATAAGCGAGCGCAAGCAGGACATCGCCCGTCTCAACAGGAACGAGGGCCTGAACACCGAATCGAACTACTGCTTCGGCGAAGGCGGTGCCGGCACGTTCTCGGACGGCAAACTCTTCTCGCGTTCCAAGAAGAAAGGCGCAATGCAACGCGTGATGGAGTGGTTCCACCATTTCGGCGCGTCCGAACAGGTACTCTATGAAACTCACGCGCACATAGGCAGCGACCGCCTTCCCTCCATTATCCGCAACATGCGGGACAGGATTATTGACTGCGGCGGCGAGGTGCATTTCTCCACCCTGCTGGACAGCGGCCTATGGCGCGAACTGAACACAAAGGGCACACCTACCATTCTCGCCACCGGTCATTCGGCACACGACACCTATCGGATGCTTTACCGCGACGGGGTGCAGATGTCCGCCAAAGGCTTCGCGATGGGTGTCCGCGTGGAACATCCGCAGATACTGATAGACCGGCTGATGTACCACCTTCGCGATGCCAGCCAAGAAGAAGTGGAAAGAACCGTCAGTCTGCTGGGACACGCTTCCTATTCACTGGTCACGCAGGTAAAAGACTCACCGTCCGCCCAAGAGACGCGGGGAGTGTATTCGTTCTGCATGTGTCCCGGCGGGCATATCGTCCCAGCGGGCAGCGAACTGAACAGCTGCGTGGTGAACGGGATGAGCAACTCGCAGCGCAACTCGCCATACGCCAATTCGGGTATCGTGGTGAGCCTGCAGCCCGCCGATTACGCATCGTACAGCAAAGAAGGCGCATTGGGCGGACTATGCATGCAGGAGGAACTGGAGCGCCTTGCGGCTTCGCACGGACGCCTGCCCAATGTGGCTCCCGCGCAGCGTCTCACCGACTTTGTGGACGGAAGGCTGTCCGCAGACCTGCCTCCATGTTCCTACCTGCCGGGGATTGTGTCCTCGCGCCTCGACGAGTGGCTGCCTCCGGTTATCGGCCAGTCACTCCGTCAGGGCTTCCGCGATTTCGGCCGCAAATACCCGGACTATCTGACCCGTGAGGCTGTCGTTGTAGGCGTGGAAAGCCGCTCATCGTCCCCAGTCCGCATTGACCGCGACCGCACCACCTGGCGCAGTCCGAGTCATCCGTGGCTGTATCCCGCAGGCTAAGGTGCAGGCTATGCGGGCTGTATCACCTCATCGGCATTAGACGGCATCAACGCGGCAGAAGCAATCATCCGAAACAGCAATGGAAGCCTTTGAACGTACCATACAACTGATTGGCGAAGACGCGTTTGAGCGTCTTCAGCAAGCGCGCGTCATTCTGTTCGGCGTGGGCGGCGTAGGCGGCTGGACTGCCGAGACGCTCATACGCTCAGGCGTTGGACATCTGACGCTGGTGGATTATGATACGGTGCAGGAGTCGAACCTCAACCGTCAGCTGGTGGCGACTGCCGGCTGCATAGGCGAAGAGAAAGTATCGGCGATGCGCCGCCGTCTGCTGGAGGTCATTCCCACTGCCGACATACAAACAGTGCAATGCGAATACAACGAGCAGACATACGGGCAGTTTGATTTCAGCGGGTACGACCTTGTGATAGACGCGATTGACAATGTGAGCAGCAAGGTCAGGCTCATCCACGAGGCGACACATTCGGGCACGCCCCTGCTCTCGTCGATGGGTGCGGGAAGGAAAGTAGATGTGAGCCAGGTGCGCGTGAGCGGCTTCGGCAAGGTGGCGGGCTGTCCGCTCGCCCGCGCAATACGGAAGAAGATGAAAGCGACGGGACTGTACCCGCAGCGGAAGTTCCCCTGTGTCTGGTCGCCGGAGCAGGTGCTGAACCAATCCGGGCAGCGCGCCGCCAAAGGCACAGTGGCTCCCATTGTCGGCATGTTCGGGATGATGCTTGCCGGACTGGCATTGCAGATACTACAGAACAAAGAAAAAGAGGTTGATACAGCCTCTGAAAAAGAATAACGTTTCACACTTAAAACACAATTACTATGATTAACTCTACTTCATCACAATTTCGTGAGCGCGCTTGGAGTGCGTTAGACGGCAGAATGTGGCAAGCCGTATTGTTAACGCTCATTTTCGTGGTTATATCTTCGGCTGCGGGGGCATTGGCTTACGGCGCATTGACCATCCTGCTCCTGCCTATGCAGTATGCCTTTACGGTGGCTTTCCTGCGTATGATTCGCGGGGAGAAAGAACTGGAGGTAGCTGACCTGTTCACGGTTTACCGCGACCAGTTCGAGCGCTCGTTCCTCGTTGAACTGCTGATGAACATCTATATCTTACTGTGGATGCTCCTGCTGATTGTCCCTGGCATTGTGAAGTCGTACTCGTACGCAATGGCACCCTACCTGATGCATGACCATCCTGAGATGACCGCATCGCAGGCCATTGACGAGAGCATGCGGCTGATGGAAGGCAACAAGATGAACCTGTTCCTGCTGGATCTGTCATTCATCGGCTGGTGGCTGCTGTGCCTGATTACTTTCGGCTTGCTTGCTTTCATTGTCACCCCCTATCAGATGACCGCCCGCGCAGAGTTCTACCGCGAACTGATTGACGAAAAGTCTTCCGCAGAGGCTCTGTAATATGAGGCAGTTGCTCAACCCGTGGTCGGACGTTGAAGGGTACCAATGTTACGGCTGCTGTCCCACCAATCCGATGGGATGCCAGATGACGTTCTATGAGGACGGCGAGGACATTGTGTCGGTATGGAAACCGGCAACGTTCCACCAGTCGTGGATCAACACTCTTCACGGCGGCGTCCAGGCGACGCTGATGGACGAGGTGTGCGGCTGGGTCGTGTTCCGCAAACTGGACACGGCGGCGGTGACGGGCAGGATGGAACTGCGTTACCGCCATCCCGTTGCCACCACCAACCCGTATCTGGTCCTGCGCGGACGACTGGAGTCGTTCAGCCATAATGTGGCGAAAGTACATGCCGAGTTGCGCGATGCGGAGGACAAAGTGTGCATCGAGTGCACCTGCACCTATTTCGCTTTCCCGCACGACAAGGCGGTAAAGGAGATGCAGTTCCGCTCCACAGAACCGACAGGGAAGGAACTGACATTGGAAGAGGTTATCGCCCGCACGGTTGCCGCCAAGCGTTACCGTTCCCTGCTATCGGGCAACCACATCAACGATTGACAACAATTCACCCACTATGAAAAAATCAGTATTACCGCTTGTCACACTATGCCTGCTGGCAGGCTGCGCAAGCAAGTCGCCCGACTATTCGTCGACGGCCGGAACCGTAACACGTGACACCTTGCTCGGCGTGCCATGCCAAGTCTATCTGCCGTATGCCTATTCCGAGCGCACGAAGTCAGGAAGAGAGGTGTTCCCCGTTCTCTATCTGCAGCACGGCATGTACGGTTCCGAAGACGACTGGGTAACGAAAGGCAACCTGCTCCGCCTGATGGACACGATGCTCCAGAGCAAGACGGTGCGCGAAATGGTGGTGATAATGCCTGACAACTTCCTCGGCAGCATACCTCCCGCAGAACGGCAGGCGCTAATGGCGGCCCCCAACCTTACGCCCGACAACACGCCTTTTGACACAAAGAACGGCTCCGCGCATTGGCGCAAACTGACCGACGAGCAGGAGAAAGACTATGAGATGTCAGGCTACTGGGAAACGCATTTCGCCGAGTTCATGGCAGAAGCGGAGAACCGCTACAGCGTGAGCAGAGAACCTTCCCAGCGTGCCATTGCCGGTCTGTCGATGGGCGGTTTTCACACGATGCATGTGAGCCATCACCTCCACGGGCAGTTCAGCTATATAGGTCTCTTCTCCGCGCTGGTGGCTTCGCCCGAGGACATACCCGTTTACAGTAACTGGCAGGAGGAAGTGCGCGCCACAGTAGCGGACGCCTCACTCTACTGGATAGCCATCGGGCGCGACGATTTCCTGTATGACCAATTGCAGGACTACCTCCACTGGCTGGACGAAAACGACTTGAAATACACCTATTATGAGAGTGCCGGCGAACACACGTGGCAGAACTGGCAGGACTATATCTGCCGGTTCATGGGTGAACTATTCAACGCGGAGTAGGTCTTGCCGTTGCGCTTGATGTAGAGAATGCCGTTATTAATGAGCTTGCGGACATGCGGGTTTCCTGCATGTCCGCTTTCGTGTTCTTTGCTTACCATTCCCATACAGATTACGTGAAAGTAGGGCGCGCATAGCCGAATAACACGGTAATCACCCGCTAATCACCCGCTCCGAATAGGCAAGGGAAAGTGAAAGGTGAAAGGTGAAAAGTGAAAACTGAAAGGAAGAAGGGAGGGGGCAGAGAGAGGGTGCGAGGGTGGCGGGAGGAGAAAGCGGAGAGGGCGTGGAGAGGGCGTGGAGAAGGAACAAAGGGGACACAGGGGGGGCGGAGGGGGTGCGGAGGGGGGACAAAGGGGCGGAGGGAGGAAATACCTACATTTTACGATTTGAGGAACAGATTATACGATGTATCTTTGCGCGGTTTTTGAGACGTATATATGATACGTGAGATAGCAATAGTAGGCAATGCCGAAAGCGGCAAGTCGCTCCTGATACACGACCTCGAAGAAGCACAGTCGCGCTTGCGCGCCACAGGCGGACAGTCCACCGATGCGGACGGCGGTTTCGGCGACGTGAAAGGCGGCTACAGCGATGCGGAAGGCGGCTACGGCGATGTGGAACTGCGCTTTGACGAGCACCTGTCGCACGAAGACATGGACGCCGAACACCATGACGCCGTCCTGCAAGTGGTGGATGCAATGAACATCGAGGAGAGCCTGCTGCTCACCCCCTCCCTCGTGGACGACAAGCATCCGCTGGTGATTGCCATAACACGCTACGACCTGCTGGAAAAGACCGGACACAGCATCGACTTCGCACGCATGCAGGAACTGATCGGCGTGCCGGTGGTGGTCGTGTCGGCTCTGACAGGCGAGGGCGTCAGCGCACTACTGGGACTTCTGCGGAAAGTGGCCTCACAACCCCACTCCTTCGCCCACCCCGTTGTACACGGCTGGGAGCAGGAGGACAAAGAGGCCTACCGCGCCTACGTGGAAGGCGTGCTGGCGGAAGTCCTGCGGCACCCAAAGAGCGACCAATCGACCTGGTCGGAACGAATCAACCGAGGCCTGACGCGCCCGCTGACAGGATTCCCCGTGCTGGTTCTTATCCTCTGCTTCGTATTCTGGGCGACCTTCGCCCTCGGCGAACCCGTCCAGGAATGGCTGCAAGGCGGAGTGGACGCCCTGCACGACTGGCTGACAGCCACCCTGCCGGTGGAATGGCTCCGCAGCCTGCTGGCAGACGGGGTAGTGATGGGCGTGGGGTCGCTGCTGACCGCGCTGCCCAACATCATCATCCTGTTCTTCTTCCTGTCGGTGATGGAAGACACAGGCTATATGGCGCGTGTGGCGTACCTGATGGACGGCGTGATGCACAGCGTGGGTCTGCACGGCCGCAGCTTCATCCCGATGCTGATGGGCTTCGACTGCAACGTGCCCGCCATCATAGCCGCCCGCGACATCCATTCGCCCGCGGACAGAGCCCTGACCATGCTGATGATTCCCTTTATGAGCTGCTCCGCCCGCCTGCCGGTCTATATCCTATTCATCTCTGTGTTCTTCCCCGAGCACAAAGCCCTTGTGCTCGGGTCGCTGTACCTGCTGGGCATACTGCTCAGTTTCGCCTTCGCTTTCATCATGCGCCGGACAAAATGGTTCAACCAGCCGTCGGACAACATCATCAACGAACTGCCCGCCTTTCACATCCCCACCCTGCAAAGCATCGGGCGGCACATATGGTTCCGCGTAAGCGACTTCCTCAAGAAGATTTCGACGGTCGTGCTTATCGCCTCCGTCGTGATTTGGGTGCTGCAGTACTTCCCGTCGCAGGACCTGAGCATGATAGAGGACTCGTGGCTCGCCGCCATCGGGCGCGCCATGGAACCGCTGATGCGGCCTCTGGGCTTTGACTGGAAACTGTCGGTGTGCCTGCTGACCGGCCTGCCCGCCAAGGAAGCGATAGCCGCCACATTCGCCATCCTGTACAACGGCGACCTGAGCGGGACCCTATCGCCCGTGAGCGCATACGCCTTTATGGTCTTCGTGCTGCTCTACCTCCCGTGCGTGGCAACCATCACCACACTCCGCCGCGAGATAAACTGGAAATGGAGCACGTTCACGGTCTTCAACTCGGTTGCCGTGGCGTGGCTGATGGCGTTCGTCGTCCACGCCATCGGGACATGGTGGTTTGCTTGAAAAGAATGCTCCGGCTTATTATCCCTTTCTGCCGAAGTCGGCGGGAATCTCGCCCCACAGTCGCGTCTCCCATTTGAGCACGGGCGTCGTCCACGTGTGAGTCCGCAGCCAATCCTCCGCCTTGCGGACAGTAAGAAACAGTTCCTCGTTCTGCTTCCCCCAGACAATCTTGCTCTTGCACTTCCGCTGACGCACCCAAGCCAGCGCGGTAACGCTGTCGGTATAGATGGGCCACGAGAGATTATGCTGCTGCAAGTAAGCCAGCCCCAGCACCAGAGCGAGAAACTCGCCGATGTTGTTGGTTCCCATAGCATAGGGACCACGACGGAAAATCTGTGTGCCGTTGGCGGAATTAACGGCCGTCGGCGAATCCACCAACACGGCACGGAACTCAAGCGTCCCGGGATTGCCGGAACAGGCAGCATCTACCGCCAAAGCCGGATATTGAGGTTGGGAAAGCATAAAAATCAGGGCAAAATAGATATAAAATGTACTTTTTTTATAAAAAAGTTTGTCAGAATAAAAACAAGCAGTATCTTTGCGGTCCGATTAGGGATGACCTAATATATCGCGGAGTAGAGCAGTGGTAGCTCGTCAGGCTCATAACCTGAAGGTCGGTGGTTCGATCCCATCCTCCGCAACCAAAAGGCGATACCGGTTACAACTGATAACCGGTATCGCTTTTTATCATCCCACCTGCGCGCCATTGCGCACCTCCGCGCTGACGGTCGTCACCACCAGTTTGCCGTCCGCATTCACGGCACTGAGAATCATACCCTCACTGGTCTGCCCCATCATCTTGCGCGGCGGGAAATTGGCGATGTAAAGCACCTGCCTGCCAATCAGCACGGACGGGTCGGGATA
>JAGCWE010000113.1 GCA_017962005.1 Paludibacteraceae bacterium | reverse complement strand
TGGAACAGGCGCTGGGCTGCCAAATGGCTCAAGATAGCGCAAGACGGCGATGCTTCGATTCGTCCCATCTTCGAGAAATTAATAGCCCTCGAAGCCGAGAATGAACAGCTGGGCAAACAGGGTGACTCGGAGAATGCGATCTACCTGAGCAACAAACTGCGTATCAACAGTTTCTTCAGTTTCTTGGTAGGAGCCCAGCAGCCTGCCCAGGATGCCTTCTCGTTCCCCTGCATCGAATTCGTAGAGACCAGCGGCACTATCCATCTTGGCAAAGGATAACCATGTACCCTCAGCAAATCATAGACGCCCTGCGCCATGTGCGCTACCCGGGGACCGGCAAGGACCTCGTGGAGGGCGGCATGCTTGAAGACGATATTCGCATATCGGGCTTCGAGGTCTCGTTTTCGCTCATCTTTCCGAAGGACAACGACCCGTTCATGAAGTCGGTCATCAAGGCTTCGGAAGCGGCGCTTAAGACCTACGTAGACCCGAATATAACGGCGCATATCCATACGAAGTTCGTCAAAGAGAACCTTTCGTCCGCCGCCTCCGGCCCCTCGTCCCTGCAAGCGCGACACATCATCGCCATCCACAGCGGCAAGGGAGGTGTAGGCAAGTCGACCGTTGCGGCGAATTTGGCAATCGCGCTGGCGCAGAAAGGCTACCGCGTGGGACTGCTGGATGCGGACATTCACGGTCCGTCGATGCCGAAGATGTTTCACGTCGAAGAATGCCGGCCATATTCCGTTGAAATCGAAGGAAAAACGCTTATCGAGCCCATCGAGCAGTACGGAGTGAAGATGCTTTCCATCGGATTTTTCGTGAATCCGGAGCAGGCGGTCATCTGGCGCGGCGGAATGGCGTCCAATGCCATCAAACAGCTGATAGAAGATGCACACTGGGGCGAGTTGGACTATTTCCTCATAGACCTTCCTCCGGGCACGAGCGATATTCATCTTACCCTGATTTCATCGGTACAATTGACCGGAGTCATCGTCGTTACGACACCACAGCCGGTGGCACTGGTGGATGCGCGGAAAGGCGTGGAGATGTTCCGCAACGAGAAAATCAACTTGCCTATTCTTGGCCTCATTGAGAATATGTCGTGGTTCACGCCTGCCGAACTGCCTGAAAACAAGTATTACATCTTCGGTAAGGAAGGCGGAAAGGCCCTTGCGGAAGAGTTGGGCATACCCTTATTGGGTCAGATTCCGCTGGTTCAGTCCATCAGAGAAGGCGGAGACGAAGGCACACCAATCGCCCTCCAAACAGGCCATCCGGCTGCAAAAATCTTCGATTTCATCGGAACTCTTATATGACAAGAACGGCAGAGTTGGGAATGGCGCCGGTCCACGGACTGTTGTGGAAATACGCGCTGCCGGCCATAATAGCCATGACGGCCACTTCGCTGTACAACATCGTTGACTCGATATACATCGGTCACGGTTGCGGCGCGTTGGCCTTGAGTGCGTTGACGGTAGCCAAGCCGTTCATGGACATCTGCGCGGCGTTCGGGAGTCTTGTCGGAGTGGGTGCTTCGTCGCTTCTGGCCATCTATCTGGGGGAGAAAGACTATGAGAAAGCGAACCGCGTGCTGGGCAACGTGATTGTGATGAACATCATCCTTTCCGCCATAGTGATGGCCGCAGGTCTCATCTGGCTCGACCCCATATTGCTTGCCTTTGGTGCGAGCGAGGCCACGCTCGGCTATGCGCATGAGTACATGGAAATCATCCTGTACGGAAACATCCTGACGCACATCTATTTCGGCCTGAATGCGATGCTGCGTTCAGCGGGTCATCCGCGCTTCTCGATGACGGCCACCATCGTAGCCGTGACCATCAATATCATCCTTGACCCGATACTGATTTTCGGTCTCGACATGGGTGTGCGTGGTGCGGCTCTGGCGACGGTAATCAGCCAGGCGGTTGCGGTGGTATGGCAGATGACCCGTTTCATGGACAGGAACGAATTAGTCCGATTTCATCGGGGAATTTGGCGTCTGAACCGTCACATCACCTTCCGTGCGCTGGCAATCGGTCTGTCGCCGTTTCTGTACAACATAGCGCATTGTTTCGTAGTCATTATCATCAACAACCAGCTGAAGACTTTCGGCGGAGATATGGCTATCGCGTCGTACGGCGTAATCAACCGTCTGACGTTTGTGTTTGCGATGATTGTGATGGGCCTGAACCAGGGCATGCAACCGATAGCGGGCTACAACTACGGGGCAAAGAAATACGATCGGATGCTTCGTTCGTTCCATCTGGCCTGTCTGTATGCGACGGGGGTAATGGGTGTGGTGTTCGTCCTGGGCGAGTGCTTCCCGCGGCTGATGACAGAGATGTTCACGCATGACGAGGTTCTCATCTCCCAGACCATCCGTCCGATGCGCATCATCTGTTCGTCAATGCTGATCATCGGTTTCCAGATGGTAACGGGCAACCTCTTCACGTCAATCGGCAAAGCCGGCAGGGCGATATTCCTGAGCCTGACCCGCCAGGTTCTGTATCTGATACCGCTGGCCCTGTGCATGCCTCTGTTGTTTGCCGAGCCGCTGGACGGCATATGGTGGTCGATACCGTTGAGTGACTCATTGTCGGCAATCACGGCGGTAATAGTACTGTTTGTGTTTTTACGCAAAGTCCCTTCCGAAGAATTTACTTTTTCTTCCGGAATGCCACAGGGCTGAGACCCACGAAACACAGAACCTAAATAGTCAAATTGTAACTCGTTGATTTTCAGCGGTTAATAATTTCAATTTATCATCATTTTAGGCCATTTTTACTACTTTCTGGGTAGATTTTGGGTAGATTTTGAATATAAAAACCATACCCCCTATTATACTTTGTATAATAGCAAAAATTGGCAAAGTAAAAAGTGATGATTTGTATTTCTAAGTTTTTACGGTTTTAAGCACCCTATTGGCACTACATATACACCGTCCTTACGACGATAAGCATAGAGTCCGCCTGTTAAAACCATTAGCACATCCGGTTCGCGGATGGGCATCTGTTTTTCTTTTTTATTATGCTCAATGATTAAGCGTTTCAGTTTAAGCAGATGCTCAGCTCCTTCATCAATCTCATGACTTCCCAATTTACATTCAATCAACGCATACCGTTCACCGCCTAGATGAAGCACGACATCGGCTTCCAGTCCATAGCGATCATGGTAATATGAGAGATGGGATGAGTAAATGTTTTGAGTGAACGCGCGCAAGTCTCGGATACAAAGTTGTTCGAAAATAAAGCCGAACGTTTTAAGTTGCATTTCTAATGCTTCAGGTGTCAAATCCAATGCAGCAACCGCAACAGACGGATCACAGAAACAGCGCTTAGGTGTGCTGCGCATAGCTGTTCTACTTCTAATGGCAGGACACCATGCATCTAAATCTTGGATGACAAACAATTTTTCTAATGCCGTAACATAATCATCAAGAGTTTTGCGCGAGCATGAGATATTATCATCAGCAATTACATCTGCAAGAATAGACGTAGTTAATGCATACGTAGAAATGTTTCGCGCATAAGAACGCAAAATACGTCGCGCGAGTTTAGGATTACGTTCTACTTTATCTACATTGGAAATATCCGTTTCGCAGATAGAATCCACATAATCCTTCGCTGTCAATAGTTTGTCAGTCTCTGATGTAGCATGGAGTGTAGCAGGCCAACCTCCACGGCAACCCGCAAATATAATGTCTGCCACACTCATTTTTGAGATACCTTCAATATCTTGATTGGGATTATCAAAAAGGCTTTGCAGACTAACTTCTCCAGTAGACTCTTTGGATTCCCACAAACTCATAGGCAACATTGTCATGCGAGATATACGACCTGTACCGGTGTGCATAATCTTACTTTGATCAACCGCATTAGAACCGGTTAATATAAATTGTCCAGGTTTAGAACGTCTATCTACTTCCATGCGCACAGCATCCCATACGAGTGGTATATCCTGCCACTCGTCAATCAAACGGGGATTTTCTCCTCGCAAGAGCACACTTGGTGTAGTAAGACCTGTTGCCATATACTCCTCGCGTTTATCCGGATCTTGTAACCAAATAACACTTTTCGCTTGTTGAACAGCCGTTGTTGATTTACCGCACCACTTGGGACCTTTAATTAATACAGCTCCCATTGCTGACAAACGTCTCTTAAGTTCAGCATCTGCAACACGTTCTAAATACTCCATAAGTAAAATCTTTTAAAATCCGGTGCAAAAGTACTACTTTTTTTTGACATATGCAAGAAAAAAGCAGATTATTTCTAATTTTTGCGCATTTTTGTTACTAAATATTGTGCTGTTTTGAGTCTAATGTTTGCGCAGTTTCGTTTCCAAAGATTGTGGTGTTTGGGAACCTGGCGGGTTTCTGTTTGGGAATTTGGCGCATTTTTATTTGGGTATTTGGCGGGAAATATGCAAATTTCATGTTAATTCTTACAATTTGGAGCAAAAATGTAAGAAAAATTTGCTAATGTCAGATTTTTTTGTAATTTTGCAGCCGATTTTACAATGCAATAAAGACATGATTTGCACGGCGGAATTTGAGCAATTGTTCTTTGAGTACCAACCGAGGTTGGTGCGGTTTGCCGTGCGTTTCGTGGATGAGGAAACAGCCGAGGATATGGTGCAGAATTGTTTCCTGAAGTTGTGGGAAAAACGTGAGTCGATGGCGCTAACCAACGCGCAGGCTTTGCTCTTTCAGATGGTGCATAACGAGTGCCTGAACGAGCTGAAGCACCATGTCGTTGCCGGTACGGAATCATTGGACGCACTCATGGAGGTGGAGGGCTCGGAACAACTCTATTGGCAGGATTTTGCACCCGATGCCGATGCGCAGTTGATAGGCAATGAGTTGGAACAGCAAATCAATGAAGCCTTAACGCACGTGAGCGACAAGACGCGTGACATCTTTATGATGAGCAGGCAGAAGGAGCAGAAGCCCAAGGAGATAGCGGAACAGTTAGGCATCACACGTCAGGCTGTAGAGAAACATATCAACGGCGCTTTGGATGCTTTACGCACGTATCTGCCGAAAAATCTACTGCCGTTGGTTGCATTTTGGGAGGCTGTATTGTTATATCAGTAGAAATGGAAGAATTTTATCACATAGCGCAATCCTATTTTCGTGGCACGATTAGTGCGCCGGATGAAGTGCGGCTGTCAGCGTGGCTCAAAGAGTCGGACAAGAACCAGATGCTATTCCACATTTGGGAAGACGAATGGCGTAAACAAGCACGCAGTCAGGCTTCTGCCAAGACTCAGGCAGCATGGGAGAAACTGAAAGCGCAGACACAACAGGCTTCTGTCATTCAGCCTTTGAAACCTCAACAAACGGTCATTCGTCCTTTGCGCAGATTCTATTACGCTGCAGCTGCCGTGGCATTGCTGGTGTTCGGTGTAGCATTGTGGTTGTTGTTGCCGCCCCGCACTGGCGAAGCCTTTATCGCACAGACCGCGGAACAAGAAACGCAAGATCTGGCTTTGAAGGACGGCACCGAGATCACTCTCAATCCGTCATCCTCGTTGGCCTATGCTGCCGATTTCGGCAAGAAAACGCGTGAAGTGCTGTTTGAAGGTGAGGCCAAGTTCTCCGTGGCGAAAGATGCGGAGCGTCCTTTCATCATCCGCACGGGCGATTTCAGCGTGACGGTATTAGGAACGGAGTTTGTCCTACGCGCCTATCCTACCGATAGTATCTATACGCTCCAGCTGACGAGCGGAAAAGTAAAGGTACAATACCTGCAAGATTCGCTCTTTGCGGAGACAGGCGACATGGTGCAGTTCAACACCGTCACCAAGCAATTCCGCAAGAAACTGGAAGCAAGCAATATTCTGTTGTCCGATTTGGTCAACCGTCTGGAACGCCTGTATGACGTGCGTATAGAGGTGGGTGACACCGCCTTGGCACACGAGACGCTCTTTATCTCCATCAATACGGATGATAGTTTTGAGGATGTATGTGCGGCATTGGAGACCTTGCTGCCGGTGGTAATTGAAAAAGAAGAAGACCACTACCGCCTTGCCGCTCAATGAGAAGAAACCTGCTCATAGTATTCTGTTTGTGCTGTCTGTCCTTGCAAGCGGCAGTATTCCAGAAATCGTATTACGACACACCTCTCCATGTGGTGCTACAGGATTTGGAGCGCCACTTCGGTTATTCGTTTATGTGTCGTCCGCAGGACATAGCCTCTGCCCCTGCGGTCGGAGGTACATATATTGGTTCGGATATACAACCTCTTTTGCGCAAATTCCTTGGCAATCGTCTCACGTTTGTCATGCGTAAGAATATTATCATTATCACCCCTGCGCCGGAGAAGACACAGGAAACAATTCAACCGCAGCTTTCTGAAATGGAAATCCCAGAACCGGACACCTTACATATTACGCGCGAGCACGAAGAGTTGGAGATGTTACGCGCGTATAGCACGTTGGACTTGGTCCCCTTGGATTCATTGTATGATCGCGGCAGATTGAAGGAGAAGGGTTCACAATATAACCTGATTGACGAACGAGCCAAAGCCAACGGCATCAGCCACGCTTTCCTCGGTTCGGTCGTCACGCATGACATACCCGATGATGTCGTCATTGCCGGCAATCCTGCCCGAATCATCAAAACCAACGACAAGCCGATTAGCAACTCCTAACTATGGTATTGTGTGCGATAGGCGGAAGGTGAAACGCCTGCCTGACGCTTGAAAAATGTGCCGAAATGACTTTGGTTCTGGAAACCGAGCATTTCGGCTATTTCTGCGATGGGGGTGGTAGAGGTGGACAGCAATGTCTTAGCCCGGTGCGTAAGGGCGCGCTCAATGCACGAGCTGGCGGTCATGCCGAGTGTCTGCTTGATTGTATTCGCTATATAACGCGCGGAGAGACACAGCTCCGATGCGTACCAGTCGAGCGAATGTTGCTGCGCATAATTGGCATCCACCAGCACGAGGAACTTACCCGTTATTTCTTCATTACGCGAGAGTTGGGATTGTTGTGTGGCAGCAGATGTCATATCGCCTGCCAGATAGAAAACCATCGACTTGAGGAGTTGTGCCGCGGCTTCGCGGTTCTTATCGTCACACACTTCGCGCAGCAATTCACAATAGTGTTCTATGCGTTGCATCTTCTGCGCGCTCATTCGCCATACAGGCCGCGAGTATATATACGCAATTTGCGCGAGAGAAAAAGGCAGATGCAATTCTTGTATAAAATCCACCGTAAAGGAAATGATATACATCTCGGGGTAGCCTTCCGCATTGGGATGTCTGACCAAAAAATCCGGAGCAATAAAATAGCCGCTATTAGCAGATAGTTCATGTATCTGATTATTAATATCTGCCTTCATGGTTCCGCTTTTGATGAACTGCAGGGTATAGGTCGCCGGTGAGAAGTTCTCCGGTATATCCAGTTTGCGTATGTCACCATGAAACTTCAGCATACTAAGATCATCTACTTTGCTCTTCCCGGGGATAAAACCCACCCACTTGAATTGCGAAAAATCGGCTGTTTCCAACTTGCCTTGCTCGTTTTCTTCCATACGAATTATAACAATTTGTGTGCAAAATTACAACAATTTTTTGAAATGTGCAAGTCTTTTCTGCGAATTTGAACAATTTTTGTGTTTTTTGGAAGAATAATATATGCTATAAAAGCAGTACTTTTGCACCGGATTTGAAAAAAAGTATAACCAATTAAAATATTTTTAGTCATGAAAAATGAAATTAATCGTGCCCATGCGGCTATGAAAATCTTATTTATTATCGACAGTTTCTACACCACCAACAATGGTACCAGTATTAGTGCACAACGATATGCTGCTGAGTTGCGTCGTCGTGGTCATGAAGTAAAGGCCCTCTGCTGGGACAGCCCGAAAGACACCATGACCGAACCTCTGACGGACGGTGACTTCCACACGGATAAGTTCCACATGCCGATCTTCCAACCGCTGATGGACAAGCACGATTTCTGCTTTGCGTACAACGACAAGGAGAAAGTGCATGCCGCATGTGATTGGGCAGATATCGTACACATTTTCGTTCCGTTTGGCATCTCGTGGGAGGCAATTCATTACTGCAATAAGATAGGCAAACCCGTGACTGGTGCGTTCCATATTCAGCCGGAGAACATGACCTCTTCCGTTAGTATGGGTAAGGTAGATTGGTTCAACGAGCTCTTCTATCGCACTTGGAACCGCGACATCTACAGCCACCTGCGTCACGTGCATGTTCCTTCTAAATTCATGGGTTCGATGTTAGAAGAACGCAACTACAAGGCGAAGATCCACCCGATTAGTAACGGTATCCAGGACGCATTCATGGAGGCTGGTGAACGCAAAAAAGCAATGATTCGCGTGAAGAAAGCCGACGATGCTCCGATTAAGATCATGATGATCGGTCGTCTGAGTCAAGAGAAACGTCAAGACGTCATCATCAACGCTGTAAAGTACTCAAAGTATGCAGATCGCATCCAACTTGTTTTCGCTGGCAAG
Organism: Paludibacteraceae bacterium; assembly: GCA_017962005.1. Taxonomy (GTDB): domain Bacteria; phylum Bacteroidota; class Bacteroidia; order Bacteroidales; family Paludibacteraceae; genus Colicola. The sequence continues at coordinate 6,296 of JAGCWE010000113.1, read as the reverse complement.
GGTCCGGAGTATGAGAAATACGTCGAGTTAGGCAAGGGCCTCAAACACCAGCCGCAGTTCATCTATGTGGGTAGAGACGAGTTGATTGAGAATCTATTAGATACGGATCTCTACGTACATGCCTCGGATATGGAAAGCGAAGCCATCAGTTGCATCGAAGCGTTTGCAACGGGTCTGGTACCGGTTATAGCTAACAGCCACGTAAGCGCAACGCCGCAGTTCGCTTTGGATGGCAGAAGTCTGTTCATTCCGGGCGATCCGAAAGACCTCGCACGCGCTATCGACTATTGGTTGGACCACCCGGGTGAGCGCCGAGTTATGGAAGAGAAATACCGCGAGTTTGGACGCCAATACAGCCTCGCTGCTTCGGTAGAACAGTTCGAAAACATGTTAAACGAAGAAATTCAAGAAAATGAAACGCGTGTTACTTTTGAGCCTCTTCGCCCTGTTCGTCAGCGCGAGAGCCTTGGCCGCAGACTACGTCGCGTTGCCGCACTTTTCTAAGACGGACAAAGGATTGTTCGGTGGACAGGTGGGCAAAGGCAGAATGTATTTCGACATTCAACTTCCGCCTCTCACTTCCAACCTTCTGATTGATGTCGGAATGAGTATGGCGCAGATGAGCGGCGTTGTAGGAATGGCTCCCAGATGGTTCGCGATGTTCAGCCCCAAGGCATGCCCCTACAGCGAACTATATACCGCGCCGAAAAGTAACTCCAGTATAATGATAACATTTAGAACATACTTCTGATAATTGAAAATTGAAAGGTGAAAATTGAAAGGATAATTAATATGGAAACAAATAAATGGTTGGCGGTTGCCATTACCGCATTTACAATCCTGACGCTGCTGTTCGTAGCCCTTGCCGTACAAGCGCAGGAACGTGTGGAACTGTTGCCCTTCGGCGATTTCGAAGCATGGAACGAGACGCACATCAAAGAATCCAAACTCATCGGCGGTCAGACAAAAACCCTTTATAAGATAGACGAATTCTGGGACTGCAGCAATGCCCATGCCAGAGCCTTCGGTGTGGAGAAAGTGTCCGTTTCCGTCCGTCCGGAGAAACGAGGCGACGGCTATTGCTGCCGCATGGAAACAACCCTTGAGCAAGTAACCGCTCTGGGGATTGACCTCAAGGCCTTGGCTACAGGTTCGCTCTTTACCGGCAAGATGCTTGACGTTGTAGGCATGCAGCAGAGTTCAGACCCCAATTCCGGCATTGACATGGGAGTGCCGTTTACCAAACGTCCCAAGGCATTGCAACTCGATTACAAGGCGTTTATTCAGCCGCAGGGACAAGTGGTTTATGCCGATGCAGGCACGAAAGTCAAGGAAGTGAGCGGCCGTGACGCCGGACAGATAACACTTATTCTGCAGCATCGCTGGGAAGAGAACGGACATATCTATGCCTACCGCGTCGGCACGGCGCATGAATTCATCCGCACCAGTACTGACGGCTGGCAGAATGCGCACCGCGTCGAAGTATGCTACGAAGGGCAGGAGCAGGAATGTCATATGCCTTTGTGCGCCAACCGACATAAAGCGCGTAATTCGCAGGGGAAGATGGTCTTTATTGAAGAAGTGGACTGGCGCGGAGATGTACTGCCGACACATATCATCATTCAAATTGGGGCCGGCAGTCTGAAACCGTTCACCGGCTGCCCGGGAAACATAGTTTGGTGTGATAATATCAAATTAGTGTACAACAATCCGTCATTGGCATATGAAAAATAAAGGGTTATATGGTTTCATTCTAATGCTGGTGATTAGTGTTTCCGTGCCGGTCTGGGCGTGGGAACATCGGATTGTTCTGCCTGCTGCATACAACCGGCCCTCGTGCGTGGTCAATGAGGATAGCTCGGTTTCTTTCTGCTACTGCGGTCAAGGCAGGCGCGTCAAGGTGCTGGGCGATTTTCAATATTCCGGCAAAGACAGCACACGCTACAGCGACATGCGGACGCGCAAAATCACGATGCAACGCGAGAGCGACGGATGTTTCCATGCAACCACTAAGCCGCTTGTGCCGGAAACCTACACTTACTGCTTCCGCGTCAACGGCAAGCGCAAGACGGATACGCACAACAATGACTCCGCGTGGCAGATGACCCGAAAATGGAGTATCGTATCCGTCGGAGGCACTCCGCAAGCGGACCTGTATCTGCAACCGCAACTGAAAGGACAACTGATTCAAACCAAGTGGTACGACCGCGCGGAAGGCATCAACCGCCGCGTCAATATCTATCTGCCCGCTGCGTACGATGAAATCGGCAATAGTCAATCGGCGAATCGGCAATTCCCGGTTCTTTACCTTCTCCACGGCATCAACGGCTACGAAGGCTCATGGACGGAACGCGGACGGGCCATACAAATCATCGAAAACCTCATCGCTTCGGACAGCATCGCTCCGCTCATCGTCGTTATGCCAGACTGCAATACCGGTGCCCATGAAGACCGCCCGAGTCATCATACCTTGTGGAATAACGTGTGGCACTATCCGCGCCTGTGCCGTGACCATAGTCTGGAACTCGCATTGGCGGACCTGATGGAGTATATTGACACGACCTACTGCGTCTCTGACCGTCGGGCCATAGCGGGTTTCTCGTCCGGCGCACGCATTGCGGCGAACATCGTCAACCGTTACCCGGACAAGTTCCGGGCCGTCGGACTCTTCTCGCCGGTGGTGTACAGGAAGCAGATGCCGCAAAATAAATCATCAGTCATCAATCAAAAATCACAAATAGCATACCATATTTATATGGGAAGCTCTGATATGTTTATCAATAACGGGCGGCGGTTCCATAAACGCCTGATAAAAAAGGGTATGGACCATTTCTATAAGGAAGACGAAGGCGGTCATACCTGGCGCAACTGGCGCATTGATCTGACGGACTGGTTGAAACGGTTGGACGATATATAATAACAGACATTCTCATTCGCATCTCATTCGCATTACGGACGTCTTAGTTACGACAGAGATACGAGAGTACTACGAGACAATCACGTATCCCACCTATACCTATAATATACTTAAGTATATTATCCCGTGAACTATTGACGCTATACTCTTTCCGCAAGCAAACCGAAAAGCGCATTTTTTTGCATTTTTCTTGTATAAGTCATTTTTTTTTACTACCTTTGCAGCCGATTTTTGGAAAAAATGGCTAATAAACGCAAAATAATCAACGACCCCGTGTTCGGATTCCTTTCCATTCCGAACGAACTGATATACGACGTGCTGCAACATCCGTACGTGCAGCGCCTGAACAGAATCCGGCAGCTGGGGCTGTCCTACCTTGTCTATCCCGGCGCCACGCACAGCCGTTTCGGACACTCACTCGGTGCGATGCACCTGATGCAGGAGGCCATACGTTCACTGCGGCTCAAAAACATCCCCATCACCGAGGAGGAAGAGACGGCCGCAATGATCGCCATTCTGCTGCATGACATCGGTCACGGTCCTTTCTCGCATGTACTCGAACACACGCTCGTAGAAGGCGTGACGCACGAAGAGATATCCCTCCTGATGATGGAGCGGATCAATCTCGATTTATATCGAGATAAGTTGAGAGTTGAGAGTTCAGAGTTGAAAGAAGCAGGAAAGTTAAAAGAAGAAAGTTTGAAGCCCTTGGACATGGCGATTGCGATATTCAAGAACGAGTACCCCAAGCATTTCCTCCACCAGCTCATTTCCAGCCAGCTGGACGTGGACCGCATGGACTATCTATGCCGCGACTCGTTCTTCACGGGTGTTCAGGAAGGCCGTGTGGCAAGCGAGAGACTGCTCAAGATGCTTGACGTCCGTGACGACAGACTCGTGATCCAGGTGAAGGGCATCTACTCAGTCGAGAAATTCCTCGTCGCGAGACGTCTGATGTACTGGCAGGTCTATCTGCACAAGACCTCCGTGGCAGCCGAGCAGCATCTGATAAAAATCCTCAGCCGTGCCAAAGAACTGGCAAGAAAAGTACAAGGGGACAAGGAACTTTTCTGTTCGCCGGCATTGCGGTATTTCCTGTACCAGCCTGTGACAGCGGAAATGTTTTATCCCGGCTCCTCGAGCGAGGCGCTCGACCAATACGCGCTGCTGGACGACAACGACGTGCTCTCGGCCATCAAGACATGGATTGCCGGACCGGACAAAGTGCTCAGCGCACTCAGCCGCAGTTTCATCAACCGGCAGCTCTTCCGCGGTGAACTGATTGCCGAACCCCTTACGCAAGCGCAGAAAACGGCCCTCAACAGGCACTACGCCGATGCTCTCGGCATCACCGAAGACGAAGCCGCCTACTGCTGGACGGAACATGTATCTACCAGCAACACCTATTCGGAAAAGGCCGATTCCATCGATATTCTGTACTCCGACGGCACCGTCCGAGACATCGCTGAGGCGAGTGAGATTCTCGATCTGGAAGCCCTCACGCGCAAACCTACCAAACGATATCTTTTCAAACTAAGACAACCCGACGAACTCTAACTCTCAATTCCCATGTCTTTCACAGCCCGACAAATAGCAGCCCTTCTGGGCGGAGAATTATACGGCAACCCGGACGCGGCAGTCTCCGACGTCGCACCCATCGAGTCCGCACAGCCTCACCAGCTATCCTTCATCACCGACGACAAATACCTGCCGTATTTAGCCACCAGCCACGCAGGCGTTGTGCTGGTCAGCAAAGGGTTGAAGGTGACGGATGAGGGGTTACAGGATAAGGCTATTATCTTCGTGGAGAACGCTCGCGGCGCGATGGCACAGCTGCTGCAATTGGTGGCCAAGGCGATGAACCCCGCCCGGACAGGCATCGAGCAGCCGTCTTTCATCAGCGAAGGGGTCACGGTACCCGAAGACGCCTATATCGGCGCCTTTGCCTATATCGGACGTAACGTCCGACTCGGAAAGGGTGTGCAGATATATCCGCATGTGTTCATCGGCGACAACGCAGTCATTGGCGACAACACCCTCATCTATGCCGGCACCAGAATCTACCACGACTGCCGCATCGGCGCCGACTGCATCCTTCATGCCGGAGTGGTCATCGGCTCCGACGGATTCGGCTTCGAACCCGACGCGGAAGGCGTGAACCGGAAAATCCAGCAGATAGGAAACGTGATTATCGAAGATGATGTGGAGATTGGCGCCAACACAACCATCGACAGGGCGATGATGGGCAGTACCGTCATCCGGCGCAACGCCAAACTGGACAACCTCATCCAGATAGGGCACAACGTCGAAGTCGGCGAATCGACCATCCTCTGCGCGCAAGTCGGCATCGCCGGCAGCACCAAGGTGGGCAGTCACTGCATCCTGGCCGGACAGGTGGGCGTAACCGGACATATCGAAATAGCTGACCACTCCGTTTTCGCGGGAAAGACAGGCGTCACGGGCAATATACGCAAGGCCGGCACCTACTCCGGCATCCCCGCCATCGATGCCGCCAACTGGCGACGCTCCATGGTCTGCGTCAAACAGCTACCCGATATCATCAAACAGCTCAACAAGCAGGAAAAGAAATGAAACAACATACTCTTAAAGACAGTTTTACCCTCAGTTCGGTCGGTTTGCATACCGGCCTCTTCGTGACTGCCACCTTCCATCCGGCACCGGCTAACACAGGCGTCTGTCTCCGCCGCATAGACCTGCCCGGACAACCCTGCCACCAGGCACTTGCCGACTACGTGGCCGGTACGGAACGGGGCACCGTCCTCGAACGCGGCAAATGGAAGATTTCCACCGTCGAGCACTCGCTCAGCGCACTCTATGCGATGGGGGTGGACAACTGCATCATCGATGTGGACGCGCCAGAGATGCCCATCCTCGACGGCAGCGCAAGAATGTTCGTACGCGAAATCCAACGCGTCGGACTCGAAGAACAGGACGCCGAACAGCAGGTCTTCGTCGTACAGGAACCCATCGAATATATCTCCGAGCACGGCCATTCCATGCGCATCGAACCCTGCGACCATTACGAAGTGGATGTCACCATCGCCTTCCAGAGCACCATCCTGCGCGAACAGCACGCCTCGCTCGCCAACCTGGCCGACTACCCGCGTGAGATAGCTTCCGCACGCACCTTCTGCTTCGTGCGCGAGATAGAACCCCTTCTCCGCGTCGGACTCATCAAAGGCGGCGACCTCAAGAACGCACTCGTCATCTATGAGACCGAGATGTCCCAGGAGGGCATGGACTATTTCTGCGACAAGATGGGCCAACCCCATTATGACGCCACAAAACTCGGCTTCCTCTCGCCCCTCAACTATTTCAACGAACCCGCACGGCACAAGCTCCTCGACGTCATCGGAGA
>JAGCWE010000112.1 GCA_017962005.1 Paludibacteraceae bacterium | reverse complement strand
GGAAAGGCAAACATCCGCAGAGGAAACAGAACAGGAGATTTGACTTATCTGTTTAATTAGCGGAAGGAAAACATCCGAAGAGAAAACGGAACAGAATAGGAGATTTGACCTGTCTGTTTAATTTGAGGAAAGGTAATTAACTACAACCAATCAAAACAAATAACAGCAATGAAAAAGAACTATGTGAATCCGCAGACCGCAGCGTCCTGCATGATGAGCGTTACGATGCTCTGTGCCAGCGGTGGCGGTGTGACGCCTCCGGGCATCCCCGTCACTGATGGTGGCGATCCGGACGGTGCCATCTAAGAACGGCAGTCCGGACAGTGCGGCAAGCCCGCAGACAGAGAACCAACAAGGCAGCCATGTGGTTGCCTTGTCAGTTCTTTTGCAATAAGTCTTTTGTATGCCTGTCCTCCGCACCCCTTGCCCCGCTCTATAGTGGTAAAAGTTCAACGCATGAGACAATTTCTACTATGTTTTCCTGTACCGCCATGGACAGCTTTGATGCGGAAAGGAAGAAAAAAATGCAAAAAAATATTGTCTTTTACGTAAAGTCGCCGTAACTTTGCGGCGGTTTTGTGAAAACCCGTTGGGTGCAGTATTCCGACACTATTAAAATTAACCATATTAATATGACAAGAGACACTGAGATTTTTGACCTCATCCGCCGTGAGCGTGAGCGTCAGACGCGTGGCATTGAGTTGATTGCCAGCGAGAACTATGTGAGCGACCAGGTAATGGAAGCAATGGGTTCGGTTATGACCAACAAGTATGCGGAAGGGTATCCGGGCAAGCGTTACTACGGAGGCTGCGAGATAGTGGATATAAGCGAGAACGTGGCTCGCGAGCGGCTGAAGAAGTTGTTTGGTGCCGAGTACGTGAATGTGCAGCCGCACTCCGGCGCGCAGGCGAACATGGCGGTGTTCATGACTTGCCTTCAGGCGGGAGACACGTTTATGGGACTGAACTTGAGCCACGGTGGTCACTTGAGCCACGGTAGCCCTGTCAATTTCTCCGGCTTGATGTTCCATGCTATTGACTACAGCCTGAAAGAGGAGACGGGTCGTGTGGATTACGATGAGTTGGAGACAAAGGCGCGCGCCGAGCGTCCCAAGCTGATTGTGGCAGGTGCCAGTGCGTACAGCCGCGAATGGGATTATGCCCGCATCCGCAAGGTGGCGGACGAGATAGGCGCCATCTTTATGGTGGATATGGCTCACCCTGCCGGTCTGATAGCGGCTGGTCTGTTGGAGAATCCTCTCAAGTATGCGCATATCGTCACTTCCACTACGCACAAGACCCTGCGCGGTCCGCGTGGAGGTATCATTCTGATGGGCAAGGATTTCGCCAACCCGTGGGGCAAGACGACCCCGAAGGGAGAGGTGAAGATGATGTCCGCACTGATTGACAGCGCGGTATTCCCCGGAACGCAGGGCGGTCCGCTGGAGCACGTCATCGCTGCAAAGGCTGTGGCTTTCGGAGAGGCTCTGACACCCGAGTTCAAGACCTATCAGCAGCAGGTGAAGAAGAACGCGGCTGTTTTGGCGCAGGCCTTTATGGATAAGGGCTACAAGATTATTTCGGGCGGTACGGACAACCACTCGATGCTGGTTGACCTCCGCACCAAGTACCCCGACCTGACGGGTAAGGTGGCGGAGAAGGCGCTTGTGGCGGCCGACATCACGACCAACAAGAACATGGTTCCTTTCGACAGCCGTAGCGCGTTCCAGACTAGCGGTCTTCGCTTCGGTACGCCCGCCATCACGACACGTGGCCTGAAAGAGGATAGGATGGGGTGGATTGTCGAGCTTATCGACACCGTGCTGCAAGACCCCGAGAACGAGCAGACTATCGCCAAGGTCCGCGAGACTGTCAATGCGGAGATGGTCAAGTACCCGCTCTTCGCTTGGTAAGAACAATATACAAGTAAAACAAACAGAGTTATACTATGAATACATCGAAGTATATTATCCGCGTATTGCTGGTGATTTCGATTGTCTATCTGGCTTATCTGTGCGTGTCAAGTGTGGTGGTGCCTATCCGTTTTGAGAACACACGCGCTGAACGTGAGCAGGCTGTGGTGGCCAATCTGATACACCTTCGTACCGCTGTGGCGGAATACAAGTTGGAGAACGGCCGTTATACCGACGACCTCGACTCACTGGTACTGTTCCTCAAGACGGCTCCCAAGAAAGAGGTGCTGAAGGAGGGCTCGCTGACCGACAAGCAGTTGGAAAGCGGTATGACCGAGCATAAGGCGGCGAAACTGATGGAGAAGGCGTTGCTCAAGGCTCGTGTGAAACTCAATACGGACGTGGACAGCGTGCTGTACGCATACGTTTGGGCGAACGACCGTGATGTGGTCAGCAACGGACTGCAGGGATTCCGCCGCGATACCATCTACAGGAACATGATTGAGACGTTGTTCAAGGGCGAGTTCACGGCCGACAACATTGCCGACATCACGTATATCCCTTATAGCAACGGCCAGCGTTTCGAGTTGGAGGTGAACAACACCTATTCCACCTCGCAGGGCATTGTTGTTCCTATTATGGTTGCCAGAGCGCACTACAGGACCTATCTGAGCGACCTGAACAAGCTGGAACTGGTCAACCTCATTGACAAGGAGGAGAAACTGGACCACTATCCCGGACTGATGTTCGGTTCGGTGGATGCGCCTAACAACAACGCCGGTAACTGGGAATAAGCCCGTGAGACAGTTATGCGAATCATCTCCGGCAGATTTAGGGGGCGCCGATTAGCGCCCCCTAAAAATATAACGGCTCGGCCGACCACCGACTTCGCCAAGGAAAGCCTGTTCAACCTGCTCAACAACCGTATGGATTTTGAGGGGGTGGATATGCTGGACTTGTTTGCGGGAACGGGTGGCATAGGGTTGGAGTTCGTGAGTCGCGGTGCAAGGAGTGTCACGGCGGTGGAGATGGCGCATACGCAGCAGAACTTCATCATATCGGTGTGCAGGCAGTTGGGGATAGACAACCTGCGCGTAGTCAGGGGCGATGTGTTCAAGTTCATCAGCGCATGCCACGCCACCTACGACTTCATCTATGCCGACCCGCCGTATATGCTGGAGAACATCGACCAGTTGCCTGACCTCGTATTTCCGCTGCTGCGCGAGGGAGGATGGTTCGTCCTCGAACACGGCAAGACAACCGACGTGACGTGGCATACACGGCACAAAGAGACACGCGAGTACGGAAGCGTCTTTTTCTCGTTCTTCCAATAAGGGATACTTCTCTTGTTGATTCGGCGGAACGGACATACACATAATAAACCTAAATAGTAAGGAGACAATTCAATGAAAAGAATGATGGTGATAGCGGCGGCTTTGTTTGCCGCAGGCATGTTGACAGAAGCGCGCACCGTGACGGGCGTGGTGAAAGGTGAGAACAAGCCTTTGGGGTCGGTCTTGGTGACAGACGGATTCAGTTTTGCGCAGACCGATGCGAAGGGCGGTTACTCGCTCGATGTGAACGACAAGGCGCGTTTCGTCTATATCGTGACCCCGAAAGGCTATGTGGCGGACTACTCGACGGGTGTTCCGCAGTTCTATCAGCGTCTTGAGGACGGTAAGGACGTTTATTCCTTCGCTCTTCAGGCGATGAAGGGCGACAAGAACCGCTATGCGATGATTACGATGGCTGACCCGCAGTTGGATGTGGATACCGACATAGACAAACTCTATGCGGAAGCCCTGCCTGACATCAAGGAGACGGTCGCCAGACACAAGGACGTGCAGGTGGCGGGCATTGTGCTGGGGGATATATCTTGGGACGTGTACAGTCACAACGAGATTTACAAGGACTTTGCCAAGAAGACAGGCATACCCATGTATCCGGTGATAGGCAATCACGATTTCGACAAGTACCTTGCCAAGAATCCCGATGCCAACTACGCGCACTGCTACGAGCGCGACTTCGGTCCCACTTACTACGCCTTCCAGTTGGGTGATGCCTATTATGTGGTGCTCAACGATATGCTCTATACGGGCAACAAGGGCTATGTCTGCACCCTCAAGATGGAGGACCAGTGGAACTGGCTGATGCAGTTGCTTCGTTCTGCCATCAATATGGACAACCTCATTTACATCGCCATGCACGCTCCTGTCAAGCCGGCGGAGGACAGCGGGCTGATTGGCAACGGACAGGAACTGCTCAATGTCCTGCACGGCAAGTTCCAGGCTGCGTTCATCACAGGTCATCACCATCATAACACCAACAAGGACCTCGGTGGCGGCATTATGGAGCACAACATCGGCGCCCTGTGCGGCAACTGGTGGACGTCCCCCGTCAGCAGCGATGGCGCGCCCCGCGGTTATCAGGTCTTTGAGGGGAACGGCAGACAGCATTCGTGGTACTTCAAGGCGACTGGATTCCCCGAGACCTACCAGATGAAGCTGTACCCTGTTGGCAGGGTGATGGATCGCCCCAATGCCGTGGTTGCCAAGATTTGGAACGTGGATGACGGTTGGCATGTGCGCTACTATGAGGATGGCGTACTCAAGGGTGATATGAGCCGCTTCTACTCCTACGACCCCGACTATTGCGAGTATGTGAACGGCGCGCGGGTCATTGACGACTATGTGCCTTTCCGCACGCGCAACTATTTCTCCGCCGTGCCTTCGGGAAACGCCAAGGAACTGACTGTTGAGGCGGAGGACCGCTTTGGAAGAATCTACAAGGAGACCATACGGCTCAAATGATAACCCTTTCCTCCATAGAGTCCCTGTTTTTCCTCGGTATTGGGGGAATCGGAATGAGTGCGTTGGCGCGTTGGTTTGCCGCGCGTGGATGTCATGTGGAGGGTTACGACCGTACGCCGTCGCCTCTGACGCGCGAATTGGAGGCGGAAGGTATTCGGATTATCTACGCCGATTCGCCCGAGGAAGTGGCGGAGAGGAACTGGACTGTGGTTTGGACACCGGCGGTGCCGGTACAGACTCGCTTGTATCAGTATTTCCTGAACCGGCAGACACCTGTTCTCAAGCGTTCGGAGATGTTGGGCGCGGTGACTGCCGGTATGCGCGCGCTGTGCGTGGCAGGCACCCACGGAAAGACCTCCACGTCTGCCCTTCTGGCGCATATAATGAAGCCGCAGGGAGTGAATGCCTTCTTGGGCGGTATCAGTGTGAACGAAGGGTCTAACCTGATAATGGACAGCGGTAGCGGTCTTGTTGTGGTGGAGGCGGATGAGTTCGACCGTTCGTTCCTGCATTTGCATCCCGCTATCACGGCCATCACTGCCATTGATCCCGATCATCTGGACATTTACGGTACTGCGGAGGGCTATCAGGAGGGTTTTGAGCAGTATGCAAGGCTGGTGACGGAGGCGGTTGTCATTCGGAAAGGCTGCAGCGTAGCGGGCAATGGACATGTGCGGATATACTCCTACAGCGTCAATGAGCAGGCGGATTTTTATGCGGACAACATACGGATGACCGATGGTCACTTGTTCTTCGACTGGCATTCGCCGGATGGTGTGTTGGCGGATGTGGAGTTGGGTGTGCCGGTGCTGTTCAATGTGGAGAACGCGGCCGCGGCTATGGCGGTGGCTTGGTTGGCAGGTGCGGACGAGCGGATGTTGCGGCAGGGGGTAAGCACGTTCAAAGGTGTTTTGCGGCGGTTTAACGTCCACGTTCAGACAGATAGGGTAGCCTACATTGACGACTATGCTCACCATCCGAAGGAGCTGCTGACAGCGATTCAGTCTGCCCGCAGACTGTATCCGCAACGGTGTCTTATAGGGATTTTCCAGCCGCATCTGTATTCGCGTACGCGTGACTTTATGGATGGTTTTGCTGCGGCTTTAAGCGGGTTGGACGAAGTGGTTCTGCTGCCTGTTTATCCCGCACGGGAGGAGCCTGTTGAGGGTGTTACCTCGGAGGCGCTTGCTGATAGAATCCGCTGCGGACGGTCTGCCGTAGTGGTGCAGAAGGCGGAATTGACGAACTACATCTGCGGACGTGTGCGCGCTATTGCCCGGCCGGTTACTGTCCTTACGCTTGGTGCGGGGGATATAGACAGGCTGGTGGCGGATATGGCAATTGAATTAAAGAAGGTGTAAGTGGTATGAAGAATGTATTCAGGATAGGTGGTATAGCGTTGGCTGTTGTCGCGATAGTGGTAGGAGTGGTATGGGCTGCCAGTGGCGGGGAGGATGAAATCTGCCGTGTGGTCAATATAGAGACAAACGGGGACTTTTTGAATGTGAACGAGATTCAGTCCGGTCTTCGCAAGCAGAATCTTTATCCTGTTGGGATGCCTATGCGCCGTATCTCTACTCAGGCGATAGAGGACGGTATGCTTGCCAATGATCTGGTACGCAGCGCGAGATGTTACAAGCGCGGAGATACCATTGTCGAGTTGTACGTGGAGCAGCGCATGCCCATTCTGCGCGTATTGTCTGATGGCGAAACGTATTATGTGGATGCTGACCGCAAGCGTATGCCTGTCCGTTCTGGTGTCAGGACGAATGTGATATGGGTGAGGGGGCATATAGGCGAGCAGATGGCGAAAGAGGAAATAGCCGACTTTGTTGTATGGCTCAACGATAATTCCTATTGGCAGCCGCGAATACGCAGCATCGAGATTCGCGAGGGCAAACAGGCGGTACTCCGTCAGTCGGAAGGGGAACCGGTCATCCTCCTCGGTAGGATGACGGATTATGTGCAGAAACTGCACAAAGTGCGCGTTTTTATAGAAGAAATGAGTGCCGGCAGGGGCGCTGTCCCCGCTTACAGAGAGTTGGACGCCCGTTTCGACGGGCAGATTGTGGGACGTTATTAACGTTGTTAAAATTTGATGAAAAGATGCCGAAACGACCAATTACCCATTCAGTAAAAGACCTTCCTCTTGTGGCGGTGGAACTGGGCAGTCACTCTGTCCGGGCTATGGCCGCCGAGAAAGTAGGCACGGATATGCTTCATGTTCTGGCATATGAGGAAAGCAACCAGTCACCGTGCGTCAATCGGGGCATGGTGGACCAGATCAATGATGCGGGTTTTATGATAAACAGGGTATTGCACCTGTTGGCAAACCGCATCCAGGTCAGTTCTATCCCGTCCGCATACACCCTCATTGGCGGGAAGGGGATGCAATTGGCTCCTGTCAAGTCGAAACGTGACCTCATCCGCAAGCGTGCGATATCTGAGCAGATAATGAACGAGATGAGGCAGGAGTGTATTGACAAAATCGAACGCCGCAATCCCGATGTGGCAGCGTTTGATGTGCTGCCCTCCTATTACGTTTTGGACGGTATGGAGCAGGATACAGAGCCTACGGACAGCCAGAAGGCAGCCGTATGGGAAATCAATTTCAATGCCTTTGTCGGACATCGTGAGGCGAGAGAGAACTTGCTCAAGAGTTTTGAGAATGCCAAGACAACGATAGAGCAGACATTTGTTCGTCCGGATGTGTTGTTGAGTGCCATTACAACGGGGCAGCCGGAAATACAGGAAAATGGATGCGCTGTTATTGATTTTGGCGCGCAGACCACCACACTGACCATCTACAAGGGCAACCAGTTCCTGCACAATCTCGTTGTCCCGCAGGGCGGATGGCATATATCTCGCTTCATCGAGCAGCAGGGAGTTCCTTTCAATTACGCCGAGCATATTAAGTGCAAATACGGTTGCGCCTCGCCGCGTTATGTGGAGCGCGACTCGGCGATGGTACTGCCCAGCAACCATCCCGACCAGACCACACAGCGCGTCAGCCTTACCGCGCTGGCGGAGTTCATTGAGATGAAGCAGGGGGAGATTCTGCAACCCATTCTCAACGTGTTGCATCAGTATGAGGAGCGATTGGGTGGGGTGTATCTGACCGGTGGCGCATGTATGCTGGACGGACTGGTCGGGTGGCTGCAGGAACGCACCTCGCTGCCCGTTCAGTTCGGGAGTCATGCGTACTTGCTGGATCGCCAGACTGATGACGAGTTCTGCAAGCCGCGTTATACCTCTCTTATAGGCGCACTCATTCACGGATCGGATTGGCGTGACAGTCACACCAACCTTGTGGTCCGCGACCGCAAGTCATTCACCAGTCGGGTTCTCCAGGCAACACAGCAGGAGATACTCTATATATTCACCGATGCTCAAAAGCCGGAATAACCAGGAACCAACAACGAAAATATTATTACCACTATGGAAGACGATACTTTATTACCCATCCAACTTGAATTCGCCCAAGATTCCATCATCAAGGTGATGGGTGTCGGCGGAGGCGGCGGAAACGCCATCAACTACATGTACCGGCAGAACATCCCGGGTGTCACCTACCTGATATGCAATACCGACCGTCAGGTGCTCAGTTCATCACCCATTCCTGCCAAACTCCAGCTCGGACCGGGATTGGGAGCCGGCGGCCGTCCCGAACAGGCGCGGCAGTATGCGGAAGAAAACCGCGACCGTATCAAGGAGGCTCTGGATGACGGCACAAAAATGCTCTTCATCGCCGCCGGTATGGGAGGCGGAACAGGTACGGGAGCGTCACCTGTGATAGGCGAGGTAGCCAAGGAGATGGGGATACTGACAGTGGGCATTGTCACCATTCCCTTTGCCTTCGAAGGGCGGAAAAAGATAGAGAAAGCGATGCTCGGTGTGGCGGAACTTGCCAAGCACATGGACGCCATCATCGTTATCAGCAATGAGAAACTGACCAAACTCTATCCCAATATGAACATCAAGACCGCTTTCGCCAAAGCGGATGATGTGATTACCAACGCGGCCAAGTCGATTGCTGAGATTATCAACGTAGAAGGCTATATCAACACGGACTTTGCCGACGTCTATAACACGCTCAAGGATGGCCGTGTGGCGATTATGAACGTAGGCCAGGCAGGAGGGGAGAACCGTTTGCCCAATGCCATCCGAAACGCCCTCGAGTCGCCGCTTGTCAACTCTAACGATGTGCACGGTGCCAAACGCATATTGCTGCAATTGTACTGCTCACAGGAACACGATATACTTGCCTCCGAGTTTGACCAGTTACATGAGTTTGTGGAACAGGTTGGCGAGGATGTGGAGGTGCAATGGGGTGCCACCTATGATGACACCTTGGGAGAGGATGTTCGCATCACTCTTATTGCCACCGGTTATACCATCAGCGATATTCCTACTACAGAGCCGGACAAGGATCAGTCACGCCCCACTATCTCGGAAGCCATTGAAATGAATTATCCTAACGACGAACAGGAAAAGAAAAGGAAAGAGGAGGAGGCGCGTAAAGAAGAGGAAGCGCGCCGTGAAGAGGAACTTCGCAAGGCGCAGGAGCTTCTGAAAGCGGAAGAACTTCGCAAGGCGGAAGAGTCCAAACGGTCTGGGGCGGCAGGCACTGCAACAGTTCAAACGGGAGGCACATCCCGTATGCAGCAAGTGCGTGATAATGAGTTTGTCATCCAATTCGAAGATGCCGAGCTGGAAAAACAGGATGAGCCTGAACGCCAAGAGCAACCGGAGGAGAAGAAGGACAATCAGAAAAAAGACCTCTGGGGATGGATGCGGGGAAGAAGATAATTACTGAACAAGTCAATATACTATGGAACAGAAAGAAACAACCCTATGGGATGTGCTGCGCAGTTGCGCAAAAGGAATAGTCAGAATAGTTGAATGGTTTGTGCAACTTGTGGCGAAGATGCTTCGTTTGTCCTTCCAACGATGGTGGTTGGTGGGAGGTGTCATGCTTCTCTGTATGGCGGCGGGTTTCTATTACTCGCGTCCCGCGAACAAACTGTACAAGGTCAGTGCTATAGCCACGCTGAACGGTCCGTCTGTCAGTGAGGTGAAGAGTTTTTACGAGTCGCTTCATAAGACCTTTGATGCCTTTTGTGTGATTGACTGCCTGAACGACGGAGTGGCGGACTATGTGGATTACGGAAGAAAAAACCCACTGACGGACACCCTCCAAATGGTGATGAAAGACCAGATAGCCTTTCAGTTTGTGACGCGCAACCGGAAGGAAATACCTTGGATGGAAGAGCGGATTATGTATTATCTGAACACCAACCAGCAGTTTGTTGAAGAGTATCAAATCTTTAAGAAACATGCGGACAGACAGTACCGCTTTGACTGCGAGCAAGTGGACAAACTGGATTCAATGACCGCCGCCTTCTATGCGGATGCCAATGTGCCGCAGATTCAGTCTAATGCATGGACTCTGGCGATGGGCAGAAAAGAGATAATACTGCCGCTGAGAAGCATCGAGGAGTTTATGGAAAACAAGGCAAAGCGTGACAGCCGATATGCCCTTGTCACCGCTCCTGTAGTACTGCATGGGCACTTCGAGCCGGCAAGAAAAGCAGTTAATGGCAGGCTTAAATGCACAGCGACAGGACTGATAGTCGGTTGGCTGTTAGGCTGTCTTATCGCCGCTTTCTTCGATGAAAGACGACGTATAATACGATGGCTGCGGCAAAAATAACTACTATAGCCACGCTTAGTTCGTGGCTATATTTTTCTATCATCTCTTTCTGCCCATTGGCAAGGTAGCCGAGCAGCGCCAGAACGGTGTTCCACAGAAAAGCCCCCATTGCCGTATAGAGCAGGAACTGCCCGAAATGCATACGGCTCAGCCCTGCAGGGATACTGATTAGTTGCCGGATACCGGGAATGAGTCGCCCTATGAACGTACTGATGCGGCCATGGTCGTTGAAGTACGTTTCCGCTTTCTGTATCTTCTCCCCGCTGAGCAGAAGGGCATGTCCCACGCGGCTGTCCGCTAACTTGTAAACCAGCGGGCGCCCGAGCCAGATGCTTAATGCATAGTTGATAACCGCCCCCAAGACAGCACCGAGCGTGCCGAAGAGGACAATCAGCAGCACATCTACCGGGTAGTTCCCTGTTACTGCCAGCGCGCTGGCGGGATTCTCCGCCACGTAAGCCGCCGGAGGGATGACCACCTCGCTCGGGAAAGGAATGAACGACGACTCAACGGTCATCAGCGCGGTAACCGACCAATAGTTCATATTGGCCGAGTACCACGCGACAGTCTGATTGATGATATTCAAGGCTAAGGATAATTACGTCGTTTTACAGGAAGATGAGATGCACCAGGATGTAAACGGGCAGCAGGCAGATGAGCGAGAAGCGGATCATATAGCCGAAGAACGACGGCATCTTGATATGGTTTTCCTCCGCGATGGCCTTGACCATAAAGTTCGGTCCGTTGCCGATATAGGTCATTGCACCGAAGAATACGGCACCGATGGATATTGCTTTCAGGATGATTTCTGGTATCCTTGCCACAAACGTGACTCCGTTCACTACGCCGTCCCCGTTCTCCAGCAGACCGCTTGCCATCGCTTGCAGCGAGTCGGGCAGACCCGTTGCCATCGACCAGAAGGCGACTGCCGTAGGCGTATTGTCAAGGAACGATGAAAGCAGACCGGTCGCATAGTAGAACTGCCAGGGCGCATCCAGACCGAGCGAGGAGGCATTCTGCTCAAGGAAGATGAGGGCGGGAGCCATCGTGGTGAAGATACCGATAAACAGAGCCGCCACCTCAAGAATCGGCGCCCACGTGAATTTGTTGTCCTCGTAACGCACTTTCTTCTTGGTTGTCACGAGCGAAAGAACCATAAAGACAACCATTACTATTTCGCGTAGGTATTTCAGATAGAGCGGAGCATGCTCTTCACCCATAGCGGGAATTGTTCCTGCATTAAGGAAAGCAACGCTGCACACGATACCGATGAGCCAGACGAAATTGATGCTGCCGGTCAGACGAAGCGGCACCTGTTCGCGGGAGTCTGCCGACAAGGCTGTCCAGTGTTCTTTACTGTAGTAGTACGTATCAACGAGGAAATAGGTAATCAGCAGTATGACACCGGTAAATAACCATTCTTTCCACAGCGTGGCGAACCATGTGAACGCCGCACCGCGTAGGAAAAGCATAAACAATGGCGGGTCGCCGAGCGGAGTCATCAGTCCGCCGCAGTTCGCCACCAATGCAATGAAGAACAGCACCGTATGAACTGTGTATTTGCGCTGCTGGTTGGTGGTCAGAAGCGGACGTATGAGCAGCATCGCCGCACCGGTCGTCCCCATAATGGAGGCTAATACAAAACCGATGGCAAGAAAGGTGGTGTTCACCCACGGCTTGGCCTTGATGTCACCGCTCAGGTGGATGCCGCCCGTAATGACGAACAACGCCAGAAGCAGAATGATAAAAGGCACATAGTCGAAGAAAATGGTGTGAACCAGTTCGTGGGACAGTCCTTGAACCAGCATGTACACGGCCACCGGAATACCGAGTAAGCACGATACAATCAGTTTGTTGCGGTTGCTTTCCCACCATTTTTCTGCCACCATCGGCGCGATGGCGATGGCGAGGAGCATAATCGCAAAAGGAATCATCGTCCACGCCGGCATTTGGAATACATCGTTCATTGTGAGTATGGGTTTATGGTTGTTTTATTCGGTTCTTGCCTCGAAGAGGTAGAGTTTGCGGGGCTTGAAGGTAAGCAGCCGGAGGTCGAGTATCTCGCTCGCCTCGCTGATGTCCTTCACCGAGCCGTCCTGATAGAGGATGTCAATGGAGTCGGCTTTCTCGGAGTAGGTGTTGCTCGTGGAAACATGCTCCTCATAGAAGTAATGCGCGTCCCCCTTTGGTATATCCAGCGACTGGGCCAGACGGGCGGAAAGCGTGTCTTTCTCGCTCTCTGTCAGCGGATTCTGCCGCAGTGTGCCACGGAACAGACGGCGGTTGATGAACATATTGCACAGCAGGGAGAGTACCCTGTCCCCCTCTGTCATCCAAGCCTTGATGGCACTCAGCACATCGCTGTCATCCAGCAGGGCGTACTGACGCAATGCCTCGCTGTCTGCCGTCATGTCTGCGGCGGTGATATGGTTGTAGAGGAAATAATGCAGCGCCGGGGAGCAGAACAGTTCATTCCCGCTGTCCGCCAGTTCCTTCGCGCGTTGCAAAATTTTGATGAGGAGCTGTTCGGCGGCCACGGAGGTCTTGTGCAGGTACACCTGCCAGTACATCAGCCGTCGTGCGACAAGGAACTTCTCAACGGAGTAGATGCCTTTCTGCTCGACTACGAGGTGGTCATTGACCACGTGCAGCATCTTGAGCAGCCGTTCGCTCGCCACCCTGCCTTCCTGCACACCGCAGAAGAACGAGTCGCGGCACAGGTAGTCCATCCTGTCCACATCCAGTTGCGAGGACAGGAGTTGGTGGAAGAAATGCTTCGGGTATTCGTTGCGGAAGATGTCAATCGCCATACCCAGCGGATGAGGCCGGTCTGCTATGGCGAGGTCGCGGTCAATCCGCTCCATCATCAGCAGGCTGATCTCCTCGTGGGTGATGCCGTGTACGAGCGTGTGTTCCAGCACGTGCGAGAACGGACCGTGCCCCACATCGTGGAGCAGGATGGCAATCTGCGCCGCCTCGTTCTCCTCTTCGGAGACAGGCACGCCTTTCTGCTGCAGCATACTCAGTCCCTCCTGCATCAGGTGCATCGCCCCGACCGAATGGGAGAAGCGGCTGTGCTGCGCGCCCGGATAGACGTAGTAACTGAGTCCCAGCTGGCGGATGCGGCCCAGCCGCTGCACATAGGGGTGCTGAAGCACGTCATACACCTTGTCCGTGGACAGGGTGACGAATCCGAACACAGGGTCGTTGATTATCTTGCGCTTGTTCATAGTGTTCTATTTGGTGAGCAGCGCAAGCGACTGCCGCATGCGGAACAGTGTTTCCTCCTTGCCCAGCACATCGGTGATGGTCCATATATGCGGACCGCGCGCCGCGCCTACCAGACAGATGCGGAAGGCGTTCATCACGATTCCCGTGCCGTACTCCTTTTCCGCAATCCAACCCATCACAACCTTGTCCAGATTGTCCGCCGACCAGTCATCCTCCTTCTCCAGCAGGGCTGTCAGTTCCTGTATATGGCGCGGACTGTCCTCTTTCCAGCGTTTCTGGACGGATTTCTCGTCAAACCGCACGGGCGCGGCGAAGAAGAAGTCCGCCTGCTCCCACAGTTCGCCCACAAAGTTCACACGCTCCTTCATCAGCCCGACAATATGCGGCAGACGCTCTAACGCACGCTGAGCGGCGGGGGTGTCAAGCTGTCCCGATTCCCGCAGATGCTGCTCCGCAACGGGACGGAAAAGCGCCGCAAGCTCGTCGTCAGGTTTGCTGATAAGATACTGGTGGTTGAACCATTTGCCTTTCTCGTAGTCGAATTTCGCGCCCGACTTGCTCACGCGGTCCAACGAGAAGTTGCGTATCAGTTCCTCCATCGAATAGATTTCCTGGTCGCCCGAACTGTGCCAGCCGAGCAGGGCGAGGAAGTTGATGACCGCTTCGGGGAAGTAGCCGTCCTCGCGGTAGCCGCGGCTTACCGTACCCTCTTTCTCGTTGTGGAACTCCAGCGGGAAGACGGGGAATCCGAGCCGGTCGCCGTCGCGTTTGCTGAGTTTGCCGTTGCCGTCGGGCTTGAGCAGAAGGGGCAGATGCGCGAACTGCGGCATCGTGTTCTCCCAGCCGAAAGCCCTGTACAGCAGCACGTGCAGAGGGGCGGATGGCAGCCATTCCTCTCCTCGGATGACGTGTGTCACCTCCATCAGATGGTCGTCCACGATGTTCGCCAGATGGTAGGTGGGTAGGTCGTCTGCCGACTTGTAAAGCACCTTGTCGTCCAGTATGTCCGACTGGATGGTCACTTCGCCGCGTATCAGGTCATGCACCGTGACGCTCTCGCCCGGCTCAATCTTGAAGCGGACAACGTACTTGTCACCGCGTGCGATACGGTTCTGTACCTCTTCTGCGGACAGTGTGAGCGAATTGACCATTCCGCTGCGGGTATGCGCGTCATATTGGAAGTTGCTGATCTCTTTTCTTTTCTGCTCCAACTCCTCCGGCGTGTCGAAGGCATAGTAGGCGTGACCGCTGTCCAACAGCTGCTTCACGTAGATATGGTATATTTCGCGCCGCTCGCTCTGCCGGTACGGACCGTGCGGACCCTTGCCGTCGGGGGCTTCCTTGCAGATGCCCTCGTCGATGCCTATGCCGAGCCAGTCCAACGCCTCAATGATGTACTGTTCAGCCCCGGGCACGAAGCGGGTTGAGTCGGTATCTTCTATACGGAGCAGCATGTCTCCTCCGTTCTGACGGGCGAAGAGGTAGTTATACAAGGCGGTGCGAACCCCGCCGATATGCAGCGCCCCCGTGGGGGACGGCGCAAAGCGCACACGTACTTTTCTTTCCATTTATCTGATGTTTATTTATTCTAAATCAAATCCCAACACACAGTCCCCACTACAACGCAGTTTCCAATTCCGCCGCAAAGATACTACATATTCTTCATCCCCAAAAACATTTATCTCCCTGAAATTTTGTCTTACCCTGAAATAGGTTTACTCATAAAGTGATAAAAAATATACTTTTGTTAAGATATCAGTTTTATGAAGCAGACCAGAAAACATTATTCAAAGTCGTTCAAACACCAAGTTTTGGATGACTACTTCCAATCGGGAATGAACCAGGTTCAGTGTGCCGCGAAGTGGCACATCAAGCGTCCGACCCTGACAAAATGGCTCGGCGCTTGCACATCCGTACAGAAACCCGTACCTTCGCCCCCAAATCAGAAATATATGGATGCGAAAGACCAAGCCCTTGAGAACCTGCGTTTAGAGAACGAGAGACTCCGCCGCGAAGCGGAGTACCATAAGCTCAAAGTGGCAGGTTACGAGCGTCTTCTTGAGATTGTCAGAGAGGAAGACGGCATCGACCTGCTAAAAAAAGATGGTGCCAAACAATAGAACGCCTGTCTGCGGAATACCCTATGCAACCATTGAGGTGCTCTGCGGGCTGCAATACTGTTGCGAGGACTTCATCACGCGCCTCAGGTCGCACCATATACGCAGCAGCAAGACCGGGGAAACGGTATGCCCGAGCGGGTGAATGATATCGTCAAGAACGAGTTTCTTGAAACGCTGCCGACACCGGAGAACCTGCTGGAGGCTCTGCCACTGGTGGAACATGCCGTGCTTGTTTACAATACGTTAAGACCACATCCAAACCTTGACATTCGCATACCTGGGCAGGTCTATCGGGGAGATATAGGGTAGCAGAGGGCAGCCGTTATGCAATCCTGTTCGGGCTGTACGTCCAAAACGGACTGCATAACGCAAACATCTGTGTCGGATTTTGACTTGCATGTTATTATGTCGTACCTTTGTGCTGTCTTGAAAAGTAAACCTCCATAGGAGAGAAACCAACACTTTCAGGTAAGGAGTAAACCTTTTCAGTAAACGGGTCAAAAGTTTACTTTTCTTAAGATACCATATCAGAAATCAAGTCAACCTTTTTCAGGTTTAATCACCTCCCGCGCATATTCCCAAATCAGCACCTTTCTGCACGCATATTTCAACACAGGATTAACACAGGATTAACACAGCATTAACACAGGATTAACACAGGATAGCGAAATCTACAGGATAGGATGAGTGTCCCAATAGCGTAACATCCATCCCCCCTCACCCTGTCAATCGCCCCACGTAATATATTCTTTGTCTGCTGCGCGCCCTTTATTCGGAGCGGGGAAAAAAATGGACAATATATGTACCGTACCTAAATACACAACACTTAACAGATTTTCTGACACTTCCATAATAAATGTTCATAAAAACAGAACACAAGACCAAGAGAAAAATTAAATTTTGATACGCCGAAAGTTAGCTGCTTCAAACATTTTGCCTAACTTTGTTGCAACTAAATTGCATTTGCTATTGGACAGTATAGAGTTGGTAAAAACAGTATGTAAACCGCAAATCATACGGTCAGGTTTTGGTATAACGTAAAAGTGTTGTATCTTTGCGGGTGCAGACGTTGTGTCGTGAAAAGTAGGCGGATTTGTAATAAACAGAATATAAATAAAATACAAACATTATGGAAAAGCCTTATGTACTCGGGTTGGATATGGGTGGCACGAATAGTGTGCTCGGTATAGTGGATGCGCGCGGACATATTCTTGGGCGCACAAGCATCAAAACGCAAGAATACAAGGACATCAGTGTCTATGTGCAAACACTTTATGATGAGGCGTTGAAGATTATTGCCCCGATTGGCTCATTAGAAATGTTCAGAGGCATAGGTGCGGGTGTTCCCAACGGCAATTACTATACTGGACGCATTGAGGGTGCAATGAACCTGCCGTGGCAGAACGTGCCTTTTGCAGAGATGATGCAGCAGCAGTTTGGCATACCTTGCACCATCACCAACGATGCCAATGCCGCGGCTATGGGTGAGATGACATATGGAGCTGCCAAAGGAATGAAGAACTTCATTATGATCACTCTCGGCACGGGTGTGGGAAGTGGTATCGTGATTGATGGCAAGGTGGTATATGGCCATGATGGTTTTGCGGGCGAACTGGGACACACTTGCGTTGATCGCAGCCCCGAGGCGCGCCAATGCAATTGCGGAAAGAAGGGTTGTTTGGAAACTTATGCGTCAGCAACTGGTGTTTCCCGCACTGCCAAAGAGATTGTTTCTACGACCGACCAGTCCTCTTTGCTCCGTCGGTTGGATGTGAACAGCATCACCTCCAAAGATGTGTTCGATGCCGCAGAGCAGGGCGATGAGGTGGCAAAACGCATCTTTGACTATACGGGTACTATTCTCGGTCAGTCGTTTGCCAATTTCGTTCAGTTCTCCGCCCCGGAAGCAATCATCCTCTTCGGCGGTCTGACCAAAGCGGGGCACTGGATTATGAATCCTGTGGTCAAGGCGATGAATGAGAACGTATTGCCTCTTTGGCGCAATAAGGTGAAAGTCCTCTTCTCTGACCTTAAGGAAGCCGATGCAGCCATTCTCGGAGCTAGTGCGTTGGCTTGGGAATAAGAAGAAGTCCTGCACCTTAAACAATATGTTCCCGTTGCGAATTCTGTATCAGTTTCCCGATTGGGCTCATCGTTGGTATCCCGATGCCTTGTGGCGGGGAAGCATCGGTGTTACTGCTCCGACGGTATATATCACCTTTGATGACGGTCCCGTACCAGAAGCGACACCGCAGGTGCTGGATATTCTTGATTCATTCAATGTGAAGGCAACGTTCTTTTGGGTGGGGGAAAATCTGCTGAAGTATCCGCATTTGGCACGGGAGGTTGTGAAACGCGGTCATCGGATTGGCAACCATACTTTCAACCATCTGTCGGGATGGTCTGTGTCTGCTGATGAATATAAAACCAATATTCTGAAAGCTGATGCCATCATCCGCCAAGCCATCCCTTCATACGGCGAACTTGGTTCTGAAAAACTCTTTCGCCCGCCTTACGGCAAGATGCGCGGAGAAGTGTATGATTGGCTGAAAGGGAAAGGATACACCATTGTGCTGTGGGATCTTGTCACCCACGATTACAACCGACGGTACACTCCGCAGGAAATAGAGAGGATTAGTATGCGTTACGTGCGCAACGGCAGTATCATACTGATGCACGACAGCATTAAGGCTTCCAAAAATACGTTGGCAGTGCTTCCCGGACTGATAAGCCGTTTGCAAATAGGCGGATATCAATTTCGAAGTTTGTAACGATAAATCTCGGATTGTGTTATGTGCAATGTCCGTTCTCATATCGTCACCTTGATTATTGCGTTTTGCTTGCTGTGCCTTTTCTCGTGCCATAACAGTATTCGCACTACGGAGGAGAGGTTGGAGCAAGCCGACAGGCAACTGTCCGAATTGGAACAGTGTCTCCAACGCACGCTTCTGCGTGATTCTATCCAGCCGGATACCACCCGTACGGAGGGGATGTCCTTTTATATTTTTAGCGAAGGACAGATGGTCTATTGGTCGGACAACCGTTTAAACGTGGACAGCGTGCGGCGGTCTGTTGCCAATCAATGGACAGAAACAGAATTTCGTAATGCCCGCGGATGGTGCAAATGGCACAGAATGGGCAACTGGGGCATTCTTGTTGCTGTACCAGAGGAATGGAACAAGGTGGACGACAGGATTTTGTCCCAAAGTTTCTCTTACCGCCCGCTGATGGAGCAGAAAGAGGTGGAGAAAAAACGATGGACTCAAGCTCGGTTACGTATCCGCATCTTCTATTTTGTTAGTATTCTGTTCTTTTTGGGTATCATTGTTTTTGGTATTGCTTGGATTATTCATGAGCGCGGATTTAAGAATATGCGTTTGCATACCAAGTTTCAGTATTTGTTTATCTTCCTTTCCGTTACCGCCTTCATCTACATCTTTTCAATGTCGGTTAAGTACGTACGCCGCCACTATGCCCGTCAGCAGCAGGAGACGTTGCAAAATAAATGTCGTTATATTAGCGCCGCACTGCAGACGTTGTATTACTGGGACTACACACTTGACTCCACTAAGTCGGAGGCTCTCAATACCGATTTGCGCGATCTGGCCTTCACATATGGGGTGGACATTCACGTGTATGACTTGCATGGGCGGCTTGTAGGGAGCAGCACTCCGCAACTCTTTCGGCAAGGCTGGCTGTCTGCTTGTATAGCACCCGAAGTGTTCTATGCTGACCACCATACGTGTACAAGGTATGAACAATTGAGCGACCTGCGCTATTTGGCTTCCTATACTGAATTTGTCAACGGAAGCGAACTGGCAATCGGTTATATTGCAGTGCCGTCCTTCCTTTCGGAGGATGAAATGGCGATGGAGGTGGATGGTTTTCTGGCGCGATTGCTGCCTGCGTATCTGATTGCGCTTTTTCTTGCCTTTATTTTCTCCGGCTATGCCTCCTCACTGCTGCTCAAACCCATCAAACACTTGAGCGACAATATGCGACGATATGAGCTTGGGGGACAAAATATGCGTATACAGTATGATTATCAAGATGAAGTGGGCGATCTGGTTAACCGTTACAACGAAATGGTTACCGCACTGGAAACTGCCTCGCGACGACTGGCACGGTCCGAACGCGAGGGGGCTTGGCGCACGATGGCTCGGCAGGTGGCGCATGAAATCAATAACTCGCTCACCCCGATGAAACTTACCCTGCAACAACTGCAGCGCACGCGGGGAACAGAACGCTTTGAACTGTATTTTGACAAATCAACACGGATGCTCATAGAGCAGATTGACAACCTCAACCATATAGCTGCATCGTTTTCTTCGTTCGCCAAAATGCCCGATGTCACCGTCAGCGAAGTAGATGTGGCGGACAAACTGACACGCGTACTCACGCTGATGAGCAACAACGAGCAGCATATCCCTATCCGCTATGTTGGACCTAACAGCGGGATACGGGTCTATGCCGACAAAGACCAAATACAGCAAGTCTTTACCAATATTCTTCGCAATGCCCTTCAGGCTCTGGAGAACCGCGCCGACGGCGATGTCATTGTTGTTCTCAAGCAGGATGGGGGAAAGGTGATTATCTCCTTCTCCGACAACGGAGGAGGCATCCCAGAAGACATACGCGGCCGCATCTTCACGCCTAATTTCACCACCAAATCATACGGTACGGGGTTGGGACTCGCCATCGCCCGTAACATTGTCGAGGGGTGTGACGGCACTATCCGTTTTGACACTTCCGACAAAGGTACCACCTTCTTTGTTTCCCTCAATGCTGTCAAAACACATAAAGAGACTGCCTGATTATTATCGGTCAGGCAGTCTCTTTATATCCGAAGAACGAGATAGATTACTGTAACTCTGCTCCTTGCGCGTTATAGACTTTGTTGTTGTAACGGATGTAAAGCACTCCGTTCTCAATGTACTTCACGGCGTTTTTCGCCTCTTCAAGCTCGCCGTTGACAACTTCCAGTTCAACAACAGGCTCACCTTCCGCCACGAGGCGCACACGCTGCATCTTCACCGGTTCATCGCTGCGGAAGAAGCCACGATAGGCGTTCATGGTGGTTCCGGAATCACTATTTGGCGCATATAACTTATTGTCCTTCAATCCGAAATACATTGCCCCGAACAATCTGCCATAGCGGAGCGTACCAATCAGATAGATATTGCCCGTTCTGTTGTAGCCCGGAAGCGCGGTTATATCATAGCCGGACAGTATGTCTGCTTCAGTGTTTATCTTCACATTGGCGAATACAAACGATGTTTTTTCCGCCAGCTTGGCGTTAGCCGATACGACATATCCCTTGCCCGCCTGAATTGTCTGTGCAACAGCGAAATAGATTTGAGTCGTTGACTCATCCAGTTTTTCTGCATATTGGAACTCAAAGACACGACCGTTCAGACCGAGAGCGGTCATCTGAACCTTCTTCACGTCAAACGGCAGACACAATGTGGACCATACGCCGTTCTTGAACTGACGGTTCAGCGTAGCGGTCTTCACGGTCACTCCGTTGTATTTCTCTGCAAACCACGTGTAATAGTCATCGGTTTCCTTTTCCTTCAATACAATGTCGGTAGGCAGTGTCTCAAGTGTTTTTACATATACTTGTGTCACGAATGCTTCGTTCGTGAACGTGGCCGTATAGGTAATATACCCGTCTTCCGTATCTGTAGCCGGAGTGGTTTCTGCAATGCTGCTGACAGTTTCGGTCTCAACGTGTGAGGCATCGCGGTTGCAAACGCGTGTGGCAGTGCACAGGCTGTAATCATCGTTCAATACATACGTCGGTTAGCCCCAGTCATGTCCCGAGGCGGCAATAGTCTTGGTGTGCACTTGCCCGGTGAATGCTTCATTTGTGAAGTTGGCGGTATATGTGATAACGCCATCCTCCGTGCATGTGGCATCGGTGGTTTCTGTTACGCTGCTGACTGTCTCGGTCTCAACGTGTGAGACATCGTTGTTGCAAATGCGTATGGCAGTGCACTGGCTGTAATCATCGTTCCATACATACGTCGGTTCGCCCCAGTCATGTCCCGAGGCGGCAATAGTCTTGGTGTGCACTTGCCCGGTGAATGCTTCATTCGTGAAGTTGGCGATCTATGTGATAACGCCACCCTCCGTGCATGTGGCATCGGTGGTTTCTGTTACGCTGTTGACCGTCTCGGTCTCAACGTGTGAGGCATCGCGGTTGCAAACGCGTGTGGCAGTGCACAGGCTGTAATCATCGTTCCATACATATGTCGGCTCGCTCCAAATATGCGTATGACCGAGTTCCTTGACAAGACGGACTGAGTAGCCTTGCGCGCGGTGACGGATGGTATTGGGATAGAAAGACTCATTGTCGAAGAAAGCGGCTATTGCCATATTTTCTTCTCCGTCGGTAGAAGACCAATAGTATCCTTCTGTGCCAGCCCCTTCATACGTGGTGCTGATTCTACTGCCTGCTGCGGGAAGGAATACTGCACCAGCGTTTTCCATTTTGATCCATTGAGCAGTATTGTAGATGTTGTGCGTGAAATTGTTCGTTCCGCTGTTGGAGAAATGTGAATCAAGAATGTTCATTCCAGCCTGTGTGCTTGACACAAAGACACATTCTGCCGGCAGTTCCCAGTCTTCTGGCAGCACACCCAGACCGTGCACACCGTTGATGGTGGCGAAGCCGAACTTGGAGGAGGCGGCCTCACGTAAATAGAAGAGGTAGCGCCATTCATCGGCAGTCATCGTGCGCCATACGCTTGCTGTGTTTCCTCCGTTGATGATGCTGTTCACTCCCCAGTCGGCGAAAGTGGAATATGCGTCTTCTTGTGGAGCGTGACGGCGTGACGGAGCGTCGAATGTGTCATCAGGGTCTTCCATATCTCCGTCAAATGGGAAGTAGGTGCCGCAATCGTTGCATGTGTTGGTGGTAGGCTGTGTACCTGTTCCCCAGCCGAACAAATCTATCCAGCCCGCATAATCGGCGGCAATAAGGGCGTTGTATGTGCCAATATAGTCATATTGGTTGTATGCAAAACGGAAAGTTTGTGTTGCGGCCTGATATTGCAGGTTGGCTTGCGAGAAAGCGATGCGATTCTCATTGTCACCTACCGTGAAGGGATGCTCAGTAAAGTTGGAATTGATTCCTGTTTCATCCTTTGTAAACAGAGCGGTCAGTCCGATGTCTTCAGTCACGACTATCTCGCGCGGGTTGGAGGTTTCGCCGTCTGACCACTGCCAGAACGTGTATCCTTCATCCGCCGTGGCGGTCAGTACGGCTGTTTCGCCGTCGTAGTAAAACTCCTTGTCTGCGGCAGCTGTACCGTGTCCGCTGACGGTAACGGTAACAGTGTATCTGGTATCCTCCTCAAAGACAGCGGTGAAAGTACGGTCGGCATCGCTTACCGTATAAGCGTACGTTCCGTCCGCGTTGGCAAGGATGCTTTCGCTGTCCGTTCCGGTCCAGCCGGCGAAATGATAGTGGTTGTCAGCCGAAGCGGTCAGTACGGCTGTTTCACCCGCGTAGTAGGAAGCCTTGTCTGCGGCGGCAGTGCCATTTCCGCTGACGGTTACGGCAACGGTATATTTGGTATCCTCCTCGAAGACGGCTGTGAAAGAGCGGTTGGCATTGCCTATCGTATAAGCGTAGGTTCCGTCCGCGTTGGCAGTAATGTGTTCGCTGTCCGTTCCTGTCCAACCGGCGAAATGATAATGGTTGTCAGCCGCAACGGTCAGTATGGCTGTTTCGCCCTCATAGTAAGACTTCTTGTCAGCGGCGGCAGTACCGTTTCCGTTGACGGTAACGGTAACCGTGTACTGCGGGTCTGCCTCAAAGATGGCGGTGAATGTTGCGTCCTCCGTTACGGTCACGCTGCGGACCATACCGGCAGATGTGGCATTTGCCGATTCATCCGCCCAGCGCACGAAATGATGGCGCGGATTGGGAGTAGCCGTTATCACACCCGTGTTGTTGTTGCAATTGAGCGGAGTGGTCCAACTGACGCTACCCATTGAAGGATTCTGTGCGGCAAGCGTTACGTTGAAAGCGAAATCGCCGAAAGTGGTGTATGAGGTGAACGGAAGTGATGTGGCTGAATATGCCGGTTTCGCTCCGCAAGGCACCTGCGCTACCGGATTCGATGCGATGCCGCTGAAAGATGAAGCGTAGAACGATGGCGGGACAGGATTGTTGAAACGCACAGTCTTCAGCGAGCTGCAAGTGTTGAAGCAGTACACGCTGATGCTTGTCATCTGCGCCGGAATGACCACAGAGGTCAGTTGGGTCATCCCGAAGCAGCATCCCATAGGCAGTTCCTGAACATCATCGCCTATGGTGAAGGACGTTATCTGCTCGCAGACGCTGCGGAATGGTGTATCAGTTGTGCTTGTTCCTGCCAAAGAACACGTCTTGGCATTCCATACCACCGTTTTCAATTTGGTATTAGCAAAGACATCGTTGTC
This sequence comes from Paludibacteraceae bacterium, assembly GCA_017962005.1. Taxonomy (GTDB): domain Bacteria; phylum Bacteroidota; class Bacteroidia; order Bacteroidales; family Paludibacteraceae; genus Colicola. The sequence continues at coordinate 20,161 of JAGCWE010000112.1, read as the reverse complement.
TATGTAGTTGACGTTCTTCGGTATGGTGATTGAGGTCAGTTTTGAGCATCCGTTGAAGACGTTATCCCCGATTGTTGTGAGCGACAAAGGAAGTGTCACGGATGACAAGTTAGACATTTGGTAGCACAAGCCCATAGGAAGCACCTGTACCTCATTTCCGAAGTTGAATGTTGTAATCTGACTGCATACGGAATAAAACGGGGTGTCGTCCTCCATATTGCCGGGCAACCCACAATTGATGGCATTGTAATTGACTGTCTTCAGGTTGGGACAGTTGGAGAATACGTAATTGCCGAAATAGGTCAGGCTTCTGGGGATATTGATCGAAGAGATAGACGTATATGCAAAAGCGTATTTGCCCAGATACGTGACGGCATCGGGCAGGGTGACGGATGTTGCTCCGACACCTGCGAATGAATATCCTCCTATGCGTGTCAGCGTTGAGGGAAACGATATGTCGGTCAGGTTGTAATGGTTGAAGAATGCGTATTCGCCGATACTTGTAATTCCCTGCGGGAGAATGACTTTTTCCAATGTGGTATAGGCTTCCACCCACGGGATATCGTTGTCCTCCATACTGGTTATATGGAAATCATACATATTCCCGTAACCCGAAATGGTCAGCACTTTTTTGTCGGACGACAACGACCATGTCAGGTTATCCCCGCACTTGTTGCTCGATGTATAAACCGTCAGATTCAGCACGCCGATGGTGTCGCAACTGTTGTCACGATAGGCGCGGTCGGTATAATCCGTCGTGGTGGAGTAATAACTCTTTCCGTTCCATACGTATGGCAAGTTGTTGCTGCGTACCGTGACGGTGGTTGTCGTTTCGCGCAGACAATTCTCGTCGGGGCGCAGACCCACGGTTATCTCTATCCCGTTTGAGAAATGATAACTGCCGGCAGTCATCGCTGACAGTGTGGTATAACAGTTGCTGCTGCCGTTCCATCCCCAGTTCATGTGGAAATTACCGCTCGAGTTGCGACCGTCGCACACAAACGCGTGACCGCCGCCGCCATTGGTGTCATCTCCACCCATCATAATAGGGCGGCCGTTATCCAGATCATTATTCATGGAAGCCTTAATCTGCGCCATCGAATTGTTGTCATAATAACTCATCTCTCCGTCCAGCGCATAACCGAAATAATCCACAAAACCCTGAGCCATTACCGAATTGTATGCACCGCTCTCATCGCCGGTATAGAACATCTCGGCAGCCACGCCGCAATGGTAGCACAGGGTGGCCACCGCATTGGCTTGCGCCGTCGTGTAGGACGATGTGCTGTAATTGGCGAGCATCTTGGAATAGTCGTACTTTGTCGAGGCGAAATCCGCCGACAGATTGTAGTGCGACACATATTTCAAATCCACCCACAAATATGTCTTTCGTGAAACCCCGTAGGTGGGATACTGCCAATAACGGATAATCTGTGACGCAGCAGTAGCGACACACCCCGTCACGCTATGGGTGTACGAGCCGTATGCGGGACAGAGATTGTTATAGGGCGTTCCCTGTCCCCAGTTGATAGAGCCAAGCAAAGGGGAAACAGCCGTCGCTCTTCTCGGCTCGCGGACGGGCGCGGAAGAAACCGTCGGTTCGGGTTCGTCTTTCAGACTGCTGATTTCCTCCACAAAACGGGACAACCACCACATAAACGCCGGAGCAAGATTATCCTCTTCCAGACTGCCTTCATCAGAATAAGCCAGCACTTCCACCGCACGTGTGTCTGCCGACACAACCACAAAACCCGCATCCTCGCCATTGAACATATAGAGTGCCGGTTCGCTCTCGTCATTGTCAATATGTGCCCTCAGGCGCGGATTGGCTTGCAACTGGGCAGGTGTCAAATCCAAATCCTTTTTGTACAACGTCCGGAACAACCGCATCCCTGAGGATGATGCCGGAGCGCGGCGAACCGTCGAACTTTCTGATTGGCTGAGCCGCTGTGCGGCAATCGCAGCAGCCTCATCGACCGTGCGGATATCCGCCTGCACCACGCCTATACTGAATATAAACGTGCAAAGCAAAATGAAAAATCGTTTCATAGTAAGGTTGATAATAGTTGATAGTCAATAGGTCATCATTTTATACTCTCGCAATTTACTTGAACAGCGAGAGGATGTTGCTGATGCTTGATGCGGTCTGTTTGGCGGTGCCGATGGCCTCCAGCGTGTTGGTTTCCGCCGATTTCAGTTTCTCCGTATCCACATTGCTGATCATATTGCTCAGACTGTTGGTAATTGTACCTGATGTCTGTGTCGTTACCAGATTGTTCGAGCCGAGAATCAGACCCGTTGCGAAATTTTTCCAGTAGGTGCTGTTCTTCGCATTGGTTTTCAATCCCTGACAACTCTGAAGCAACTGAATGGTGTTCAGCGCGTTGTTGAGGTTGGTGTAGTCATACTTGCCATCCGCTTTGTACTGCTTGTACAGCGCGTTCAACGCCCTGCCGGCTGCAACTCCGTCGCTTGAAGTGGATGCGGCGGCGGCAACCGGGGCGGATGCGGCGTTCGAAGTGGAAGACGTGCCCTGCAGGGCGGAACAACTGCTCAATACGAGCAACGCAATAAGACTTGCGGACAATACTTTTTTCATCGTTTTATATTTTGTTTGTTACTATTGACTTTTTTAAGAAAATATACATCCAGCAGCAAAGATACTGACTTTCCGACTAATGTGCAAGAAAAATCTTACAAAATTAAGAAAAATACGAAAACATTTGGTCACGCAAAAAATCTGCCGTACTTTTGCGCCCGCAATAAGCCAAGGAAAGGTGGGTGAGTGGCTTAAACCAAAAGTTTGCTAAACTGTCGTACGGGAAACTGTACCGGGGGTTCGAATCCCCCCTTTTCCGCCAAGCGGGATGAGCAAAGGGCTCGTCCCGCTTTCATTTGGAAACGGCTGTGTGACCGGAATACGTAAAAATTTCATCCGACACATATACATTTTCGGAAATATGCATTACTTTTGCGCCTGTAAAAACACAAAACTTTTCCACTTATGAAAAAACCAATCCTCCTCACAGCCGCCATCGCACTTATAGCCATGGCATCCCTTACCGGCTGCAAAAACAAGCAGCAGACCAACGAAAACAACGAAAAATTCTGTTACAACGTGGACAAATTCTATGACCTTGAGGTGCTGCGCTACCGTGTGGAAGGCTTCGAGCAACTCTCGCTTCAGCAGAAGCAACTCATCTATTACCTCAGTGAGGCGGCCTTGCAGGGGCGTGACATCCTCTATGACCAGAACTGCCGCTACAATCTCCGTATCCGCCGCGCGCTGGAGGCGGTCTATCTCTCCGATGCCTACAAACAGCAATATGTCACCGATCCGGAGAGCCAGCCCTTCCTGTTTGAGAAGTACCTCAAGCGCGTATGGTTCTCCAACGGCATCCACCACCACTACAGCGAGGACAAGTTCCTGCCCGAGTTCAGCCGCGAGTGGTTCGAGAACGCCCTCGCGGAATCCGACTATACCCTTGACAAGGAGGTCATTGACGTGATGTTCGACCCCGCTCTGATGCAGAAACGCATGGCGCAGGCGGACGGCATTGACCTCATCGCCTCGTCCGCAGGCAACTACTACGGGGAAGGCATGACGCAGGCGGAAGCCGAAGCGTGGTATGCCGCCCATAAGGACAATTCGCCCGAACCCAAATGGATTGGCCTCAACTCGCAGCTGATCAAAGAGGACGGAAAGGTGCAGGAGCGCGTCTATCGCGTAGGAGGACTCTATTCGGCGGCATTGGAACAAGTGGTGGAGAGCCTCAGGAAAGCCCTTGAGTTTGCCGAGACACCCGAACAAAAAGAAGTTATTGAAAAACTGATTGAATACAACCGGACTGGCGACCTTGACACGTTCAACCAATATTGTATCGCGTGGGTCAAAGACCTCAACAGCCGTGTGGACTTTGTCAACGGCTTCACCGAAACCTACGCCGACCCGCTCGGCATAACCGGCACGTGGGAGGCGATGGTCAACTTCAAGAACATCGAATCCACCCACCGCACCGAACTTATCTCGCAGAACGCCCAGTGGTTTGAGGACAACTCGCCCACCGACCCCGAATACAAGAAAGAGGAAGTGAGGGGAGTCAGTGCCAAGGTCATCACGGCTGCCATCCTCGGTGGCGACTGCTATCCCGCCACTCCCATCGGCATCAACCTGCCCAACGCCAACTGGATTCGCAAGGAGTACGGCAGCAAGTCCGTGTCCATCGACAACCTCTCGCACGCCTACGACGAGGCGGCGAAGGGCAACGGCTTCGCCGAGGAGTTCGTCATTGACGACGAGACGCGCTGCCGCGCCGAGCAGTACGGCACGCTCTGCAACGACCTGCATACCGACTTGCACGAATGTGCCGGCCACGGCTCGGGCAAACTCTTGCCGGGTGTAACCAAGGAGAACCTCAAGGAACACGGCTCGACCATCGAGGAGGCGCGCGCCGACCTGTTCGGGCTCTATTATCTGGCCGACCCCAAACTTGTCGAACTCGGCCTGCTGCCCGACAAGGATGCCTACAAGGCGGGCTACTACCAGCAGATGATGAACGGTCTGATGACCCAGCTCGTCCGCATCGAACCCGGCAAGGACATTGAGGAGGCGCACATGCGCGACCGCCAGCTCATCGCCAACTGGGTATATCAGCACGCGGAAAACAAAGAGGTGGAAATCATCGAGCGTGACGGCAAGCACTACCTCCGCATCAACGACTACGACGGTCTGCGCCGTCTGTTCGGCGAGCTGTTGCGCATAATCCAGCGCATCACTTCCGAAGGCGATTACGCTGCTGCGAAAGAGATGGTGGAGACCTACGCCGTCAAGGTCAATCCCGAATTGCATCAGGAGATTCTTGAGCGCTACAAGAAGCTCAATCTCGCTCCCTACAAGGGTTTTGTCAATCCCGTCTATACGCTTGTCAGGGACGATGCGGGCAATGTCACCGATGTCACCATCGACTATACGGAGGGGTACGTGGAGCAGCACCTGCGCTACTCGCGCGACTACTCTTTCCTGCCCGATGTGAACTGATGCAGTCCGTATCACTTCCCATATCGAAGAGCATAGCCAACCGTCTGCTTATCCTGCAGTCGGTACACGGAGACCCGCTTATGAGGGTCTCCGGCTTGTTTGTGCCGGACGATGTGCGCCTTCTTCACGATGCCCTGCAAGCCATTCACGGAATGGACAGGTTGTCCCCGCTGACGCTCGACCTGCACAACTGCGGTACGGCGATGCGCTTTCTGACGGCATATTGCGCGCAACTGGACATCCCCGCGACATTCATCCTCGATGGTGATGAGCGGATGCGCCAACGCCCTGTTGCGCAGGAGGTGGATGCGCTTCGGCAACTCGGCGCGGACATTATATATATAGGTAAGGAAGGTTTCCCTCCCTTGCGTGTCCGCGCCAGACGGCTGGACAAGAAAACACTTTCAATGGGAACGGACGCGCCTTTGCTGTCGTCCCAGTTCGTGTCCGCCCTCTTGCTCATAGGTGTGGATGTGCAGACGGACGACACATCCCCTTATATCGCAATGACCCGCCGGATGATTCAGTCCTACGAGGAATGTCGCGGCGGCAGTGTGGAGCCGGACTGGAGCAGCGCGGCTTTTTGGTATGAGTATGTGGCCCTCCGCGGCGGGGAGATATTCCTCAGGGACTTGCAACCTTCCGCCTTGCAGGGCGACCGGTGCGTGGCGGATATATTCGCGCGATTGGGCGTGCGGACGCAATACATCAGCGAGCCGGGGCGCAAGGGGACGCTCTTGTCACGCATACCCGCCTTTGTCAGGCCCGTAGCGTGTGCGGTCGATTTCTCCTCTTGTCCCGACCTCTATCCCGCCGTGGCAATTACCTGCGAGATGGCGGGCATAACGCTTCGTGCCGAAGGGACGGAGCGTCTTCCCTACAAGGAGAGCGACCGCCTGCTGTCTGTCAGGGAACACCGCACGCATCATGACCACCGCGTGGCAATGGCGTTGCTTGCCGCTGGCCTGCCCTGCGACGACGTATCGTGCATCGCCAAGTCCTACCCGCATTTTGCGGACGAACTGCGCCGTATTGAAAACGATAGAAAGTGATTGACAATTACACCATAGTGGTTCCCCGTCGCGGCATCAACGATGAGGGGAAGGGCAAGAAGCACGCCCTGCGTCGGCTCATCAGCGAGGCGCAGACGGAGTATGTCCACATGATGGACGATGATGTCGTGCCTCCTGCCGCATTGCCCGACACCGATGCCGACTTGGTCATTCTTCCCTTGCGGATGGAGTCGTCCGGTGACCGCCCGAATCTTGTCGAACGCCTGCAGATCGCCGAGTACGCCGCCATTCAGGCTCTCACCGTCTTGACGGCGCAAAAGGGGTGTCCTGTGATGTGTTCGGGAGCGAACTTGTTGGTCAGGCGTGAGCGGTGGCTGGAGAGTTACGGGGACTTGCATCCTGAGACGGCAAGCGGCGACGACATGTTCCTTTTGGAGAGTTTCAAGCGCCGTGGACTGGTCATATCTGTTGCCGATGCGCCCGAATACGAGGCGGTTGTCCGTCCGTTGCCCGATTGGCGCGCGTTGCTGCGGCAGCGGATGCGTTGGGCGGGCAAAGCCCCTGCGTACAGGGACCGCGACATTCGCCTCTGCGGTGCGATCGTGGTGGTTGCCAATCTGCTTCAGCTCCTTTGTCCGTTGGTCTTGCTTGTCAAGTTCCCCATAGAGTGCTGTTTGGTGCGCGGCAGGGAAAGGACGAAATCCTCCGTTTGGATTATCCTCCTGTTGGAACTGTTGTATCCTTTTTATATGCTTGTCTGCCTGATAGGAGGCATGGCGGCAAGGCGCAAAAAAGAATCCCCTTCGTTCTGAAAGGGATTCTCTTTGTCCTGTCTGTTTCGCTTTTATTCCTCTCCGGCCTCGGCGTCTTCGGCTGCGGCAGGTGCTGCGGCGGGCTGCAAAGCCGATGCGGCTTCTTCCACTTGCTCGGTGATGGCGCTGTCAGTTGTGCGCTGTTCCTGTGAGCCTTTGCTGATACCTACTGCCAGAATGCTCAGTACAACGGTAACGGCGATGAGCGTCCATGTCGCTTTTTCAAGGAAATCTGCTGTACGGGGGGCACCCATAACTTGATTGCCGCTGGCAAAGCCTGATGCCAGACCTCCGCCCTTGCTGTTCTGTACCAGAACCAGCAGCACGAGAAGGATGGCGATGATTACAATGAGAATTGTGATGAATGTATACATAGTTCTTTGTGTTTGGTTTCGCGTTGGAAATGTTTCCGGTTTTTGTTTCGGGCGGCAAAGATACCGCTATTTCCGTAATCACACAAGTATTTTGCTTTTTTTCGTGTGCAACAGCATCAAAATTTGCACTTTTTCATTGACTCGGCCCTGTATTCCGTATTCGGATGGGCTTTTCAAACAGTTGCCGGAACCCGTATGTCGGATGACTCATCCCTTGAGAGGACTATACACGATAGTATAGGAATAGCGTGGAATCAGCAAGTACATCCGTAGGATAACCGATAGATAACCGAAGGATAACCGAACGATAGTGCTACTCCGACCGAAGGCATACCGTATTCCTATTGTTGCCTTAAATAGGGAAAAAGAACGGAAATATATCCTGTTTTGTAATGTCGGGTTTACATTTTTGTTCTTTTTCGGTGATTTGGCGCTTTTGTTTTCAACGTGCAAGGAAAAAGCAGTACTTTTGAAAGCCTTTTTTTCGCATTTTGACGGGATATGTTTTTTTGAGCTACGGGGTGGGATGCGGAAAGAGTAGGGTGGAAACCTTGTTTGTACACATTTAAGGAACTGGAAAGATGAAAAACACTTTGCGTATTGTATTGGCAGGTCTGGCAATAACAGTGTCTGTTTCGATGCAGGCGGCGTTCACGCTCACGCACAAGGCGGGTTTGTGGGGAATGCAGGAGAACGGCCAGCAGGCGGTGCACACCGACGTGCAGATTCTCTATGCCAAACCCGGGGAGGTGGTGCGTCTGCATCGCCCCGACCGTTGTTCGTTAAACGGATATGTGCGTTGGTACTGTTACGACACCGACCGTGCCGCTGAGCGTATTGAGGCGGCGCATCAGTTGTACAAGAATGACAACGGAACAGTGGATTATACCGGCAATGTGGATACATATACTTTGCAGAACGAATACGGATGGTTCAAGAACAAGATTGGCAGCCGGTACGGAGCCTTGGACAAGCATTTCTATGAACTTGACTACACGATGCACGAGGGCGGTTCGGTCTATCGCATTGCCTGCGACCAGTCTATCTATTCGGATTACACACCGGCCACGTGGGCATCCGATGTCGCGCTGACCGAGCCTACACTCTCCAAGCGTCTGATTTACGAGATGCACCCTGCTGCGGAGATGGCGGACAGGATGGAGGCGTACAAGAATGCGGATGAAAACACGTATTTGGAGGTGCATGAGATGATTGCGCCGGTCGGACGCCAGCTCTATATCGGTCCGGATTATCGTTTCTACACCAAAGCGATTTACAATGTGAACACGTATATTTATGAGTCGCGTTCCAATTATTATTACAACAGCAACGGTGTGGAAACCATAATGAATAATAACGACAATTGGATGTGGAGCATTGATGGTGGTACAGCGACCAAGGCGTCGGATATGAATTCCGGCATTATCGCCGGTCAGTTTATCGCGGTATCCGCCACATCTGCGGGTACGCATACCTATATGCTGCAATACCGATCTGCGGGTAATAATGCTGCCACCACATATAATGTGGCCAAGTTTGTTGTTACCTTTATGGAAGCGGCGAATGTGGGTCCGGCGGAAACGCTGCCTGCCCCGACCCGCAGGATGGAACTGATCTACGAGAACCGGTTCAACTACAACGAGCCGGGCGAACTCCCCGGCTATCAGGCACCGACATCGATAAGCAAAGTGTCTTTCTGGAATGGGCATTTGGGCGTGGATGAGTCCACCTATGGATACTATATCATTGATAAAAAGAGTTCCCGCTCCCATCATGACGGCGAGCCCACCTGGAGCGAATACGGCGTGGTGAACGCACAGGACGTATGGGTGAACAAGCAGGCCGAAGGAGATATTCAGACCCCGTGGATCTATAACCATGTGGATGGCTCGCCAAATGCTGTGGAAAATGCCCAAAAGGGCTATATGATTTTTGTGGACGGCTCGGAGCAGCCCGGATTGTTGTTCAATATTGACTTCCATACGGATTTGTGTCCGGGTTCAACGATGTATTTCTCCGCTTGGGTGATAGACGCGTCCAGTACTGCCGGAACTTATAACTGTGCGCCGAACCTTGATTTTATCGTCATCGGTGAGGATGCCTTGGGTAATGAGCACATACTGACCACCTATACCACCGGCGAGTTCGGCATCAATGCCGTGGAGAATGTCAGCAACCCTTCTGTCAGGATGGAGCGCGCCAAATGGTACAAGATTATGTTCCCCGTGAAGTTTGAAGCCACTGACACGTATCCGAAATACAGGCTCAAGATAATGAACAAGGGCAAGTCGTCTGACGGCAACGATTTCGCGATTGACGATATCCGTATCTATATGCAGAAGCCGCCGGTGACCCCCATGCAGTCATCCACCTACGGCTGCCCGTCCGGCACGACCGATGACATCACTGCCTATCTGCGTGTGGACTATCAGGCGATTGACATGGAGGGTCATACCTCGCTCTACTACCAGTGGCGGGACAATCATAACGCCGTGTTAAGCACCAATTACACCAATATGGGTGTCACGTCCACAGAATTCGGATGTGTGCCTGTTCTGTCCGACGATGCCGCCATCGAGGCGAGCGGACTGACCTCCGCAAGCCTTCTGGCTTTTGACACGGAGTTCCGTGACACTGACGTGCCGGTTTACAGGTATATAAAGGAGCAGGTGGACGGTTCGACCAAGCGTTACGTCCTGTATATCGCACAACCAGTGACCGTGCGGACCAACTACGTCTATACCGGTTACGTGTCTGTCCACAAGGACGGTCTTGGCGACCAGTCGGGTTGCGGCACACACGCCGACCTGATGATAGCCGGCGGCACGCGCATCACCGTCAATGACGAGGCGTTGGGTGAGGAGGTGACCGATATATGCGGCTATCGTTCCTACAAGCTGGATATCGTGCTGACATACATCATGCAGAATGAGGAGACAGGAGAGTTGGAGGAAGGGTCAACGCCCTGCCGTGCCGACTGGCTGGTTGGCGATGAAGAATACGTCAATGCCCACCCGGAACAGTATCTCTATTCGTTCGCCGAGATAGCGGACGCGGTGGCTGACTACCGCACAGCCTCGCCGGCTGCGGCATCCCGGACGATTGTAAGGCATCTGCTGAAGCACAGTCTTCTGACGCTGAACTCCGCCACGGCAACGATGCTCCCCGGTACGGCACTCAGTTATACGGCGTTCCCTGTCGGCGGTTCGGCTGCCAACGGCATGGAGGTCTGCCTCACGCCGCGCTTCCTGCACATCCGTCCGGACCAGACGGTGGTGAACATGATGGCGGTGGGCAATAAGGAGGAGGCTCTGCCTGCTGTTGTTACGGATCGTCCGCGCTTCGTGCGCATCTCCGACTCGCAGAAGAAAAACGCTTCGTTCCAACTGCCCACCTACCGTATGGGAACAGCGTCAAACTACGTGATAAAGGACGTGAAACTCGTCGCCTCCACCTGTCCCGGCTGGACGGAGACCCGTCTGGACGGCGAAGCCAAGAACGGCACAAAGACCGTGGCTTCGGTGGACAATCTGCGGATCTACGGCGACGGTCTTCTTGGCCTGAAGGCGGGTTACGACTATACTTTCCATGTGGCGTTTGCGGACGAGGACCAGGGCTGCGAGCGCGGCTACACCTATTTCACGCTGCGCATTGTGCCTGATACTGTCACTTGGCTTGGAGGCGACTGGAACGTGGATGACAGTTGGGACTCGTTTGTTCCCTTGGCGTCAACGAATGTCATTCTGCTTCCGCAGGCGTATTCCGTCACGTTTGACGCCAATCCTGTCGAGGCCTACGACATCAACTACAAGCGCAACGAGTGCAATAACATCTATCTGCCTGACGGCGCGTCCGTGGCGGGGCAGGAGCGTATCGCCATCCATGGGCAGGCGTTCATAGACATTCGTGTGGATGCACGGAAATGGGGGCTGGTGTCCATACCCATCAAGGGCGTGGTCAGCGGCGACATGTTCGCTTCCCAGAACGAGACCGACGACCCGTTCAGCGTGGCGGCCATCCGCCAGACGGTGAATACTTCGGCGGCGGACCGCAATGTGTATGAGGTTTATAATTCCGAGTATGACGCGGAAAACGACCGCTGGATAGTGGCGACCAACACGCTGACCCGTCCGATGGTGGCGGGTGAGGCGAGCATGATAGGCATTGACTGTGCCTCCGGTGCGGTCAATCCGGTGATACGCCTGCCTAAGCGGGACAACACCTACAATTATTACAACACCGAGTATGGCAGATGGCTGTACGACAGCGAGACTGTCGTCCGTGACGGGGACTACGGAAAGCCCGTCTATACAGGTGACAATGATTTCACCCTGAAAGAGGTTTACGAGGGTGTCTATCTGTTCGGCAACCCGACGTTCGGATATGTTGACATCGCGCGACTGGTGGCGGACAACTCCGACAAGCTGACCGGCAAGTACTATTGGAAGCAGGAGGGCGTTACGGGTGCCCCGTACAACGAGGAATCGACTGTCTTCAACCGCGATGTGGCGGACGATGCCGAACCTTTCCTCTTGCCGCCGTACCGTGGTGTCCTTCTTGAGGGCAAGTCCTCCTCGCAGCAGCTGACTATCAATGTCAGCTCAGCGATGGTGGTTTCGTCCGGCGGTATGGAAAGCGCGCCCGGACGGCGTGCCGGAGGCACTGACGGTCTGGACAAGGGCGGCGGTATGGCCACTGGCTCCAAGGGTGCGCTGTATATAAGCGAGCGCGATGACTATATACGCGAGTTCTTCTATCCGTATGTGGATCGCTATATGTCGGCGTTGATTATGGAACGCACTTTGTACAAGGACGGCTATTTCAACACGCTCTGCCTGCCTTTCTCGATGGATGCAGGGGAGATTGCCGGCTCCGACTTGGCGGGATGCGAACTGTTCGCTTTTGACTACGCTGAGAAGATTGCTAACGGGGACTTGGAACTCTACATGTCGCCGGTGGATGCCATTGAGGCGGGTATCCCTTATCTGATTCGCTGGGCTAACACAGGCGAGGTCATCACGAACCTCTATTTCTTCAATGTGAAAATAGAAACCGCTGACGGGTATGCCGTGGGGAACGGCATCAGATTTATGGGCAGCGTGCCCTGCTACCAGATGAATTATCAGGATCGTGACAATCTGTTTATAGGCAGCGGCAACCAGTTCCACTGGCCCAACACGTATAATCCGATGCGTGGTTTCCGCGCCTGTTTCAAGGTTCCGACCGAGGGTAAGGATGCCGTGGTGAAGTATGGCGCGCCCGCACGCCTTGTTTTGGGAAAGAAGACCGCCACGGATACGGAGCGGGTCAGTGCGGACGGCAGCGGGATCGTCAAGGTGGTGGAGAACGGCTGTGTTTACATCATCCGTGACGGCAAACGCTACGATATGTTAGGAATAATACAAGAGTAATAGGGAGATATGAGTACAAAGAAAGAATACAGACAGCCCTTGTCGGCTGCATTTCCGGTAGTTGCCTTGTACGCATTGTGCGCCACGAGCGATGATCCGTGGGTGGCGCGCTCGTACAGCCCCAGGTAAGCGGCGTTACTCCCAGAAGGCGTTCCAGCCCTGTGCTTTTAGAGGGAGTTGCTCGCCGTTTCTGCCGATGAGTATGGAACCGTCCGCCGCATCGGTGATGTGTCCGACGATATAGATGTCCTCTATCGGAATAAGTTTCTCGTAGTCTTTTATATCGCAGGTGAAGAGCAGTTCGTAGTCTTCTCCTCCGTTCAGGGCGCAGGTGACGATATTGAGATTCATCTCCTCCGCCACTTTTGCCGCTTCGTAGTTGATAGGCAGTTTGTCTTCATAGACGGCGCAGCCGCATTGTGACTCATGGCATATATGCAGCAGTTCGGACGACAGGCCGTCGGATACGTCCATCATCGCGGTGGGGTGGATATGTGCCTCGCGCAGGGCGGCTATGATGTCCTTCCGCGCTTCGGGTTTGAGTTGTCGCTGCAGCAGGTACTCTCTTCCCTTGAAAGCGTCTATCTCGTCTCCGGTCTTCTGTCCTTGTAGCGCGATGCGCTCGCGTTCGAGCAGTTGCAAGCCGAGATAGGCGGTACCGAGGTTGCCTGACACGCAGATGAGGTCGTTCTTCTTCGCCCCGCTGCGATATACGATGTCTTTTTCTTCTGCCGTGCCGATGCAGGTGATGGAGATGGTCAGTCCGGTCATGCTGGCGCTGGTATCGCCACCGACCAGGTCCACGCCGTACTTCTCGCAAGCCAGTCGGATGCCGCTGTAGAGTTCGTCAATGGCCTCCACAGGGAAGCGGGCGGATATGCCCAGTCCGACCACTATCTGGGTCGGTGTGCCGTTCATGGCGTAGATGTCTGACAGATTGACTACTACCGCCTTGTAGCCCAAGTGCTTGAGAGGGACGTATTCAAGATTGAAATGCACGCCCTCAAGGAGCAGGTCGGTGGTGACGAGTGTGCGCTTGCCTCCGTAGTTCATTACGGCGGCATCATCTCCTACACCTTTGACGGTAGTTGGTTGTTGCGGGGTTATCTGTTCAGTCAGATGACGTATCAGTCCGAACTCGCCCAGTGTGTTGATTTCTGTCTGTGCCATATAGGTTCTGTGATTATTGGTTCATAATGTCCAGTCGGCAATGACAAAGTCGGCTTCAATCTTGTCTTCGATGTCATCGGGCAGGGCGGGGTAGAAGTCTATGCCTGTCATGGCCTCTGCTTCATCGACGGAAAGCATGTAGGTCATCAGGGGGCGGTTGCCTGCCTGGTTGGGCATGACGAAGCCGATTGCCGTCCATGTGCCGTCTTTCTTCTGCCGCAGGAGTACTTTGAAGAAGGCTTGTGGCACGACTATTTTCCGTTGTTGCCCGATAGTGGTGGTCTCATCGGTGACGACAGGTCCGCAGCAGATGTAGATATTGCCGTAGCGTACTGCCAGGTCGCGCACCAGTTCCTCCAAGTCTTTCCAGTCGCCGGCGTTGTTGTTATGGTTCTGCGGGCAGATATTGGTCATGTAGAACGACTCCCGCATTGCTTGTTCGGACCAGCGCATGTCTCCGGCGGGTGCCATATGACCGCGGTCGTAACCCGAGCCGGAGTAGTCCCTTGTGACCACGGGATTTCCCTTTACCAGCGGGTCGGGCATGAACTTGTCCGAACGGGAGTGTGTATCCGTCACCTCGTCTTTTTCCAGACAGTACGCGACCCAGTTGGGGATATGCCGTTTAGGGTTGTAACTGACAGTATAGCCTGTGTGTTCAATGATTTGTTCCGGCTGCTCATTGAGCAGTTGGGGGATTTCCGGATGTGTTGCGGCAACTTCAGCGCTCTGTTCGGCGGATGGCTTTTGAGGGATAAGGTTTTGGTAGGCAAGCCCTGCCAGTCCTGCCAGAACGACAAAGGATAGAATAAGGATTTTCTTCATTGTCTTAATGTTAGAATCTCTTTTGCGGCAGTGTCGGCTGCGGGTGAGTCACCAAGAATGGTATGCAGTTGCCGTAGGTCGGTTAATTGTGTTTCCCGATAGTCCTTGTCATCCAGCAGCAGCGTCAGTTCCTTCGTTATGTTCTCCGCCGTGAACTTCTCGGCTATCAGTTCCCGTATCACCTCTTTCCCTGACAGGATGTTGACGAGAGTGAACCAGCCGTCGTGGAAAATGAAATGCTTGAAGAAATTGACCACGTGTTTGCCGAAGAACCTGCTTGCGGCGATATGATAGACCGCCGTCAATGGACACCCGAAGAGCGCCGCTTCAAGCGTGGCGGTTCCCGAATTGACCACGGTAGCGGATGCTTGTCGGAGTACGCTGTATGTGTCGCGGGTCAGAAGCAGGGAACTGTCCGCTTGCGGGATAAGGTGATGGTAGAAGGCGTCCTCCACTCCGGGGGCTGCGGTGATGACAATCTTGTATGCGGGATGGGTGCGTTGCACTTCCTGTGCCGCTTGCAGCATCAGGGGCAGGCAATGGCTGATTTCGCTTTTGCGGCTGCCGGGGAGAAGGGCGATACAGGGGTGGGGGAATGATTCTTTTGGCGGAGCGGACAGGGCGGCGCGTATGCTGTCCATTGTCGGATTGCCCACGTACCGGCATGCATACCCGAAGCGGGCGTAAAAGGCGGGTTCAAACGGGAAGATTCCCAGCACAAGGTCTGTACAACGGGCAATCTTGTGCACGCGCCACGACTTCCATGCCCATACCTTGGGCGGAATGTAATATACCGTTTGGGTTTTGGGCAGATGCCGTTTGCACCATTGTGCCATCCTGAGGTTGAAACTCGGGTAGTCAGTCAGTATCAGAACGTCCGGCTGCTCTTTCTGCAATGCCTCACGGGCGATGCGGAAATTGCGGCGCACCTTGCCGATGTTCCTCACCACCGCCACTACGCCCATAAAGGCCATCTCCCTGTAGTCCTGTACCAGTCTGCATCCCGCTTCGCGCATCTTCTCGCCGCCCATTCCTGCAAACACGGCATCTTTGTCGTATGTGCGGAGGCTGCGGATAAGGTTGGAGGCATGGAGGTCGCCCGACGCTTCACCGGCTATGAGAAAGTATTTCATTCTGTTGCGGGGAGACTGTGCGGTTGGACATTACAGCAGGAAGGCGATGGCGGCAAGGATATACGGGAAGGCGCCAATCAGCAGACCTTTGCTTGTTTTCCACATATCGGCGGCGTAAAAGACGAAGATGAAAGCAAGGTCAGGGAAGACGCTTACGATGAGCAGTTTGCTCCACGTCTGGCTTAATGCCATTCCGAACATCTCCAACGCCGGACGGAGACCGTAGGTCTCGATGTAGACATATCCGACAGTGGCTGGCATAATCAGGCCCAGCACGATGCCAATCCAGTATTTATCCCATCTTTCCATAGTAGGTCATGTCTATGCAGCATGGCTGGATGGACAGGTATCCGTGGGTTACCGCCCATTCGTCGGTGTCCTCCGCTTCGGGTTCGTCATTTACCAGATAGCCTGTCAGCATATACGCCTGTTCGCCGTTTTCCAATGTGGTGGGGCGTATCTCTTTTGCCCAGTGGCTGATGCACTGGCGCGTATGGCGGACGCCCTGTATGGGACCTTGCGGCGCATTAATGTTGTAGCACACCGTGCGGGGCATGCCTTTCTCGTACAACTCTTTCGTGAGAGGCAGCAGATATGGCTCCATATACGAGAAATCGGGATTGGCGTCCATGTCGTAGATGGAGAAACCGATGGCGGGAATGCCTTGTTCGGCGGCTACAAAGCAGGCTCCCATTGTGCCCGAATAGATGATGTCAATGGCGGCGTTGCTGCCGTGGTTGATGCCGCTCACCACCAAGTCAATCTTGCTGCTGTCTTCTCCGAACAGCACATTGACAGCCAGTTTGATGCAGTCGGACGGCGTGCCGTTGGTGGTATATATGTCCACGCCGGGCAGGTCTTCCTGTGCGGGCAGCCGGCGCAAGGTCATCGGGGACTTCGAGGTGATGGCGTTCGACATGCTGCTGCGCGGACCGTCCGGTGCCAGTACCGTGATATGTCCCATAGGCAGCAACTTGCGGATGAGAAGCATCAGACCTTTGCTTCCCCAGCCGTCGTCATTGGTTATCAGTATCTCCATTTATTGTTCAATCATTTGCATTACTTGTCGGGCAAGGCGGTTGGCTTCGTCAATGGTAGCCGCTTCCGAATAGACGCGGATAATCGGCTCGGTGTTGCTCTTGCGCAGGTGCACCCACCCGTCGGCAAAGTCTATTTTCACGCCGTCAATGTCGTTCACGCGCTCGTTCTTGTATGCCTCTTTGACGCGGCGGAGCACATCATCTACGTCTGTTTCCGGCGTTAGGTCGATGCGGTTCTTCGATATGGCATACTGTGGCAGTTCGCGCTTCCATTCGCTCACCGTGCAGCCTTTTTCAGCCAGTCCGGACAGGAACAGGGCGATACCCACAAGCGCGTCCCTGCCGTAGTGGCATGCGGGATAGATGACCCCGCCGTTGCCCTCGCCGCCGATGATAGCGTTGGTGCGCTTCATCTCTGTCACCACGTTCACTTCGCCGACTGCCGCTGCGCTGTAACTGCCGCCGTGACGGACGGTGACGTCGCTCAACGCGCGGGATGAACTCAGGTTGCTAACCGTGTTGCCCGGTGTGTGTGTGAGCACATAGTCCGCCACGCTGACCAGTGTGTATTCCTCCACGAACATCTCCCCGTTCTCGCATAGTATGGCGAGACGGTCCACGTCCGGGTCCACTACAAAGCCCACGTCCGCTTTGCCGTTGCGCATCCGTTCGCTGATTTCCGTCAGGTTTTGCGGAACAGGTTCCGGATTGTGTGCAAAATGTCCGGTAGGCTCGCAGTTGAGGCATACTATGTCTTCTACACCCAAAGCGCGAAGTATAGCGGGAATAGCCATACCGCCTACCGAATTGACGCAGTCGATGACTACGCGGAAATGCCTCTGTGCGATGGCTTGTTTGTGTACAAGGGGCAGTTGCAGCACCTTCTCAATGTGGTAGGGCAGGTAGTCTTTCTCTGTGATATGCCCTATCTTGTCCACTTCGGCGAACACAAAGTCTTCGCGTGCGGCTATGTCCAACACGGCTTTTCCTTCGGCATCGTTGAGGAACTCGCCTTTCTCGTTGAGCAGTTTGAGTGCGTTCCATTGTTTGGGGTTATGGCTGGCGGTCAGGATGATGCCGCCTGCCGCCTGTTCGCCTGTCACTGCGATTTCGGTTGTCGGTGTGGTCGCAAGACCGATGTTCACTACATCGTAGCCCATGCTGACCAGTGTGCCGCTTACTAATTGGTACACCATTTCCCCGCTGATGCGGGCGTCGCGCCCCACTACTATTTTTCTGTTGTCCGGCACTGCCTCAGCGCGCTGGACGCAATAGGCGGCGGTGAAGCGTACGATATCCACGCCGCTTAGTCCTTCGCCCACGCGGCCGCCTATTGTGCCGCGTATGCCGGAGATGCTCTTTATCAGACTCATAATGTGATTGTTTTTGGTTGGAATATTACCGCACCCGCGTTACTTTCAGGTCATAGCAGTAGGGCGTGACGGACGAGTTGTCGTCCGATGTGCCGTACACGCTCGGACAGATGATTTTGCATTCGCCTTCTTGCCCCATCGCCAGTATCGCCGCCTGCCAGCCTGTGCAGTTGTATGTCCCGGATGTGATTCCGATGGCCAGCCGTATGGGTTCGCCCGCATCGTCCGTGGTCCAATAACTGATAGTATCGGCATACACGTCCAGCGAGTACTTGCGGAAGCGGACATTGACTTTGTCGCCGGCTTCCAGTTTGCGCGTTGTGTCCACTGCCGATACCAGATGGAAATACAGTTGGTCGTACTCCTCCAGTGCCACGTAGTCTTTTTCGTCCCATTTGGCTCCTTGTGCCACGTCGGGCATTGACTTGAGGACGCGCAATCCCTGACGGCTCATATAACTGTCAATCAACTGTTTCTCCCTGTCGCGCAACTTGGAGTACGTGTTGCTTGTACAGCCTGTCACCGCTGCAATGACCACGACCATTAGTATGGATATCAAAGTTTTTCTCATTCTTTTGTTCATTGTCATAGTTATTCTACTGTCAGTTCAATGCGCAAGTTGGTGTAGGGTGCTATAGCGTCCGTTCCCGTGCTGCCGTATGCCAGGTACCACGGCACTATGAGGGTTACTTCCTGTCCGTGTGTCATCTGCTCCAATGCATCGTTAACGGCTTGCATTTGGTTGGCTTGACCTACTGTCACTATTTCCGTTACGTCTTCCACCAATATGCTGTCTAACGTATAGACGCGGCGACGAAGAGTGACGGCAGTGTTGGTGGCGAGTGCACTGTCTACCTGCACCATTCCCCGCGACCAATAACCTAACTCCTGCTGCGCGAAGCCCGAATCGGCATACATCGACAAAGCCCTGTCCGCCTCTTCCGCAAGGTGTTGGTTGGTCTCTATCGCCTGCAGCAGACTGCTGTCAGCTTTCACCTCCTTGCGTCCGCTGCGGTATGTGGGACTCTGGGGCGCGGTACGATGGCAGCCCGTTGCCGTCAGTAGCAATGCCGACAGACATCCGATGAACAACCTCTTGCCGTGCGTCATTTCCCTGCCAGATGCTCCAGATAGCGACCGTATTGTGTCTTCATCTCGCTGCCCATTGTGCGCAGTGCTTCGCTCGTTATCCAGCCGTTGCGCCAGGCTATCTCCTCGATGCAGGCGACATAGAAGCCCTGACGGTTCTGGATGGTAGCCACGAAGTTGCCCGCTTCAAGCAGGCTGTCGCAGTTGCCCGTGTCCAGCCATGCGAATCCTCTGCCGAACAGTTGCACGCGCAGCGTGCCCTCTTCCAGATACACTTTGTTCAGGTCGGTTATCTCGTATTCGCCGCGTGCGGACGGACGGAGTGCTGCGGCTTTTTCGCATACGCTCTTGTCGTAGAAGTACAGTCCGGGTACGGCATAGTTGCTCTTGGGCTGCTGCGGCTTCTCCTCAAGACTCAGCACTTTGCCGTCCTTGTCAAACTCTACCACGCCGTATGCGCGGGGGTCGCTCACCTCGTAGCCGAAGATGCAGGCGCCCTTGCCCAGATGCGTGATGCGGGCTTTCAGGTCCTCCATCGTCGTCGCGTGCTTGTGTGCCGGATTGGGTTGCTCGGGCATGTCGTGCTGCGGGTCAAGCGACAGGACGGCCTGACGGAGCATCTTCGTGAAGCCCTGGCCGTAGAACAGGTTGTCGCCCAGTATAAGGCAGCCGGGACCGCCGTTCAGGAACTCCGCGCCCAGCACAAAAGCCTGCGCCAGACCGTTGGGTACTTCCTGCACTTTGTACTCGAAGCGCATGCCCAGACGGCTGCCGTCGCCCAGCAGTTCGCGGAACATAGGCAGATCGCGTGGTGTGGAGATAACCAGCACCTCAC
Source organism: Paludibacteraceae bacterium (assembly GCA_017962005.1). Classification (GTDB taxonomy): domain Bacteria; phylum Bacteroidota; class Bacteroidia; order Bacteroidales; family Paludibacteraceae; genus Colicola. The sequence continues at coordinate 48 of JAGCWE010000112.1, read as the reverse complement.
GAATACCCGCCAGCATCAGGGTGGACAACGGGTAATAAATCATCGGCT
>JAGCWE010000111.1 GCA_017962005.1 Paludibacteraceae bacterium | reverse complement strand
TTACAACAACGACCGTATCAAGCTGCGTCTGCGCATGAGTCCTGTACAATACAGGCAGACCTATATGAACAACTTGTCGATGAACACGCATACGGCCAACAATATTTACTAACCCCGTCCAATAAAATGGGGGCACCTCAGTCATGTTCTCCGCACGTCAGCGCGGAGCAAAAAAGAAAGCGGACTGCCCCGCAATGGAGCCAGCCCGCTCTTTGTTGCATGTTCGCCCGTATTGGGGAGAACAAGGGGGCATCCTGAAAACTAACGGACAAGACGCACTGACCGACCGGTGCACCGAAGATCATAGTACATGTCCACCCCACTTGAACAGAAGACCATGTACCACGCACGCCCCGAACCATTAGGCGAGAGTAACCAATAGTTGCCATACGAGCCGACAAGTAGCACGAAACCGTTACAACCCGAATAGCCCGCAGCTGGTAGAAATATGGTCTCTCCGCCCAGACCTCCCACTTCATACCCGTTGCCCGTCCAAGTCCATTTACAGGAAGACATCAATTCTTCCATCTGCTCTTTCGTCGGCAAGTTACTGCCAAACTTCTCCAGGGCTTGGTCGTATGTATATAATCCGCCTTCCTCGTTATTTTTTTTCCACAGTGTTCCGCTCGGCAAACCCAAATCTATCCACCCTTGTGCCCGCAATGCTGCTTTTCTCGCTTCCTCTGCTTTTCGTGCTTCCTCTGCCACTTTTGCTTTTCTCGATTCCTCTGCTTTGCGTGCCTCCTCTGCCACTTTTGCTTTTCTCGCTTCCTCTGCTCTGCGTGCCTCCTCTGCCGCTTTTGCTTTTCTCGCTTCCTCCTCCGCCTTTTGTACCGTGGCATAATCATCTCCGTCAGACACAAGCAGAACAATACCTTTCTTGTTTTCGCGTGACATATACTGGCCATTACCCAGATAGTTGTTGGCGCGAAGCAATGAGAGTTCCTCGTTCGTGGGAACACGCCAGTTGTTATAACCATGCTGCGCATGTTTGTTGATTTGGGCGATGACGGTAGTCGGTTCCGCTTCAAATACGCCCAATTCATTGGGGAACACTTTCAGATAACCATATACCACTTCCACTGTGGTACGCTTTCTAGTAGTAGGAGCAGGTGTGGCAGGTACCGTTCCGCCCGATGTGATGGCAATCTGTCCTGCAAGTTTCTGGGCAAGGCTGCGGACATTCGCACGGTAATCACCGCTGAACGTTGCTCCGTCAAGAGCGACATCATGTCCGGTCTGCACATCCACAACACGGACATCCACCTGATATTGCCCTCCAAGTTTGCTTACTTTTCCGACGACAACCTTGGACACATTCAGGATACGTCCTACCTCAACCGCCTGGTCATCGGTGATATCCGAATGTTGGAAGCCCTGCTCGGAAATGACCTTGTCAATCTGGGCGCGTTCCACCGGCGTATATCCTGCCGGACGGAAGTATGTCATAAACATTTCCGAGATGCCGTCCACATCAGATACAGACACACTCTTCGCTCCGCGAAACTCAAGTACAGCGAATTTCTGGGCGTTCATCGTAAGCGCCATCAGGCACATTACAGCGCATAGGATTGTCTTTTTCATCATTATTTGCTTTTTATGTCAATATACATAGAGTGTTTTCTGTACGCATTAGTATTACATATCCGGCGTAATACCAAGTAGAATCCGCTTGTATGCTCGACAAAGCGCACTTCCGCGAATCCGCCCGCAAAGATAGTTGATTTTCTTAATATGCAAAAAACCGCGACAGAAAAGCGTCATCCGCTTTATTTTGTCCATTAGGTCGGACTATCCCTCATCGGCCCAAGAGCCGCCCTTTCGCCTGTTGTTCCGCGTGAGACGCGGTCTTTGTCACCTTCTCCGCACGTCAGCGCGGAGCAAAAAAGCAAGCGGACTGCCCCGCAAAGGAACAGCTCGCTCTTTCTTGTGTGTACCAAACCGAAAAATAAGACGAATTAAAGTTCTGACACTAATCGGACAGAATACCCGATTACACGGCTCCCCTGCCACACTGTGTCGTAGTCGTTAGAACCGAAGAACAGGATGCAGACATAGCAACCCTGTTCGGTACTAGACCAATAGTAGCAGAAGGAACCCACGCCACCGACAGAAGTGCCGTAGCGGCAGCCGGCAGCAGGGAGGAAGACTGCACCTGCAGTCTCCATCTGAATCCACTGCTTCGCGCTGTAAATGTTCGTTGCCGCAACCCGGCTCCAATCTCTCCAACTGAACGCGTTCGTCAAGCCACAAGTGAAACTACAGCCGCTTGGCAATGTCCAATCATCCGGCAGTACCACGATGCCTGCTATGCCGTTCACTTTCGCCGCCCCATATTTGTAGCCTGCATTCGTGCGAAGGCATATCAAATAATGCCATTCATCAAATGTTAGCGTACGCCAACTCCCCGGAGCATCCTTACCTATCTGATTATATACACCCCAGTCCGCTTTCGCATAATCGCCAGTCAAGCTGTTGAACCAACTGCCGCCCGGACAGAAGTCTTCCGAATTATCACTTGTGGACCAAGGCTCATAGTAGTTCGCACCACTCTCCCAGCCGCTCGTACCCCAACCGAACAAATCAATCCAACCATCGTACGTGCTACCGATTCTCCTGTTATCACCATCAGTTACCGTACCGCCGATATAGCAACTGGTATTCTCATCAATCTGACCGTAACCCATACCGACAATATCCCACTGGTGTTTCGCAAAACGCCACGTACCCTGCTTCGTTCTCCCATCCATACATTGGTGGCTTCCCAACGCCGCATTGAACTGTAGGTTGCCCGGCGAGAACCTCACCTTTGTTGTTTTACCCACGGTGAACACTCCGGACAGCACGCCGCCATTCGAAGGCGTGGGAGTCTCCTCCTGTTTGCCGGAACCATCTCCTGAAGGCTCATTCTGTTGCTTGCAACCGATAAGGCATAGAGCCGCTACCAGCGCGTAGAAAAATAGCACTCTCTTCACTGAAAAATTATATGGACTGCTGTTTATGATTAACTTGTTTCGTTTGTACACACTGGGCTGAAAGTGGAAAAACAAAGTCAGAACAGATCCGAGTGGGTGCCTGTCTGAAGGAACAGAAGGGTCAGTTGCCTGTCGTCCTGTTCCCACGTCATCAGCCAGTCCGGC
>JAGCWE010000110.1 GCA_017962005.1 Paludibacteraceae bacterium | reverse complement strand
AGGAAAGAGGAAAGGATAGGGGAGGATGTCAGGCGGGAAGGGTCTCGAAGGTATTGACCCGCAGGCGGTCGTAGGGACGGGAATGGCGGATGTAGTTCTCCGAGAAACCGTACATCACGCCGTGGTCGTTCTTGCCCTCCCACAAGACGGTCTGGGGCACGCCCTCGCAAGCGGCATAGAACGCCTGCAGTTTGCTCCCGCTGACCTGATGCAGAACCTGACTGCGGCGATGACGTTCCTTCGCCGGCACAACAGGCAGGTCCATCGTCAGCATACGCGTGCCCTCGCGCTCCGAATAGGTGAAGACATGCAACTGGCTGACCGGCAACGACTCAACGAACCGAAGGTATGCCTCCCAGCGCTCATCCGTCTCGCCCCGGACACCCACCATGCAGTCCACGCCGATAAACGCATGGGGCAACACGCGGCGGATGCAGTCCACCCGCTCGCGGAAAAGGGACGTGTCGTAATGGCGGTTCATGATGCGCAGCACCTCGTCCGAGCCGGACTGGAGCGGGATATGGAAATGCGGGGCAATATGTGCAGACCGCGCCACGAGGTCGATAATCTCCGCGGTCAGCAGATTCGGCTCGACACTGCCGATGCGCACACGGTAAGGCGCATCGAAAGGAAGCGTGTCCAACGCACGCAGAAGGTCAATGAATGTTTCGCCGGTACTGCGCCCGAAATCGCCAATATTGACGCCCGTCAGTACAATCTCCTTCGCGCCCTCGCCAAGCACAGTCATCGCCTGCGCGCAGACAGACTCCACGGAGGGATTGCGGCTCCTGCCCCGGGCATAGGGAATGGCACAATAGGTGCAGAAATAGTTGCAACCGTCCTGCACCTTGAGGAAACAGCGCGTGCGGTCGTCCTTGGAGTAGGCGGGCAGGAAGACATCATCGCGCTTCCTGACCACGCGGTCCACCTCGACCATAGCGGCAATCTCCTTCGGATGCAGCCGCGCGTAACAGCCCGTCACCACAATGCGCGCACCGGGGTTCTCGCGCCGCACACGGTGGATGGCCTGACGGTCTTTCTGGTCTGCCGTGTCGGTGACCGTGCAGGTGTTCACAATGACCAAATCGGCATTCTCGCCCGGCTTGGCACGCTCCCAGCCGCGCCTGACGAGTTCGTTCATCAGCGCGCTTGATTCAGCAAAATTCAGCTTGCAACCTAATGTGACGATGCGTACCTTCACTACCCAACAGTTCCGAACAGCGTCACGAACTCATCGGGAGCGGGCGCAGTGATGGTCATCGTTTCCTTGCGTACGGGGTGGAGCAGGGTTATCGAACGCGCGTGCAGCGATATGCCGCCGTCGGGATTGCTCCGCTTCGCGCCGTACTTCAAATCGCCCTTGATAGGGCATCCAATCGCCGCCAACTGGCAGCGAATCTGATGATGGCGCCCCGTCTCCAGACGGACCTCCAGCAGATGGTACCGCTGGCTGTGCGCAATCACGCGGTAATGCAGCACCGCCTCCTGCGCCTTCTGATGCTCCGGCAGCCTTGCACCGGGCGAGACCACAAACGACTTGTTCATCTTCTCGTTGCGCACCAGCAGATGGCGGAGCGTGCCTTCCGGCTCGGAAGGGCATTGCGCCGTGACCGCCCAATAGACCTTCTGTATGTCCGTATGACCCTTGAAGACCTCGCAGAGCCTTGAGAGCGCCTTGCCCGTGCGGGCAAAAAGTACAACGCCGCTGGTCGGACGGTCGATGCGATGGGGCAGACCCAGAAAGACCTCGCCCGGCTTGTGGCACTTGTCCCTGATGTAGGCTTTCAGGCTGTCAATGAGCGAAGGGTCGCCCGTCTTGTCGCCCTGCACCAACTCTCCGCACGCCTTGTTGACGGCAATCAGATGGTTGTCCTCGTAAAGAATGGTCATTGCTGCGCGGGATTATTGACGATAACGCGTGAATGCGGAGGCACCGAATGGGTCAGCCACTGGTTGCCGCCAATGACGGAATGGTGACCAATCGTTATCCTGCCCAGCAAGGTGGCATTGGAATAGACCGTGACATAATCCTCCAGAATGGGGTGGCGCGGCTGATTGATCATGTTGCCGTGCTCGTCGGTCTGGAAGTTCTTCGCGCCCAGCGTCACACCCTGGTACAGCGTGACGTGACTGCCGATGATACAGGTCTCGCCGATGACCACACCCGTACCGTGGTCGATGGCGAAATACTCGCCAATCTGCGCGCCCGGGTGGATGTCAATACCCGTGAGCGTGTGCGCACGCTCGGTCAGGATGCGGGGGATAATCTTCACGCCGAGCCGGTGGAGGCAATGGGCGACGCGGTAGTTGATAATAGCCTGAATGAACGGGTAGCAGTAGATAACCTCGTCGCGGTTGTCCACGGCAGCCGGGTCGTTGGCAATCATCGCGTCCACATCGGTGTTGAGCAGGCGCCCAATCTCCGGCAGTTCAGCCAAGAACGCATCCGCCTGTTCGACCGCAATCTGGTCGCACAGCACCAGCCTCAACTGCTGCTTGCGTACGGTCAGGTAGTTCTCCAAGAGATGCTCCTCCGTGGGGCACGGCTCAAAATAGCCCGGGAAGAATATGTTTTTCGACAGCAGCGCAATCTGCTTGATGGATTGTATGTCAGGACATTTCATAGTCAATTTGGTTTAAGTTCGTCAGTCGGGCGGAAGCGGATGTCTCTCCGCTTGCGTTCAGCATCTGCCATTGGCAGGCGTCGCCCGTGTCAGCATACTTGACGGCGTAGGTGTCCCCCTCCCTGATTTCGCGCGAGTACTGGACGGTCAGCCTGAAGGGGACGGGATTGTCCAAGAAAGCGGGCCGATGGACGTCGAGCATGTGCTCGAGGTACTTGCACGAGTTGCAGTGGCCGTTGTAGTCCATATCGGAATATGTGACGCGCGAGCGATACGCCTCCTCCACGTCACGGAGGGGCATCACACGCTGCTGGCGGGGCAGGACAAGCGGCTCGCCGTCCACGCAGCCGTCAAACATAGGCAGGTCAAAGGCATTGACCACCTGACGCGACTGCAAGTCCAACACCGCCCAGACACTTGACACGCGCCCAATCAGTCCGCCGTCGGTGCTGTCGCCCTTGTAAATGCGGAAGTTACGCGTGGAAAGCAAGTGCGCATTGCGCTCAATCCATGTCTGGATGGTCACCACATCGCCGTGCATCGGACGCTCGCGCATCTCGATGTCCATACGCGTCAGAATCCACGTATATCCGTAAGGAAACAGTTGCCTGATGCCGAACCCCAACCCGTTAGCCACATCCGCCGCCGTCTGGAGCAGCGCGTTCTCGAGATTGTACAAACGCCAACGCCGTGTCGTATCCACTTCCTGATACGGAACGGACAGAGTATAAGCGTATTTCATCGGTCAAACAGCCAATCGCTCATCGAGTCAGCAGCATATACTGCCATGCGGGCAGGGTGAAGGTGGTGGTGGGCACGGTGACCGTGATGGCCGAGCCGTTGATGTCGGTCCATTCGCCGCAAAGCGACTCGCAAGGCATGGTGATGGAGAAGGTGTGCTCCTCGTTGGACATGTTCATCAGCGCCATCACCTCATTGCGGCAGCAACCGCCCTTGCAGCATTCTTTCTGGCAGCAGTTGTTCTTTCCGTCACATTCTTTTCTGCCTTCGCACTTGTTCCGGCAACATTCGGGCTTCCCGCCTGCAAACGTGCGGATGGCGGCGAAGATGTTGTCGTTGTCGCTCTCGAGGCGTATCATCGGCGCACCCATCCCGTTGCTGTAGAGGGCGGCATTGGCCTTTCGGAACGCGTTGAGGCGCTGGTACATGCCATATTCGGGAGCGTTCTCCTCGCGGTCAATCACGTCTTTCTCAAAGAACTGCAGGCGGTGATGGTTGCCCGACAACTGACCGGTGTAAATAAGCGGCATACCCGGTACGAAGTAGGTGAAAGCCGCCATCATATAGGCAGCATCGCCCATGCGCTCGAACTCCGTTCCGTTCCACGAGTTCTCGTCGTGGTTGCTGGTGAAGTTCATACGGATAGCATCCGCGCGCAGCGTGGTGTCCACCTTCTGGAAGTACTGCCAGAGGTCTTCCACGGTGCTCTTTCCTTGTGCCACGTTGTTCATCAGGTGGTGGAGCGTCCAGCCGTAGTACATGTCGAACGCCTGCTCGGTCAGTTCCTGCGCCTTGTCCTCGTCCTCCGCCAGAGTGAACATGTCGGGGTGGGTCTGACGGAGGTCAGCCATCGCCCAGTTCCAGAAGTCGGTCGGCACCTCGCCCGCCACATCGCAGCGGAAGCCGTCGATGCCGATGGTGTCCATCCACCAGTGCATGGCATTGAGCATAGCCTGACGCATATCCTGGTTGTCGTAGTTGAGTTTGCTGATGTCCGTCCAGTCGTATTGCACCATCAGGTTGCCGAGGCTGTCGCGGTAGTGCCAGCCCTCGTTCTTGGTCCATTCGCTGTCGGGAGCCGTATGGTTGGCCACCCAGTCGAGGATAACCTTGAAGCCGAGGTCGTGGGCGGCCTTGAGGAAATGCTCGAAGTCAGCACGCGTGCCGAACTCCGGATTGATCTGGCAATAGTCGATGATGGAGTAGTAACTGCCAAGCGTGCCCTTGCGGGTCAGCACGCCGATGGGCTGGCAGGGCATCACCCAGATGATGTCAATGCCGTTCTCGCGCAGTTCGGGCAGCAGCGCCTCGGCAGCAGCGAACGTGCCCTCGTCGGTCAACTGGCGGGTGTTCAACTCGTAGATAGTGGCGTTGTAGGCATACGCGGGATGACGGCCGTCAGCCATGCATTGGTTGTCACAGCATTGTTTCTTGCAGCCGGTGGCAAGAAGAGCGATTGCACAGAGTGCGAAAAACAGTTTTTTCATTGTATGGTTTCTTTTACAGTTAGTATATCACATTAAGCCCACGACTTCACTCAACCGTGAATAGTAAAGGTCTGAATGGTGTAGGACAGGTTCTTGCGGTTGATGCTCACGCGCACGGTCTGTCCCATATAGGTCCGGTCGAAAGTGAAGACATCCTTGTCGCATTTTATGGGCAGGAAATCACCATATTGCAGCGCAATCAGCGTGCGGCGCAGATGAATCAACTCCTTCACATGGCGTTTCATCTCCATTTCCTCTTCGTTCAACTCGCCGTCGAAGCGCATCATGTGGCGGTTGTCGGGATCGCCGCCGCCCACTTCGCCGTACTCATCGCACTGGTAGATACACGGCACTCCAGGGAGGGTGAGGTTCAGCACCTCCTGAAGCAGCGCGCGGCGGTAACCGACCTGCGCATTGCCTATGCCGACCGTGCGT